>CAZHQA010000117.1:0-15416 GCA_964533955.1 uncultured Reyranella sp. | reverse complement strand
CGGCGGCGCACTGGTTCGGCACCGACCAGCTCGGCCGCGACATCTTCAGCCGCGTGCTGGTGGCGACCCGCCTCGACCTCACGATCGCCTTCTCGTCGGTGATCCTGGCCTTCCTGCTGGGCGCCCTGTCGGGCGTGGCGGCGGGTTACTTCGGCGGCTGGACCGACCGGATCGTCGGGAGGCTGGCCGACACGATCATGGCCTTTCCGCTGTTCGTGCTGGCGATGGGCATCGTGGCGGCGCTCGGCAACAAGGTCATCAACATCGTGCTGGCCACCGCCATCATCAACTTCCCGCTCTATGTCCGCGTCGCGCGCGCCGAGGCCAACGTGCGGCGCGACGCGGGCTTCATCGAGGCCGCGCGCCTGTCGGGCAACGGCGAGGCGCGGGTGCTGCTCGGTCACGTCCTGCCCAACATCATGCCGATCATGATGGTGCAGATGTCGCTCACCATGGGCTACGCGATCCTCAATGCCGCCGGCCTCTCCTTCATCGGCCTCGGCGTGAAGCCGCCGGACGCGGAGTGGGGCATCATGGTCGCCGAGGGCGCCAACTTCATCCAGTCCGGCGAATGGTGGATCGCGCTGTTCCCCGGCGCCACACTGATGCTCGCGGTGTTCTGCTTCAACCTTCTGGGCGACGGGCTGCGCGACATCATCGATCCCCGGCAGCGGACATGACGGCGGTCCCGGCCCTTGCCGTCGACGACCTGTCGGTCGAGTTCCGCACCCGCTCCGGCGTCGTCAAGGTGCTTGAGCACGTCGGCTTTGCCGTCGACAAGGGCGAGAAGATCGCGCTGGTGGGCGAGTCGGGGTCGGGCAAGTCGGTGACCGCCTTCGCCGTGATGGGCATTCTCGACGCCGCCGGCAGGGTGACATCGGGCAAGGCAATGTTCGGCGGCTCCGACCTCCTGAAGCAGTCCGAGCGCGAGCTTGCCGAGCTGCGCGGCCGCGAGCTGTCGATGATCTTCCAGAACCCGCGCACCGCGCTCAACCCGATTCGCCGTGTCGGCCACCAGATCGCCGACGTGCTGGTGCGGCACGGCGGCGCCACCCGCTACGATGCGCCTAAGCTCGCGGTCGAGATGCTGAAGAAGGTGCGCATCCCCGACCCCGAGCGGCGGGCCGAGGCCTATCCGTTCGAGCTGTCGGGCGGCATGTGCCAGCGCATCATGATCGCCATTGCGCTCGCCTGCCGTCCGGCGCTGCTGATCGCCGACGAGCCGACCACCGGCCTCGACGTCACCACCCAGGCCGTGATCATGGATCTGATCGACGAGCTCGCCGGCGGCTCCGGCATGGCGACGATCTTCATCACCCACGATCTCGCGCTGGCCGCCGAATATTGCGACCGGATCGTCGTCATGCATGCCGGCCACATCGTCGAATCGGCGCCGAGCCAGGCGCTGTTCACCGGCCCGCGCCATCCCTATTCGGCCAAGCTGCTGGCCGCGACGCCGGGCGAGACGGCGTCGCTGGCCGAGCTGGTGTCGATACCCGGCAACCTGCCGGATCTGCGGCGCGACGACCTGCCGGCCTGCCGCTACAGCGGCCGCTGCGAGCGCATGGTCGGACGCTGCGCCGAGCCGCTGCCGCACCGGCTCGTCGGCGAGCGCCACGACGTCGCGTGCTGGAACCCGCTGTGAGTGGCCTGCTCGAGATCGGCCGGCTGGCCAAGCGCTTCGACGTCGGCGGCAAGCGCCTGCTGCATGCCGTCGACGAGGTGAGCTTCGCCATCGGCAAGGGCGAGACGGTCGGGCTGGTGGGCGAGTCGGGCTGCGGCAAGTCCACGCTGGTCCGCCTGATCAATCGGCTGCTCGATCCGACCTCAGGCAGCATCCGCCTCGGCGAGACCGACCTCGCGGCGATCCGGGCCAGCGGTTTCGCCGGCAACACCAACCGCCGCCGCGTCCAGATGGTCTTCCAGGATGCGGGCGATTCGCTCAACCCGCGCTTCACGGCATTCCACGCCATCGCCGATCCGCTGCGCCGCCTCAAGAGCCTGTCCGGTTCCGCCCTGACCGCGCGCGTCGAGGCGCTGGCCGACATGACGGGCCTGCCGCGCGCGCTGCTCAGCCGCTTCCCGCACCAGCTCTCGGGTGGCCAGAAGGCCAGGGTCGGCATCGCACGCGCCATCGCCGTCGAGCCGGAGCTGCTGATCCTCGACGAGCCGACTGCCGCGCTCGACGTCTCGGTGCAGGTCGTGATCCTGCAGCTGTTGCAGACGCTGAAGCGCGACCTCGGCATGAGCTACCTGTTCGTCAGTCATGACCTCAACGTCGTGCGCCTGCTGTGCGACCGGGTACTGGTGATGTATCTCGGCAAGATCGTCGAAGCCGGGCCTGCCGCCGAGGTCTTCGCCGATGCCAAGCACCCCTACACGCGCGCCCTGATCTCGGCGATCCCGCAGGCCGATCCCGACAAGCGGATCGGCCGTTTGCGGCTGGGTGGCGAGCCGCGCAGCCCGATCGATCCCGACCCCAAGGTCTGCCGCTTCTACGGCCGCTGCCCCAAGGGCGAGCCGCGGTGTGCGTCCGAAATGCCGGCCTTGCGCGAGGTGGCCCCGGCGCGCCAAGTTGCCTGCCACTTTGCCTGAAGCGGCTTCCAGAGAGATGGAAAAGCGCAGCGGTTCCATCTCTTTGGAAACGCGTTGTTCCAGGCGCTTCGATCAATGGCATAGTGCGTCCGGCTGATTCCAGCTGGACGCACCATGCTGTAGAAGGGGGGAAACGTGGCCGACAAGCCGGACATTGAACGCTGGGTCGATGAGGGCGCCAAGACGATCGGGTTGCCGATCGCCGCGCAATACCGCGCCAACGTGATTCTCAACGTCGAGCGTTCGCTCGCGATCGCCCAGCCACTGCTCGCCGTCGAACTCGACGACGAGCTGACCCCCGCACCGGTCTTCCACCCATGAGCGATCCCCTGTCGAAGGCCGCGACAGCGGCCGAGATCGCGCGTGCCGTTGCGAGCGGCAAGGTCAAGGCGAGCGCCGTCGTCGACGCGGCGCTGAGGCGCATCGAGGCCGCCGAGCCAACGGTCAATGCCTTCACCGACATCGTCGCCGACCGGGCGCGCAAGCGCGCGGCGGAGATCGATGCCGGCCGTCATCGCGGCCCGCTCGTCGGCGTGCCGTTCGCGGTCAAGAACCTGTTCGACATCGAGGGCCTGCCGACGCGTGCCGGCTCGAAGATCAATGTCGATGGCCCCAAGGCCGCGCGTGACGGCGCGCTGGTGCGCCAGCTCGAAGCGGCCGGCGCGATCCTTCTGGGCGGCCTCAACATGGGCGAGTACGCCTACGACTTCACCGGCGAGAACGCCCACTACGGTCCCTCGCGCAATCCGCACGATCCGACGCGCATGACCGGAGGATCATCCGGCGGTTCGGGCGCCGCGGTGGCGGCGGGCGAGGTTCCGTTCGCGTTGGGCTCGGACACAAACGGCTCGATCCGCGTGCCGTCCTCGCTGTGCGGCCTGTTCGGCCTGAAGCCGACCTACGGACGCCTGAGCCGTGCCGGCTCGTTTCCGTTCGTCGACGCGTTCGATCACCTGGGTCCGTTGGCGCGCTCGACCGAGGATCTCGCGCTCGCTTTCGATGCCATGCAGGGCTGGGATCCGGCCGATCCCGCCTGCACCGACCGGGAGGCGGAGCCGACGCTGTCCCGTCTTCGCGAAGGCGCCGAGGGCCTGCGTATCGCCATCGCCGGCGACTATTTTGCCCAGGGCGGCGAGCCCGACGCCTTCGAGGCGGTGGCGAGCGTCGCCAAGGCGCTTGGCGCCTCCAGGACCGTCGTGCTGCCGCAGGCTGCGGCTGCCCGCTCGGCGGCCTACATCATCACGGCGATCGAAGGGGCACAGCTCCACCTGCCGCGGCTGAGGACGCGGGCGCAGGATTTCGACCCGGACACGCGCGAGCGATTCATGGCGGGCGCGCTGTTGCCGGGCTCGTGGTACGTCAAGGCGCAGCGCTTCCGCCGCCACTACCGGGCGCAGGTCCTGAAGCTGTTCGACGAGGTCGATATCGTGCTGGCGCCGGCCACGCCGTGCAGCGCGCCCAAGCTCGGCCAGGTCATGATGAAGATCGGCGGCGTCGAGCTGTCGGTGCGTGCCAATCTCGGCCTGTTCACCCAGCCGATCTCCTTCATCGGCCTGCCGGTGGTCGCGGTGCCGACGCGCAAGGCGGGCGCCCTGCCGATCGGTGTGCAGGTGATCGCCCGGCCCTACAACGAGCAGGCAGCGCTGCGCGTCGCGGCCCACCTCGAGAAGCAGGGCGTATGCAGAGCGGCATCGGCATGAGTTTCCTGTCGTCCTGAGCGGCGTGAAGGATCTCGCGCCGGCGGCAGATCTCGGAGAAGGGACAGACACACAATGGAAATCAACATACCGTCGGTCGTCGCCGAGGTGACAGCGGCCTTCAATCGCTACGAGAAGGCGCTCAACACCAACGACGTCGCCACCCTCGACGAGCTGTTCTGGAACAGCCCGCACACCTTGCGCTACGGCGTGGGCGAACAGCTCTACGGCTACGACCAGATCGCCGCCTTCCGCTCCGGCCGCGACCCGGGCTTCGTCGTCAACCGCGACCTCCTGAAGCTCTGGGTGGTGACCTACGGCCACGATTTCGGCACGGCCAACTGCGAGTTTCAACGCCATGGTGCGACCAGGACCGGGCGCCAGAGTCACACCTGGATGCGCACCCCGGAGGGCTGGCGTATCGTGGCCGCCCATGTCTCGCTGCTCGGCGAGGCGACAGTCATGAGGAAATAGCCATGGCGGCGTTCGACCTCGTTGTCCGCAACGGCACGGTGTTGGACGGCACGGGCGGCGAGCCGCGCGAGGCCGACGTGGCGATCCAGGACGGCCGCATCGCCGCGATCGGCCGCGGCGTCGGCGCCGGCCGCGAGGAGATCGACGCCAGGGGACTCGCGGTGACGCCGGGATTCGTCGATGTCCACACCCACTATGACGGGCAGGCGACGTGGGACAGCCGTTTCTCGCCGTCGTCGGGGCACGGCGTCACCACCGTGCTGATGGGCAATTGCGGCGTGGGCTTCGCGCCCTGCCGGCCGCAGGACCGCCATACGCTGATGAAGGTCATGGAGGGCGTCGAAGACATCCCCGAGATCGTCATGCAGGAAGGCGTGCCCTGGAACTGGCAGAGCTTCCCGGAATATCTCGACGCGCTGGCGGCGCGTCGGTGCGACATCGACTTCGCCGCCCAGGTGCCGCACGCGCCGCTGCGCGTCTTCGTGATGGGCCAGCGCGGCGTCGATCGCGAGCCCGCGACGGCGCAGGACATGGCGACCATGTCGTCCCTGGTCGCGGAGGGCATCGAGGCCGGCGCGCTCGGCTTCTCGACCTCGCGCTCGTTGTTCCATCGCACGCCCGACGGCGTACTGACGCCCACCATTACCGCCGCCGAGGAGGAGCTCACGGCGATCGCCCGCGGCATGGGCCGCATCGGCAAGGGCGTGATCCAGCTGCTCGACGACTTCGCCGACGCGACCGAGGAGGGCTCGACCGAGTTCTCCATGCTGCGCCGGCTGGTCGAGGCGTCGGGCCGGCCGCTCTCCTTCACCCTGCTCGACATCTCGATCTATCCCGGCCGCTGGAAGACCCTGCTGCGCGAGGTCGAACGCGCCAACCGCGACGGCCTGCCGATCCGGGGCCAGGTCGCGGGCCGGCCGGTGGCGCTGCTCTATGGGCTGGAGCTGTCGTTCAATCCCTTCTCGACCTGCCCGAGCTACGCCGCGGTCGCCGATCTGCCGCTGGCGCAGAAGCTCGAGAAGCTCGGCGATCCGGCGATGCGCGCAAGGCTGCTGGTCGAGGAGCCGACCTACCGCAACCCCCAGATGCTCGCCTTCATGCGCAGCGTCGGCAACATGTACGTGCTCGGCGACCCGCCGAACTACACGCCGCCGGCCGGCAGCCGGCTCGACAAGCGCGCCGCGAAGCTCGGCGTGAGCCCGCTGGAACTTGCCTACGACCTGCTGGTGTCGGGCGACGGCCGGACCATCCTGTTCCATCCCGGCGCCAACTACACCGATTCGTCCGACGCCAACATGGCGAGCATGCTGCACCACGACTACACGGTCATGGCGCTGGGCGACGGCGGCGCGCACTACGGCATGATCTGCGACGCGAGCTACACCACGCACGCGCTCACCTACTGGACGCGCGACCGCCAGGGCGAGCACTGGCCGCTGCCCTGGGCGGTCCAGCAGCTCACCGATGTGCCGGCGCGCCTGATCGGGCTCGGCGATCGCGGCCGGCTGGCGCCGGGCTACAAGGCCGACCTCAACGTGATCGATCTCGACAATCTCAGGGTCGCGGCACCCCATCCGGTGCACAATCTGCCGGGCGGCGGCCGCCGCCTCGAACAGAAGGCCGACGGCTATCGCGCCACCATCGTGTCCGGCGCGATCACCTATCGCGACGGCCAGTTCACCGGCGCGCTGCCGGGACGACTGGTCCGCGGCGCGCGTTAGCGCCGGTTCTTCTTGCGCCAGTCGGCGAAGAGCTCGAGCGACTTCGGGTCGGTCGCCGGATAGAGGCCGAAGATGCCCGATCCTGCCTGAACGCGTTCGGTGACGAAGTCTTCATAGGCCGTCATCTCGAAGGCTTCGTCGGCGATCTCGTCGGCGAGATGGGCCGGGATCACGATCACGCCATCTCCGTCGCCCAGGATCACATCGCCCGGAAACACCGGCGCGTCGCCGCAGGCGATCGGCACGTTGATGTCGATCGCGTGGTGCAAGGTCAGGTTGGTCGGCGCGCTCGGCCGGTGGTGATAGGCCGGAAAGTTCAGCGCGGCGATCTCGGCGGAATCGCGGAAGCCGCCGTCGGTCACCACCCCGGCGACGCCGCGCTTCATCAGCCGCGTCACCAGGATAGCACCCGCCGAGGCCGCGCGCGCGTCCTTGCGGCTGTCTATCACCAGCACCATGCCGGGCGGGCAATCCTCGACCGCCTTGCGCTGCGGATGGCTTCGGTCGCGAAAAGCCTCGAGCTTGTTGAGGTCCTCGCGCGCCGGAATGTAGCGCAGGGTGAAGGCCTCGCCGACCAGAGTCGGCTGTTTGGGCGACAGCGGATGGACGTCCTGGATCGCCTGGATGCGGTGGCCGCGCTTGAACAGGGCGGTGGCCACGGTCGGCGTGCTGACGGTGCGGAGCTTGTCGCGGCTTTCGGGTTTCATGGAGCGGTCCTCAGTAGATCGACGGCTCGGCGACGGGGGCGCCGAACCTGGTCTCGAGGAAGTCGAAGTCGCAGCCCTCGTTGGCCTGCTTGATGTGGCGGGTGAACATCCAGCCGTAGCCGCGTTCGTAGCGGGGCTCGGGTTTCTTCCAGGCGGCCTTGCGCCGGGCGAGTTCGGCGTCGGAGACGTTCATGTCGATCATGCGCTTGTCGACGTCGAGCGAGATCATGTCGCCGGTCTTCACCAGGGCGAGCGGCCCGCCGATGTAGGATTCGGGCGAGACGTGCAGGATGCAGGCGCCGTAGCTGGTGCCGCTCATGCGGCTGTCGGAGATCCGCACCATGTCGCGCACGCCCTGTTGCACGAGTTTGCGAGGAATCGGCAGCATGCCCCATTCCGGCATGCCCGGCCCACCCTGTGGGCCCGCGTTGCGCAGGATCAGGACGGTGTCTTCCGTGACGTCGAGGTCGTCGCGGTCGATCGCTGCCTTCATCGCGGGATAATCGTCGAACACCAGCGCCGGCCCAGTGTGCTTGAGGAACTTGGGGGCGCAGGCTGACGGCTTGATGACGCAGCCATCGGGCGCCAGGTTTCCCTTTAGCACCGCGAGGGCACCTTCCTTGTAGATCGGGTTGCTGACCGGGCGGATCACGTCGTCGTTGTAGACCTCGGCGCCCTTCACGTTCTCGCCGAGCGTCTTTCCGGTAACGGTCATGGCGCCGAGATGCAGGTGCTCGCGGATCTGCTCGAGCAGGCCGGGCAGGCCGCCTGCGTAGAAGAAATCCTCCATCAGGTACTTGTCGCCGCTCGGGCGGATGTTGGCGATCACCGGCACCTTGCGGCTGGCGCGCTCGAAATCGTCGAGCCCGACATCCTCATGGCCGGCGCGGCGGGCGAGCGCGACCAGATGGATGATGGCGTTGGTCGAGCAGCCGACCGCCATGGCGACCGTGATGGCATTCAGGAAGGCGTCCCTGGTGAGGATCTTCCCGGGCGTGAGGTCCTCCCACACCATGTCGACGATCCGCCGGCCGGTCTCGGCCGCCATGCGGATGTGGTTGGCATCGGCCGCCGGGATCGACGAGGCGCCGGGCAGGGACATGCCGAGCGTTTCGGCCATCGCCATCATGGTGGCCGCCGTGCCCATGGTCATGCAGGTGCCGTAGCTCCGGGCAATGCCGGCTTCGACGTCGACCCAGTCGTCGTCGGAGATTTTTCCGGCCCGCCGCTCGTCCCAGTACTTCCAGGCGTCGGAGCCCGAGCCCAGTACCTTGCCTTTCCAGTTGCCGCGCAGCATCGGCCCGGCCGGCAGATAGATCGCCGGAATGCCCATGCTGATTGCGCCCAGCAGCAGCGCCGGCGTGGTCTTGTCGCAGCCGCCCATCAGGACCACGCCGTCGACGGGATGGCCGCGCAGCAGCTCTTCGGCATCCATGGCCAGGAGGTTGCGGTAGAGCATGGTGGTGGGCTTCAGGAAGCTTTCCGACAGCGAGAGCGCCGGCAGCTCCATCGGAAAGCCGCCGGCCTGCAGGATGCCGCGCTTGACGTCGTCGACCCGGCTCTTGAAGTGCATGTGGCAGGGCTGCGCCTCCGACCAGGTGTTCAGGATGGCGATCACCGGCTTGCCCACCCAGTCCTCGGGCGCCAGGCCCATCTGCATGGCGCGCGAGCGATGGCCGAAGGCGCGCAGGTCGTCGGGCGCAAACCAGCGCGCACTGCGCAGCTCCTGGGGCGATTTCTTGCGGGCCGCATTCATTGCATGTTCCTCCCTGGGGTCCGATCATAGCCCGATGCCAAAGCTGCTGCTCACCCACGTTCCGCAGGCGCGCCAGCAATATTTCGGCGCCCGCGCGCTTGCCCGCCTGCGGGAGCTGGTCGAGGTCAAGTTGCATGAAGGCACCGCACCACTCGATGCCGGCCGCCTGATCGAGGCGGCGGGTGACTGCGACCTGGTGATTGCCGACCGGGCGACTGCCGTGCCCGGTGAAGTCTTTGCCGGCCTGCCGGGGCTCAAGGTGCTGATGCGCAGCGCCGTCGACATCCGCAACATAGACGTCGACGCGGCGTCGAAAGCGGGCGTGCTGGTGACCCATGCCGAGGCGGGGTTCGTGAAATCCGTGGTCGAGCTGACCCTGGGGTTCCTGGTCGATCTCTCGCGCGGCATCTCGCTCGCCTCCAACGACTATCGACAGGGCCGCATGCCCGAGATCAAGGTCGGCCGGCAGCTCGCCGGCAGCACCGTGGGCATCATCGGCTATGGCCAGATCTCGCGGGATCTCGCGCCGGTGCTGGCGCAGCTCGGCATGACGGTGGTGGTCAGCGACCCTTACGCCCAGATCGACGATCGCCGCTTTCTCAAGCTGACGCTCGAGGATCTTCTTGCCCGCTCGGATTACGTGATCTGCCTCGCCATCGCCAACGACGAGACCGAGAACCTGATGAACGCAACGGCCTTCGCGCGCATGAAGCCGGATGCTTTCTTCATCAACATATCACGCGGGAACCTGGTCGATGAGACCGCGTTGAGTGAGGTTCTCGTGGCGGGCAGGATCGCCGGGGCGGCCATGGATGTCGGCCGCGCACCCGACCAGATGCCGTCGCCGGCGCTCGCCCGCCTGCCCAACGTCATCGCCACGCCGCATGTCGGCGGCCTGACGCCGGCCGCCAGCGAAAGCCAGGCATTCGACACGGTGCGCCAGGTCGAGGCCCTGGTGGCGGGCAAGATTCCTCCAGGACCGGCCAATCTGGCGCACTGGACGCGACGCCCCTGACGGTGGAACTTCCGCCACCGGCGCACGTTGTCGCGACATGCAACGCGCACACCTCGGGATTCTTGCCAAGAACATCGATCTGTTCGCGGTTCGCGTGGGAAATGACGATGTCGGCGACTACCACGTCACCGAAGCCGGCTGGTATGCAGTCGACGACGGCGAGCGGGTGGTGCTGGGCCCGTTCGCCAGCCTCGACGAGTGCGAGCATGCCATGCGCGACCGCGAGCACTTTCTGCACTAGATCAGACGCCGGACGGCCTTGATCGGCACCACCAAGGGGCTATTTTCCCGCGATGGCCAAGGTCAAGGACCTGATCGCGGTCCATGTTCCCGATGAGGATGTCGGCGACTACCACGTCACCGAAGCAGGCTGGTATGCAGTCAGCGACGCCGGACGCGTCGTCCTCGGCCCGTTCGCCAGCCTGTCCGAATGCGAGCGCGCGATCCGCGACCGTCTTCGACCACCGCCCTAGTTGCCGGGGCCGCGTTCCATCGAGAATGGTTGCCAGCGCTCGAGCTTGGACTTTTCCAGCACCGCGGGATTGACGCAGGCGCGCGGCCACTTGCCCGACAGCACCAGTGCCATCTCGGCACCTACCCTTCGCTTGCGCGCGAGGTCGAAGCGGCTCGACGCCGAGGCGACATGCGCCGTCAGGATCACGTTTTCCATGCCGAGCAGCGGATTGTTGTGCCCGACCGGCTCGGTCTCCATCACGTCGAGCCCGGCGCCGGCGATCCAGCCCTCCTGCAGGGCCTTGATCATGGCGGGCTCGTCGACCGTCGAGCCGCGGCCTGTGTTCACGAACAGCGCCGTCTTCTTCATCTTGCGGAAGTGCTGCTCCTTCATGAGATGGTGCGCGTCCTTGGTGCCGGGCGCGTGCATGGAGATGATGTCTGAGCGCTGCAGCAGCTCGTCGTAGCCGACCGGCTGCACGTCGTGCTCGCTCATCACCAGTTCTTCGATGTAGGGGTCGTAGGCCAGCATCTGGAAGCCGAACGGCTTGGCGCGCTTGGCGACCGCGCGCGCGACGTGGCCGAACGAGATGAAGCCCAGGGTCATGCCCATGAGTCGCGGGAACTGGTAGAGCATCGGCCGCGCCTTGGCCCACTCGCCCTTGCGCACCATCTGGTCCTGCACCACGAGCCGGCGCCAGCTCGCGAGGATCAAGGTCATGGCATGGTCGGCCACCTCCTCGATGAAGGTGTCGGGACAATTGGTGACCGGGATGCCGAGCGCGGTCGCGGCTTCGACATCGACGGAATCGACGCCGACGCTGGCCAGCGACACCACCTTCAGCTTCTTGCCGGCATTGATGATCTTGGCGGTGATGCGCGGGCGGCCCTTGCCGTAGATCGCATCGGCGTCGACCGCGGCGGCGGCCATCTCGTCCTCGCCGCCCTTGACCTCGACGATCTCCGCACCGATGCCCGCCAGCGCCTCCATTTCCAGCGAATGATCGGCGCCGGGCACGCCGGTACCGGGGCCCGCTGTTGTCACGATCTTGAATTTCGCCACGTCTAGTCTCCTCCGGTGATTTGGTCGCACTCTAGCCTATTATCCGGCCCATCCAAGGTATTGGCCAAGACAGAGGAAATGCATGCCCCCCGCCAAGAACGTGCTGTTGATCGTGGTCGACCAGTGGCGCGGCCTGATGCTGCCCAAGCTCGGCGCCGACTACCTGAAGCTGCCCAACATCGACCGGCTGTGCGCCCAGGGCGTGACGTTCCGCAACCACTTCACCCAGACCGTGCCTTGCGGGCCGGCGCGGGCCAGCCTGCTGACCAGCCTCTACATGATGAACCACCGGGCGGTGCAGAACACCATTCCGCTCGACAATCGCTTCACCAACCTGGCGCACGAACTGCGCCGCGGCGGCTATGACCCGGCCCTGGTCGGCTACACCACGACCACGCCCGACCCGCGCGGTACCTCGCCCAACGATCCACGCTTCTTCGTGTTGGGCGACATCATGGACGGCTTCCATTCTGTCGGCTCGTTCGAGAACCGCGATGCCTATTTCGGCTGGGTCGAGGGCCAGGGCTTCAAGATGCCCAAGCCGAGGGAGAATATCTGGCTTCCGCAGGGTCCCTCGACCGGCGGTGCGACGGCCGAGCCCGCCGTGATCCCCAAGGATCTCTCCGACACCGCGTGGTTCACCCAGCGCGGGCTCGACTATCTGCGCGGTCACGCCGGCAAGCCGTGGTTCCTGCATCTCGGCTACTATCGCCCCCATCCGCCGTTCATCGCGCCCGCGCCGTACAACGCCCTGTACCGGCCGCAGGACATGCCCAAGGCGATCCGCGCCTCTTCACCCGCCGAGGAGGCCCGGCAGAACGCGCTGCTTGCGCACTACGTCGATGAGATCAAGCAGGCGAGCTTCTTCCAGGACGGCAAGGCTCTGGGCTCGCAGATGAGCGAGGCCGAAGTGGCGCAGATGCGCGCCACCTATTGCGGCTTGATGAGCGAGATCGACGATCATCTCGGCCGCGTCTTCGCCTACCTCGAGGAAACCGGCCAGTGGGAGGACACGCTGATCGTCTTTACCTGCGATCATGGCGAGCAGCTGGGCGACCACCACCTGCTGGGCAAGATCGGCTATTTCGACGAGTCCTATCGCATCCCCCTGGTCATCCGCGATCCGCGCGCCGCGGCCAACGGCACACGCGGCATGATCGTCGAGAATTTCACCGAGACCATCGACACCATGCCGACCATCCTGGAGTGGCTCGGCCTGCCGATACCGCGCCAGTGCGACGGCCAGTCGCTGCTGCCTTTCACCGAAAAGGGGGCGCCCTCGGACTGGCGCACGGAGGTGCATTACGAGTTCGACTTCCGCGACCTTTTCTACACCAGGCCGGAGACAGCTCTTGGCATCCCGATGGACAAGTGCTCGCTCGCGGTGGTGCAGGATCATGATTTCAAATACGTCCATTTCGCTGCCCTGCCGCCGCTGTTCTTCGACCTCAAGGTGGATCCCGGCCAGTTCGTGAATCGTGCCGGCGATCCGGCCTATGCCGGGCGCGTGGGCGAATATGCCGCCAAGATGCTCGACTGGCGGCTGGGCTTTGCAGATCGTACGTTGACCGGCTATCGCGCCACGCCACGCGGGCTGGAGGTCCGTGCGGCCTAGGCGCTAGACTGCGGCCATGACCCAGGACACCTACCGTCGCACCGCCGCCGGCCAGCACCCGGCCAACCTGTCGCCGGAGTACAAGTCGACGGCAGGCCGCGCGCCGCGTCAGGCGCCGATCGCGCTGCCGCAGAGCCTGTCGGAAATCACCGGTCCCTTGCTCGTCGGCGAGCGGCTCGATGCGCTGGAGAACGACCTCACCCGGCAGCGCTCGGGCGAGCCGTTGGGCGAGCGCATCCTGGTGCATGGCCGCGTGCTCGACGAGGACGGCAAGCCGATCCCCCGGGCGATGGTCGAGATCTGGCAATGCAACGCCGCAGGCCGCTATCACCACCCGGGCGACCAGCACGATGCGCCGCTCGATCCCAATTTCTACGGCGGCGGCCGCAATCGCGCCGACGACGCGGGCCGCTACCAGTTCGTCACCATCAAGCCCGGCGCCTATCCCTGGAAAAACCATCACAATGCCTGGCGGCCGGCACACATCCATTTCTCGCTGTTCGGGCCGGCGTTCGCCACGCGCCTGATCACGCAGATGTACTTCCCGCAGGATCCGCTGCTGGCCTACGACCCGATCTACAATTCGGTGCCGGCGGCGGCGCGCGAGCGCCTGCAGGCGTCGTTCGACATGGAGAACACGCGGCCGGAATGGGCGCTCGCCTACAAATTCGACATCGTGCTGCGCGGGCGCAACGCCACGCCAATGGAAAACTGAAATGCAAGTGACGCCGTCGCAGACCATCGGCCCGTTTTACTGGGGCACGATCGTAAAGGCCTATCGCGCCGACCTGGCGCCACCCGGCGTGGCGGGTGAGCGCATCGAGGTCGCGCTGGTGCTGCATGATGCCGAGGGTGCCGTCGTGCCCGACGGCCTGTTCGAGATCTGGCAGGCCAACAGCCATGGCCGCTACAACCATCCCGACGATCGCCGAAACCTGCCGCTCGATGCCGGCTTCGAGGGCTACGGCCGTGCCTCGACGTTCACCGACGGCAGCAGCACCTTCAGCACCGTGAGGCCCGGCCGGGTGCCATGGCCCGCGGGCGGCATGCAGGCACCGCACATCAACGTCTCGATTTTTGCCCGCGGCCTGCTGAACCGGGTGGCGACGCGACTCTACTTCGACGGCGATCCGGCCAACGCCGAGGATCCGGTGCTGAAGCTGGTCGATCCGTCGCGGCGTTCGACGCTGCTGGCGAAGAAGGACGCCAAGGGCGCCTGGCGCCTGCCGATCCACCTCGGCGGCCCCGGCGAAACCGTTTTCTTCGACGTCTGAGCCCATGGCCGGCGCCCTCGTCAATGCGCTGGGCGCCGCCGCGGCGACCGCTGAGGCATTCTCCGACCTCGCCACCTTGCGCCATATGCTGCGCTTCGAGGCGGCGCTGGCGATGGCCGCGGCCGAGGCGGGCCTGATCCCGCAGCGGCACGCGACGACCATCGCGGCCGCCTGCGACTCGGCGCTCTATGATCCCGCGCCGCTCGCCGCAGCGGCGCGTCGCACCGCGACACTCACCGTTCCGGTCGTCAAGGCGCTCACCGCCGAGGTCGCGAAACGCGACAAGGATGCCGCGGACTATGTGCATTGGGGCGCGACCAGCCAGGACGTGCTCGACACCGCGATGGTGCTGCAGCTCGGCGAGGCGGTGCCACCTTTGCTTGACGATCTCGAGGCCATCGTCGCGGCCTTTGCGTCGCTGGCGCGGCAGCATCGTGCGACACCGATGCTCGGCCGCACCCTGCTGCAGCCCGCGACGCCGCTGGCGCTCGGCCAGAAGGTTGCCGGCTGGGCGTCCGACATAGACCGCGCCGGGCGCCGGCTGGCCGGGAGTTTCCGTGAAACGCAGGTCGTCCAATTCGGCGGCGCCTCGGGTTCGCTCTCGGCGCTCGGTGACAAGGCCGAAACCGTGATGACGGCGCTGGCGAAGGAGCTGCACCTCCCCCTGCCACCCGCGCCCTGGTTTACGCAGCGGGTCCGAGTCGCCGCGTTTGCACAGGACATCGCGCTGGTTTGCGGCGCGCTCGGCAAGACGGCGCGCGACATCTCGCTGATGATGCAGATCGAGGTCGGCGAGGCGGCCGAGCCGTCGGGGCCAGGGCGCGGCGGGTCCTCGACTATGCCGCACAAGCGCAACCCGGTCGGCGCGGCGCTGGCGCTGGCCGCCGCCAACCGCGCGCCGCAGCTCGCGGCGACGATCGTGGCGGCCATGGTGCAGGAGCACGAACGCGCGCTGGGCGGCTGGCAATCGGAATGGCCGACCGTGGCGGCGCTGTGCGAGACGCTGGGTTCCGCCGTCGAGGCGATGAAGGAAGTGGCGCCGGGCC
>CAZHQA010000116.1:0-15428 GCA_964533955.1 uncultured Reyranella sp. | reverse complement strand
CCCGTGTTTTTTGCTTATTTAAAGCGTTACCGCGCGGTAACCACTCTCCCAAGCAGTAGCGTCAGGCGCGTGGGGGCCCGTTATTTTTCCGTTATTTTAACCGTTACTAAAAGTAACCACCACAAAGGGTGGTAGTCACAGCCGCCCCGCGGTCCCTCAGCAACGCAGGAATGCCTTGGCGTTGCCGTACAGCCACTTCTCGATGACCTTGTCCTTGAGCGGCAGCTTTTCGTAGAGCGCCACGCTCTGCGGGATGGTGAGCCCGAAGGAATCCTTCGAGAAGCCGACCATGATCTTGTCCTGCAGCAGCGTATTGCCGAATTGCGTGAACATCTCCCAGCCCGAGCCCGGCACGCCGAAATACTGCGGATGGTGGGCCGAGGTGTCGCAATAGAGATTGGGATGGCGGCGCATCAGGCCGACGAGGTCGTTGACCCACGGCCAGCCGCTCAGCGCGGCATCGATGCGCAGCTCCGGGAAGTCCATGGCGATCTGGTCGAGATGGCGCGGATGGCCGAGGTCGTAGGGCCGATCGTTGGCGTAGTTCATCGTCGAATAGATGCGCACCGGGACGTCGAGCTCGACGCACTTGGCATAGAGCGGATAGTAGCGCCGGTCGCTCGCCGCGAGATTGTTGTAGAGCGCCGCGACGCGCAGGCCGTTCAGCTTGCGCTCCTTGATCAGGTGCTCGAACTCGCGCACGCCGCGCATGCCGTCGAACGGGCTGATCGACGCCAGGGCGAAGAAGCGGTCGGGAAATTCCGCCACGACGTCGGCCAGCATGTTGTTGTCGACGCGGCCGAGCACGGAAACCTCGGCGCCCTCGCGATCGAGCTCGGCGACGAATTCCTTGATCGACTGGCCCTTGGGCGTGGCCTTCTTGTCGCTGCCGGCCGGCTTGGCCGGGTCGACGCGCTTGCGGAAGATGTTCTTGTAGTTGTCGAAGCCATAGCCCGGGCGCGGCGGCAGCAGCTCGGGATCGCCGTAGCCGATGCGGTGCGACGCCTGCTCGTGATACTGCCGGGGCTTGCCCTGCTCATCCGGCGGCAGCAGGCACTCCAGATCGATAACCTTCCTCACCACGTCCATTTCCCCTTCGCTTGATGCATGCGCCAAACTCAGCACATCGCTCGATGAGCGTCCATTCGTCTTGTGTTTGGTTTGCGAATTGCATCGCCCTATGATGCGACGGGAGGGCAAGGGATGCTGCGGCACACCGCGGGACATTTGGCGCAGGCGCTGCTGCTTTTGGTATGCGTGGTGGTCGCGATCTTCTGCCTGCTGCAGCTCATTCCGGGCGATCCGGTCCAGGCCATGGTCGGCGACATGCCGGTGCCGCCGGCGCTGCGCGCCGCGCTCGAGCAGCGTTTTCATCTCAACGAGCCGTTTCTCTCCCGCCTCTATGGCTACCTGACGAATGTTCTGCACGGCGATCTCGGCTACTCGATGAACTACCGCCGTCCGGTGTTCGACATCCTGGCCGAGCGATTCCCGCGCACGCTGCTGCTCGCCGGCGTGGGCTACGCGTTCGGCATCATGATCGGCGTGGCGATCGGCATCCATTCGGCGGTCACCCCGCATCGCGGCGTGGACCGGGCGTGGTCGAGCCTGGTGCTGATCGGCTACGCCATGCCGACCTTCTGGGTCGGCCAGCTGCTCGTCCTGGTGTTCTCGATCAATCTCGGCTGGCTGCCGACCCAGGGCATGGGACCGATGATCTCGCGCACTTCCGGAGTCGACTGGCTGCTCGAGCGGGCGACCTATCTGGTGCTGCCGGTCGCGACCTACACCATCCTGGAAACCACGCGCGTCGCCCGCTTCATGCGGGCGAGCGTGTCGGAAACGCTCGAGCAGGGCTACATCGTCACGGCGCGGCAGAAGGGCCTGTCGCGGCGCGAGATCATCATGGGACACGTGGTGCGCAACTCGATCCTGCCGGTCATCACGGTGATGGGGTATTCGTTCGGCACGGCGATGGGCGGCGCGGTGCTGCTCGAGACCGTGTTCTCCTATCCCGGCGTCGGCTCCCTGATGGTCGAGGCGGTGCGCGCGCGCGACACCCAGGTGATCGTGGGCGTGGTCATGCTGGTCGCCTGCTCGGTGGTCGTCATGAACATCGTGGTCGACCTGCTGTATGCCTGGCTCGACCCTCGCATCCGCGTCTCGTCGGCCCGAAGCTAGCGATGCCTGTCGAGCCCAGCGTGGTGATCTCCGTGCCGCAACCGTCGGGTCGCTTCCGCGCCGCCGCGCCCTTCGACCTGCTGCGCCGGCTGTTCGCGACCCGCTTCGGCGGCATCGGCCTCACCATCCTCATGGCGGTCTCGCTGCTGTCGGTGTTCGCCCCGCTGTTCGCCTCGGTTGCGCCGACCGACGTCGGCTCCCCGTCGCTGCAGCCGCCGACCTGGCAGCATCCGTTCGGCACCGACAGTCTGGGCCGGGACGTGCGCTCGGTGCTGCTCTATGCCGGGCGGTCCTCGCTCACCATCGGCTTCTCAGCCGCCGCCATGGCGTTCCTGATCGGCGGCACCATCGGTGCGCTGGCCGGCTACTTCCGCGGCGCCCTGGCCGCCGTGCTGCTGCGCATCACCGATCTGTTCCATACCTTGCCCGCCATCATCATCGTGCTGTTCAGCGTGTCGTTGATGGGGTCGAGCTTCTGGCTGCAGGTCGCGGCGGTCGCGCTGGCGATCTGGCCGATCGAGGCGCGCATCGTCTACGGCCAGTTCATCACCCTGTCGGAGCGCGAGTTCGTGCTGGCGGCGCGGGCGACCGGCCTGTCGACCTTCCACATCATCTTCCAGGAGATCCTGCCCAACGCCCTGCCGACGGTCATCGTGCAGGTGGCGCTCGACGCCAGCACGGCGATCCTGATCGAGGCCGGCCTCGGCTTCCTCGGCCTCTCGGACCCGGCGGTCCCGAGCTGGGGCGAGATGCTCAATCGTGGCCAGGAATTCCTCGAGCTGGCGTGGTGGATGAGCGTGTTCCCGGGCATGGCGATCTGTCTCGCCGTGCTGGGCTTCAACATGTTCGCCGACGGAGTCACCGAAATGTTCAATCCGCGCGCCTCGGCCGGTGCGCCCAAGCTCGAGGGCTGACCGGTGCGGCCATGAACACACCGCCTGGCGGCCTCCCCTTGCTGAGCGCGCGCGACGTCAAGGTGCACTTGCGCGTTCACGGTCGTGTCGTGAAGGCGGTCGACGGCGTCGATCTCGACGTCCAGGCCGGCCAATGCGTCGGCATCGTGGGCGAGTCCGGCTCGGGCAAGAGCACGCTCGGCCGGGCGATGACGCGCCTGCTGCCGAACGTGGCGATCGCCGAGCTGTCCGGTTCGGTGCGCTTCTGCGGCGAGGACGTGCTGGCGATGGCGCCCGAGACGATACGGGCCCTGCGCCGCCACCGCGGCATGTCGATGGTGTTCCAGGATCCGCTGTCCTATCTCAATCCGACGCTGCGCATCGACCGCCAGTTGGCCGAGGCGCTGCGCCATCTCGGCGATCGCCCGGCGATTCGCCTGAAGTCCGAGGAGCTGCTGCGCCAGGTCGGGCTCGACGATGCGGCGCGCGTCCTGCGCCTCTACCCGCACCAGCTGTCGGGCGGAATGCGCCAGCGCGTCTTGATCGCGATGGCTCTCGCCCCCGATCCGCAGATTCTGGTCGCCGACGAGCCGACGACCGCGCTCGACGCAACCGTGCAGTACCAGGTGATCCAGACGCTGCGCCGGCTCAACAAGGAGCGCGGCCTCGCCATGCTGATCATCACCCACGATCTCGGCATGGTCGCCGAGCTGTGCGACCAGGTCTACGTCATGCATGGCGGCAAGATCGTCGAAACGGCCGATGTGTTCGCCCTGTTCGATGCGCCGCAGCACGCCTACACCGCGAGCCTGCTCGCATCGGCCCGCCGCCTGCACCAGACCCAGGCGCTGGGGAGCGCCGCGCCATGAGCGCGCCGATCCTGTCGGCGCGCTCGATCGTCAAGCGCTTCGGCGGACGGCGCTGGTTCGGTCCCGCTGCCGCGCCCGCGGTGGACGGTGTCGATCTCGATGTCAACGAAGGCGAGACCCTGGCGATCGTGGGCGAGTCCGGCTCGGGCAAGAGCACGCTCGCCCGCATGCTGCTCGGCCTGGTCAGGCCGACCTCGGGCGAGATCGCCTATCGCGGCCGGCCGGTCGACGGATTCTCGGCGGCCGATTGGGCGACGTTCCGCAAGGCCGTCCAGCCGGTCTTTCAGGATCCCGCCTCGTCGCTCAATCCCAGGATGCGGGTCGACACCACGCTGTCGAACGTGCTGCGCCGTCACAAGCTCGCGACGCGCCATACGCTCGAGGCGGAGATCACCGAACTGCTGGCCGCCGTCGGCCTTGAGGCGGCGCAGTTCCACGATCGCTATCCCCACCAACTGTCGGGCGGCCAGCAGCAGCGGATCGCGATCGCCCGGGCCATGGCGGTGCGCCCCAGGCTGATCATTGCCGACGAGCCGCTGTCGAGCCTCGACATGTCGGTCCAGGCGCAGATCCTCGACCTGCTGGTGAGCCTCAAGTCGAGCCGCAACCTCGGCCTGGTCCTGATCAGTCATGACCTCAACGTCGTCGACGCGATTTCCGACCGGGTGATGGTCATGTACCGGGGGCGCATCGTCGAGGCCGGTCCGACGCGCCAGGTGCTTGGCAATCCGGCGAGCGACTACACGCGCTCCCTGCTGGCTGCGAAACTGGTGGCCGACCCGCACATCGCCCGAACGCGCCGCCTGGCCATGGACGCCGCGCTCGCGCCGGCGTCAATATCCGGATCCAATATGCAAGGAGCACCGCAATGAGCGGGATTATGAAGTGGTGTATGGCGGCAGCCTGTGTCCTGGCGCTCGGCGCCGGCGATCCGGGCCGGGCCCATGCCCAGGCGGCGCCCAAGCGCGGCGGCACGGCGATCATCGGCGTGAGCGTCGCCGGCGCCACGCTCAATACGCAGCTCACTTCTGCGGTGACCCCGCTGATCATTGCCGACCTCTGGGCAAGCGGCCTCTTCAAGTACGACCGGACCGGCAACAAGAAGCCGGAAATCGCCAGCTCTTGGGACATCTCGAAGGACGGCAAGGTCTACACGTTCCACCTGCGGCCCAATCTCAAGTGGTCGGACGGCCACGCTTTTTCGTCGGACGACGTCGCCTTCACGCTCAAGGCCTTCGCCCAGTACAACACCTACCTGGTGAAGGTGCTGCCGAACATCGATCGCGTGGAGACGCCCGATGCGAACACGTTCATCGTCACCCTGAAGGAACCGCAGTCCGCCGCGCTGGAAGGCTTCGACAAGGAAGTCTTTCCGCTGATGCCCAAGCACATCTATGACGGCACCGACATCCCGACCAATCCGGCAAACCGCGCGCCGGTCGGCATGGGTCCGTTCAGGTTCGTCAAATGGGAGGAAGGGCGCGGCATCACCTTCGAGCGTAACGAGCACTACTGGGACCAGCCGCGGCCCTATCTCGATTCGGTGGTCGCCGTGTTCATTCCCAACGTGCAGCAGCAGCAGAACGCGCTCTATCGCGGCGAAATCGACGTGCTGCGGCCGGCGCTGCCGCAGGTCGGCCGCACCATGGAGCAGGCCAAGGCCAAGGGCGCCTTCGAAGTGCGGGAGATCAAGGTCAACGCCGCCGAGCGGCTGTCGCTCGACATGAACATCACCCGCGACATGCTGAACAAGCCCCTGATCCGCCAGGCGCTGCTGACGGCGATCGACCGCGAGCGGATCTCGAAGGACGTCTACCAGGGCCTGGCGTTTCCGGCGATGAACGCCATTCCCGAACAGTTCACCCGGCTGACGGATCCGTCCGTCGACTACAACAAGCAATTCGCCTTCGACCCGGCCAAGGCGGGCAAGATGCTCGACGAGGCGGGCTTTCCGCTCAAGGACGGCAAGCGCTTCTCCGTGGAGCTCACCAGCGCGGTCAATGCCGATGCGTTCTACGCCGAACCGGCCGCCCAGCTCATCGCCGCCAACTGGCGCGCGATCGGCATCGACGTGAAGCTCAGCCTGCTGGAAGGGCAATTGTGGACCAACAAGGTCTTCAAGGACCGCAACTTCGACGTTTCGATGGTGTCCCTGACGGCGCGCACCGATCCGCTGTTCGGCGTCGACCGGTCGTTTCTGTGCAACAGGACCAACGTGCCCTACGTGAACCCGACCGGCTATTGCAATCCCGAGCTCGATGCCATCGCCGCCAAGGCCGCTTCGGTGCCGCTCGAGGAGCGCCGGGAGTGGTACAAGAAGTACGAGGAGATCGTGGCCCGCGACATGCCGCACCTGACGCTGACCAATGCGCGGAAGTTCTTCGCGGTCTCGAGCCGGTTCGGCGGCATCGACGAGGAACTCGATCTCGCCTTCAACGGCAATCCCAGCATGTCGCACGTCTGGGTCAAGTAGCGCAGGACACCGACATGGACATTCTCATGGACGCGCTGATCCGGCCGCGGACCATCGCGGTGATCGGCGCGTCGCCCAAGCGCCAGACGCTGGGCAACGTGGCGCTCGACAACCTGGCCAACTACAAGTTCGCCGGCACGGTCATACCGGTGCACGGCGAAGCGCCCGAGATCGCGGGCCTCGCCGCGGTGGCCTCGATCGAGGCCCTGCCGGACGGCGTCGACGTGGCGCTCGCGTCCGTGCCGGCGGCCGGCGTCGCCGATGTGGTGCGCAGGCTCGACCGCAAGGGCGTGCGGACGGCGATCGTCAACACCGCCGGATTCTCCCTCGAGCAGGAGGCGGAGCTGCGGCAGCTGGTGAACAGCAGCCGCATCCTGATGCATGGCCCCAACTGCATGGGGCTGATCAACCTGTCCGATGCGACGCCGATCTACACCGGCGGCATCACCTCGCGTCTCGCCAAGGGGCCGGTCGCGCTGATCGCCCAGTCGGGCTCGGCGGCGATCTCGGTGATCAATTCCAGCACGGCCGGCTTCTCCAAGGTCGTCACCATCGGCAGCGAATACCGGGTCACCGGCGCGGACTACCTGCAATGGTTCGCCGCCGATCCCGAGACGTCGGTGATCGGCCTGATCCTCGAATCGATCCAGGATGCCGATCGCTTTGCCGATGCCGTCGAGCGAGTCCAGGCCGCCGGCAAGTCGCTGGTCATGCTCAAGGTCGGACGGTCCGTCACCGGCGCGCGGGCGACCCTGGCTCATACCGGGGCGCTGATCCGCAACGACGACGCCTTCCAGGGGTATGTCGAGCGTTACGGCGTTCCCGTCGTTGGCGACTACGAGGAGCTGATCGCGACACTCGAGATGTTCGCCGTCGCCACCAAGCGGCCGGGCCGGGGGCGAATCGCGCTGATGGGCATCTCCGGCGGCGAGACTGCGCTCGCCTGCGATATCTGCGACGAGATCGACCTGCCGCTGGCCGTGTTTTCCGAGGATACGGCCGCCGTGGTGCGCGCCGCCCTGCCTGGCTTGCCGGGCCAGAATCCGGTCGACATCGGCCAGAGCGTCGGCCGCCAGCAGGGGGCAGCGCTCGCCGGCATGACGGCGGTCATGACCGCCGCGGAAACAGGCGTCGGCGTCATCCTGCAGGACATGCAGGCCTCGCTGCCGGCCAGCAGCCATCGCAACTACACCGGCCACCTGACGACCGTGGCCGAGCTCAGCCGCGCCACCGACAAGCCGGTGGTGGTGATCTCGCCCACCGCCGAGATCATGAGCGAGCGTCTGCTCGCCTGCCTCGAGGGCACCGGCGTGCCGGCGCTACGCGGCCTGTGGCCGGGGTTGGCGGCGGTCAAGAGCATGCTCGCCTGGGCGGGCCGCAAACCGGACGCGCGGCGCCTCGCCGACCGCAAGCTCACGCCCGAGCGCGCGGCGCTGAAGCGCGAGATCGATGGCCAGCGGGGGGCGCTGCCGCGGCCGCTCGTCGGCCAGCTGCTGGCAAGCTACGGCATCCCGGTGGTCAAATCGGCCGTGGCCCGATCGGCGGCCGAGGCCGTCTCGCTCGCCGGCCAGATCGGCTATCCGATGGTGGTGAAGGTGGTGTCGGCCGGCGTGCCGCATCGCTCCGACGTCGGCGCGGTGCAGCTCGGCATCAAGGACGAGGCAGGGCTGCGCGCCGCCGTTGCGCTGATCGAAAGGAACGTGCGCGAGAAGGTCCCCGGCGCCGTCATCGAGGGCTACGAGCTCCAGGAGGAGCTGATCGACTGCCTGCAGGCCATGGTCGGCTACCAGGCAGCACCGCCCTATGGCGCGCTCACCATCGTCGGATCGGGTGGCGTGCTGGTCGAGCTCGAGGCAGACAAGGCGCTGAGCCTCAGCCCGGTGAGCGATGGCGAGGCAGGCGCGATGCTGTCGCGGACGCGGCTCGGCAAGGCGCTCGGCGGCTACCGCAACCTCATTCCCCGGACCGACCTGACGCCGCTTGCGCGGCTGGTGGCGAACCTGTCGGAACTGGCGGCAGATTTCGCCGACCTCGTGCCCGAGTGCGACCTCAACCCGGTCCTCATCCGCAAGGGATCGGGCGACGTGCGGGTCGTCGACGCGCTGTTCGTCGCCGGCGGTCAGTGAAGCGACAGGAAGGTGCTCAGCGCCGCGATGCCCGGCTTCTCGCAGACGGCGGCGTCGCGAAACGCGCCACGGTCGGCCGGCAAATTCTGCAAGGACAGACTGGCTGCGAACAGCGCCGCAACGAGGGCGGTGAGCGACCAGTCGTGCAGGTCCAGGAACGCCATGCCGACCGGCTAGCAAGAACGATACCAGCGGGCGGTCCGCGATCCGCACGGAACGGTCGGTGGCTTTCGCTTGGTACGCGGATTGCGTGATAGGCTTTGGCGTGCATCTCTTCGTTTCCCTTGCGGCACATGGCTGGCATCCGGCCGCCTGGCGCCTGTCCGGTCAGCCAGGCTTCGCGGGGGCGGCGCCCTTCCTGCGCGCGGCCCGGATCGCCGAGCGCGGTGCGCTCGATGCGGTGCTGCTGGGCTTTCCAACGGCGCCGCGCGCGCTGCGGGCGTCCGGCAGGATCGATGGCCTGCACCTCGATCCGTTGCCGCTGGCCGGCCTGCTGATCGGCGCCACGCAGCACATCGGTCTCTGCAGTTACTGGCCGGCGGACATGGCCGAGCCGTTTCACGTCGCCCGGGTGTTCGCGACGCTCGATCATCTGTCGGGCGGCCGCACCGGCTGGATCGCGGGGCTGGCCGGGCCTGCCGAGACGGCCGGGCGCTTCCAGCGCGCCGACCTGGCGCTGGACAGCGCCGATGCCGCCGCCCGGTTCGTCGAGCTGATCGACGTCGCGCGCCAACTCTGGGACAGCTGGGAAGACCGGGGCTTCGTCGTCGACCAGTCGACCGGCACCTTCGCCGATCCCGCGCACGTGCACCCGATCGAGCATGCCGGCCGCTTCTTTACGGTGCGCGGACCCCTCAACGTGCCGCGTCCCGTGCAGGGCCAGCCGGTGATCCTCCATCGCGACGTGCCGGCGGCGGCGCGGGCGGATCTCGCGGCCAGTGCCGAGATCGTCCTGGGCGCGCCGGCGACGCTTGCCGAGGCACGGACGGCACGCGCGCAATGGCAGGCGCTCAAGCCCGGTGTGCGCTACATCGCACGCCTCGACGTGATCCTCGGCGAGAGCGAAGC
Source organism: uncultured Reyranella sp. (assembly GCA_964533955.1). Taxonomy (GTDB): domain Bacteria; phylum Pseudomonadota; class Alphaproteobacteria; order Reyranellales; family Reyranellaceae; genus Reyranella. The sequence continues at coordinate 5,818 of CAZHQA010000116.1, read as the reverse complement.
GGCGGCGGCCAGGCGTGCGGCTGAACTCGACGCCCTGGCGAGCGACGGCCGTCCGCGCTTCGTCGGCACGCCCGATCAGCTTGCGGCGCACGTCGCTGCCTGGCAGGCCTCGGGCGCCTGCGACGGCTTCGACATCCTTCCGGCGGTCATGCCGCTCGACCTCGAGCTTTTCGTGACCATGGTGGTGCCGCTGCTGCGGGCCCGCGGCTTGCGCCCCGCGGGATACGCCGGGCGAACCTTGCGCGAGCACCTGCAGATCGCCCGTCCCCCCAGCCGGTTCGCCGCATGACCCAGATGCATCTCGGTGTTTTCACCTATCCCGGCGGCCATCACATTGCGGGCTGGCGGCACGGCTCGGTCGTGCCGACCGAGATCCTGGGCTACGACTACTATCGCCGCACCGCCCAGGCGGCCCAACGCGGCAAGTTCGACCTGGTGTTCGTCGGCGACATGCTGGCGGCGCGCGAAAAGGACGGGCGCGTCATTGCCCAGGGCGCGCTGAACAACATCGATTCGATCTCCATTCTGTCGGCCGTTGCGGGCGCCACCGAGAATATCGGGCTCGTGGCGACGCTTTCGACGACCTACAACGAGCCGTTCGCCATCGCCGAGCGCTTCGCCTCGCTCGATCACCTGAGCGCGGGTCGCTCGGGTTGGAACATCATCACGACGGCCAACGACGATGCGGCACTGAACTTCAGCCGCAAGTCGCACATGGAAAAGTCCATGCGCTATCAGCGTGCCAAGGAGTTCGTCGACATCTGCAAGGCGCTGTGGGGCGGCTGGGAGGAGGGTGCGGTCGTCGCCGATCGCGCCGCCGGGACCTTCGTCGACACTGGCAAGGTGCATGAGATCGACCACCGCGGGCAGTTCTTCGCGGTCAAGGGCGCGCTCGACCTGCCGCGGCCGCCGCAGGGCTGGCCGGTCATGGTGCAGGCGGGCGGTTCGCCGGCCGGGCTGGAGTTTGCCGCCATGGTGGCCGAGGTGATCTTCGCGGCCCAAAGCAACCGGGAGCAGGCGATCAAGTTCCGCGCCGCCGTCAAGGAACGCATGCCGGGGCACGGCCGCGACCCTGCCATCCTGAAGGTGTTGCCCGGGCTGCTGCCGATCCTGGGCTCGACCGAACAGGAAGCACTCGCGAAGGAGAAGATGCTGAACGAGCTCCTGCATCCCGCGGTCGGCATCTGGATGCTGAGCGAGCAGATGGACTTCCGGCTCTACGACTATCCGCAGGACGGTCCGCTGCCGACCAAGGACATCCGGGCGAGCGGCGGCGCCTTCACGCCCCGCGTGGTGCATCTGATGGAGCGCGCCGACCGCGAGGGGCTGACGGTGCGCGAGTGCGGCGTGCTGGTCGCCGCCAGCCGTTCACACGGCTCCTTCGTCGGCACGCCGGAGATGCTGGTCGATCACATGAAGCAGTGGGTCGACGAGGGCGCGTGCGACGGCTTCAACATCATGCCGGCCTGGTTCCACGACGAAATGGACCTGTTTGTCGATCAGGTCGTGCCGATCCTGCAGCGGCGCGGGCTGTTCCGCCGCGACTACGAGGGCTCGATGCTACGCCATCACCTCGGGCTGCCCATCCCGGACGCACCGGCGGGCAGGCTCGCCGCCTGAAGAGCGGGCTCGACGAGCTGGCGGTCGCCGTAGCCGTTGTGCGGCGGGAAACCGTCGGCCAGCGGCCGGCGCTGGTCCATGGTCAGCCACAGGCGGACCATGTGACGCCGGCGCTCGGGTTCGGGATAGTCCTCGAAGCCGGTACGCGAGTGCAGGATGGTGTAGTTGCTGCAGAACTGGATGTCGCCCCGCTGCAGGTCCATGTCGAGATGGATGGCGGGGTCGTAGGCAAGCTCGTCGAACAGGTCGAGCGCCGCCTTCTCGATCGGTTCCAGCGGCACGCCCGACTTGGCGGCGGCCGCATTGATCTGGTTGCGCACCAGCCGCACGCTCACCAGCCCGTCGCGCGCGCCGAACACCGGCAGGCGGTGCGGCGTGATCGGGCTGTCGGTCAGGGCCGCCTCGCGGCGGATGTAGTGAAAGCCGCGATAGAGCGGCGCCAGATACTCCGGATGGCGCTTGAGGATCTCGTTGTGGATGGTAACGGCGCTCACCACGCTCGACAGGCCGCCGCTCCTCGACTGGCGCAGGCAGAGCAGGCCCACGACGTCGCCGGAGTCGGTGTGGAACGGCAGGTGAGCGTTGGTCTCGTAGCCCCGCACGTCGATCTGGCCGTACTTGCGGCCATGGTCGAAGACGTGGCCCAGCAGGTCGCCGCGCGGGTTCTGGGTGACGGCGTGGCCGAGATGGAGACCCATCGCCCAGAAGATGGTGCCGACTTCCTCGTCGGTGTAGTCGCCGGTGTTGAGGCCGCGCAGCACGTAGAAGCCGCGGCCGTCGGTGACCTGCTTCTGCCATTCGCGCAGCGCCGGCGCGAGCGTGGGCAGCGGGAAGTCGGCCGGGGCGAGAGCCGCGAAAGGCAGGCCGCGCCGGCGGACCTGTTCCACGGCGGCGGCGATCTCGGCGAGGTGGGCGGGGCTGAGAGGGACGATCCAAGACGGGTCGTCGACCAGATCGCGGCCATACCAGGCCGACGGATGGCGCACGATCTCGGTCAGAATTTCCGGCATGGCGACCTTCCCTGGCAACCTAGCGGCGGGCACCTCTCCCGATCCGCCGGGCCACGGTACCATTTGTGGTCACAAAATGCCCTAGCGCTTCGACCAGAACGACGTCCTCGATGGGGATGGGGAATCCCTCGACCACCTCGAGTGTCCAGCGTCCAACCGTACGCAAAACCCGGTTCAGCATGGCGCGGTCTTTGCAAACCTCGTGCCGCGGATCGGCTCTTGTCCGGGCGACGCCCGGGCAACACAATGGCGACGACCAACCGAGAGATGCCATGGAAATCGTGCAGAACGCGCCGTACGACCTGCTGCTGAAGGGCGGTCGCGTCATCGACCCGGCCCAGGGCCTCGATGGCATCAACGATGTCGCCGTCCGAAATGGCCGGATCGCCGCGGTCGGTCGGAACCTGCCAACGCCGGCCAAGGAAACGGTCGATGTGCGCGGCAAGCTGGTGTTGCCCGGCCTGATCGACACCCATGCCCACGTCTACCGCTACGTCAGCGGCCGATTCGGACTCGATGCCGATACCGTCGGCGTCCATTCCGGCGTGACGACGGTGGTCGACCAGGGCGGGCCGTCGGTCCTGACGTTTCCCGGCTTTCGCGAATATGTCGCCAAGCCCGCGGCGACGCGCGTGCTCGCATTCATCTCGGCCTACATGGTGGGCGGCCTCGAGGGCCATTATTACCCCGAGCTCTATCGGCCCGACTGCATTGCCGTCGACGACACGGTGCGTGCGGCGCGCGAGAACGCCGACCTGGTCCGCGGCATCAAGGGCCATGCGGAGATCGGCGGCTTCACGCGGTGGGGCGACGAAGCGATGCGCCGCGCCTCCCAGATAGGCCGCGCGCTCGACCTGCCGCTCTACATCCATTTCGGCCAGCTCTGGCCGTTGCCCGAGGACAAGGACTCCTACGATCCCGACGCGATCCTGCCGGACATGATCGAGATCCTGCGGCCCGGCGATATTCTGGCCCATCCGTTCACGCGCCATCCCGGCGGCTTCGTCGACCAGCACGGCAAAGTCCATGCAATGGTGCGCGAGGCGCTGGCGCGCGGCCTCAAGACCGATGTGGGCCATGGCTCGCACTTCTCGTTCAAGATGGCGCGGCTGGTGCTCGATGCGGGCATCGTGCCCGACACGCTGGGTGCCGACATGCACGGCTACAACACCACCATTCCCAAGCCGCGTGGCACGCCCGAAGCCCATCCCGACAAGGAAGAGATGCATCTCTTTGCCGGCGCCCAGAACTTCTCGCTGACTTCGGCCATGACGAGCATGTTGGCGCTTGGCCTGAAGCTCGAGCAGGTCGTGCCGATGGTGAGCAGCAACTGCGCCGCCATGCTCGGCATGACGGGCGAGATCGGCACGCTGAAGCCCGGCGTCGAGGCCGACGTGTCGGTGGTGGCGGACGAGGTCGGCAAGTTCCTGCTGCAGGACAACGAAGACACCAAGGTGGTGGCCGATCACTTCATCCGGCCGGTGTTCTGCCTGCGCGCCGGCAAGCGATTCGATTCCGACGCGGTGATCCTGCCCAAGCCGCTGCTCGCCGACGCGGCATGACGGCCGACCCGCGCGGCCTTGGCGTCGGGGCGTCGCTTCGGCGCAAGGAAGATGTGCGCTTTCTCCACGGCCGCGGCCGCTTCGTGGGCGACATCACCCGTCCGGGAATGCTGGAGGTCGCCTTCCTGCGCAGCCCCGTTGCGCATGCCCGGTTGCGCTCGGTGACCAAGCCCGCCGGCGCGGAGAAGCGCGTCTTCGTCCTGGCCGACCTTCCGGAGGCGCGGACGATCCGCGCCAATTCCGCCCTGCCGGGCTTCCGCGTGTCCGAGCAGCCGGCACTGGCCGGGGACAAGCTGCGTCATGTCGGCGAGGCCATTGCCGCGTGCGTGGCAGAGACGCGCGCCCAAGCCGAGGACCTGGCGGCGGCCTGTGTGCTCGACTTCGAGACGCTGCCCGCCGTGCACGACATGCTGGCGGCACCGCTGCCGACATCGCCGCTGATCCACGACAGCTGGTCGATGAACGCTTTCCTCGAGACGCGGCGCGACGACGATGTGTCCGGTCTCGACGCCATTGCCGCCGCCAAGGTGACGCGCACGCTGCGCACCTCGCGCCAATGCATGGCGCCGATCGAGGGCAGGGGCGTCCTGGCCGAATGGGATCCGCGGCTCGAGCAGCTGATCGTCATGACCTCGACCCAGATGCCGCACGTCACCAAGACCGGCCTGGCCGACTGTCTCGGCCTCGACGAGGGGCAGGTACGGATCGTGTCGCCCGACGTTGGCGGTGGCTTCGGCTACAAGGGCATCCTGCTGCCCGAGGAAATCGTCTGCTCGAGCATCGCCATGCAGCTCGGTCGCCCGGTGCGCTGGCTGGAAGATCGCTTCGAGCAGCTCACCGCGAGCGCCAATTGCCGCGAGCACCACTATGAGATCACCGCCTGGGCCGACCGCGCGGGCAGGCTCCTGGGCGTCGCGTGCGAGGCCACGGTCGATGCCGGCGCCTATTCCTCGTATCCGTTCGGCGCCTGCCTGGAAGCCGCGCAAGTCGGCTCGATCCTGCCGGGTCCCTACGTGTTGCCGCTGCTGCGTTGCCATACGATCTCGGCCTGCACCAACAAGCCGCCGATCCTGCCCTACCGGGGCGTGGCGCGGACGGGCGTGTGCTACGCCATGGAGACGACGCTCGACGCCTTGGCGCGCCAGCTCGGCATCACCGGCGCGGATATCCGCTTCGCCAATCTCGTTCCGCCCGGCGCGATGCCCTATCGCAACCTGGTGGGCAAGGTATTCGACAGCGGCGACTACCCGGAGTCGCTGCGCCGCGCCGTTGCCGCCTGCGATCTTGGTGCCATCCGCGCGCGGCAGGCCAAGGGCGAGGCGGTGGGCTTCGGCCTCGCCACCTTCTGCGAGCAGGGCGCGCACGGCACGTCGGTCTATCACGCCTGGGGCATTCCCTTCGTTCCGGGCTTCGAGCAGGCCCATGTGCGCCTCAGTCCCGACGGCGTGCTGGAGGTGCGCGTCGGCGTGCACAGCCACGGCCAGGGCATGGAGACGACGCTTGCCCAGGTTGCGCACGAGATCCTGGGCGTTCATCCCGACAAGGTGCGCGTGGTCCATGGCGACACCGCGTTGACACCCTACTCGACGGGCACATGGGGCAGCCGGGCCATGGTGATGGCCGGTG
>CAZHQA010000115.1:0-15586 GCA_964533955.1 uncultured Reyranella sp. | reverse complement strand
GGCCGCCGCCGGCCGTTCGAGATCTTCATCAACTCCAAGAACATGGAGCACTACGCCTGGACGGTGGCGCTCACCCGCATGATCTCGGCGGTGTTCCGCCGCGGCGGCGATGTCTCCTTCGTGGTCGAGGAACTGAAGGCGGTGTTCGACCCGCGCGGCGGCCAGTGGATGGGGGGTCGTTACATTCCCTCGCTGCTGGCCGCGATCGGCGGCGTGATCGAGCGCCATCTGGTCGAGATCGGCTTCCTCAGCCCTGCCGATGTACCGGGCCTCGACGCGGCGGCCGAGCAGCGCGTCAGGTTGGCGGCAGGGGCCCCCCAGGCTGACGGTCCGTTTGGCGATGGCCCCCTTGCCGATGGCACCAACGGCAGGCCCCCGCGCGTCGGCCAATGCCCCAACTGCGGCGCCGCCGCCCTGACCCATCAGGAAGGCTGCGACATCTGCCTCAACTGCGGCTATTCCCGCTGCGGCTGAGCCTTCAGCCGAGCTCGAGGGAAATCCCGGCCTGCTTGCTGACCTGCGCCCAGATCGTGGCGAAGTCGCCGACGAACTTGCCGTATTCGGACGAGGTCATCGGCTTGTCTTCGGGCAGGAGCACGACCTCCTTGAAGCGCTCGACCACGTCGGGCGCCTTGTAGGCCTTGAGGAGTTCCTCGTAGAGCCTGGCCACGACCTCCGGCGCCAAGCCCTTGGGGCCAGAGACGCCAACCCAGGTCGAGGTCGTCATCTTGGCGAAGCCCTGCTCGGCAAAGGTCGGCATGTCGGGATACATGGCGATGCGGGTTTCCGAACTGATCGCCAGCACGCGCACCTTGCCGGCGTTGATGTGCGGCACGTTGGTCGTGATCGGGTCGAACATCGACGGGATGGCGCCGGCCAGCATGTCCTGCAGCGACGGCGCCGAGCCCTTGTAGGGCACGTGCTTCAGCTTGATGCCGGCGAGTGTGGAGAGCTGTTCGCCCATCAGATGGGTGTTGGAGCCGATGCCCGAGCTGCCGAAAGCGATTTCGTCCGGCCTGGCTCGGGCCGCGGCGATGTAGTCCGCCAGCGTCTTGTAGGGCGAATCCGCCGGCACGATCAGGACGTTGGGAGTATGGCCGATCAGGCTGATATGGCTGAAATCCTTGACCACGTCATACGGCAGCTTTGGGTAGATTCCGGGCGCGATGCCCAGCGGCGAGGCATGCGATATCACAAGCGTGTAGCCATCGGGCGGCGACTTGGCCGCGAGGTCCGAGCCGATCGTTCCGCCGGCGCCCGGCTTGTTGTCGACCACGACCTGGGTGCCGAGTGCCGCGCTGAGCTTGGGGGCGAGGATGCGGGAAATGGTGTCGGCCGTGCCGCCGGGCGGGAATGTGGCGATCAGCTTGATCGTGCCTTTCGTCGGCCAGCCGGGGCTGGCCTGGGCGGCGGGCGCCGCCAGGCTGGCGGTGGCCGAGGCGGCGAGAACACGGCGGCGGGTCAATTTCATGAAGAGTCTCCCGTGATGCAGGCGCCTTGCGACGGCGTGCTTGCACACAGGTTCTGCAATGCATATGCCAGACGACGAAAGCAGCCCTTGATTTGCCATAAGAGGACCTGCAAATGCGGGCGGCGAGAGTGCAGGGTCCCGGGCGTCGGGACCGAAGAGCAGGAAAAGGCCGGATGAGCGGGTGGACCAACAGACTGGCGATGCTGGCGACGGCGGCGGTGGCGATGGCCGCCGCAGGGTCCGCGCCCGCACAATCCTTGCCGACCAGCCGCAGCGACCTTGCCTACTCGTTCGCGCCGCTGGTCAAGCGCGTCTCGCCGGCGGTGGTCAACATCTACACCACCACGACCGCGCGGGCGCGCCGTCTGCCATTCCCCATCCCCGGCATGCCGCAGGAAGGCCAGCGCGTGCAGAACTCGCTGGGATCGGGCGTGCTGGTCAAGGCCGACGGATTGATCGTCACTAACGCGCATGTGGTGAAGGGCGCCGAGGAGATCCGCGTGGTGCTGGGCGACCGGCGCGAGTTCGACGCCAAACTCGTTACCCAGGACGAGCGCTACGACCTCGCCCTGTTGCGCATCGACGCGGCCGACGAGAAGTTCCCGTACCTCGAGATGCGCGATTCCGATTCAATCGAGGTCGGCGACGTCGTGCTGGCGATCGGCAATCCCTTCGGATTGAACCAGACCGTGACCAGCGGGATCATCTCGGCGCTGGCCCGCTCGGCCGGCGGCGTCAACGATTCGAACTTCTTCATCCAGACCGATGCCGCCATCAATCCCGGCAATTCCGGCGGCGCTCTGGTCAGTCTCGATGGCCGGCTGATCGGCATCAACACCGCGATCTACTCGCAGACCGGCGGCTCGGTCGGCATCGGCTTCGCCACGCCCGCCAATATCGTCGCGCGCGTCGTGGCCACGGGCGAGAGCGGCGGACGCATCGTGCGGCCGTGGCTCGGCATCACCATGCAGCGCGTCACTCCCGACATCGCCTCCGGGCTCGGCCTGCAACGGCCGATCGGGCTGGTGGTCAAGGACGTCTACCCGAAGGGGCCGGGCGAGCTGGCGGGCTTCCGGCGCAACGACGTGATCGTGGCGGTGCGCGAGCAGCCGATCGATAACGAGGCCGGTCTGCGTTTCCGGCTCGCCACCCTGAACGTGGGCGAAACCGTGCCGGTCAAGGTGATCCGGGCCGGCAAGGAGATCTCGCTCCAGGTGCCGCTGATGGCGCCGCCGGAGAACCCGCCGCGCGATCGCGCCCAGCTCGACGGCCGCCAGCCGCTGTCTGGCGCCACGGTCGTGAACATGTCGCCCGCCGTCGCCGACGAACTCGGCCTGATCGAATGGCGCGACGGCGTCGCCGTGCTCGAGATCCAGAGCGGCTCCTATGCCGGCCGGTTCCTGAGGCCGGGCGACATGGTGACCGCTGTCAACGGCCAGCCAGTCAAGAGCGTCGCCGAGCTCAAGACCCACATTGCCGGCGGCGTGTCGAGCGTCAGCATCGGCCGCGAGGGCATGGCCTCGACCGTCCAGTTCCGCTGAGCCAAACCGCGCCGACAAGTCGTTCTTGCCCTTGCGGACCGCGAGCCTCCGGCTCGCTCATGATTGAGAGCGCGCGAGGACGCGCGCGGTCCGAAAGAGTATGATTCGTCATTCCAGGGTGAGGATCTAGTGGCCGAACTCTTCGCCTCGCTTGCCCCCACGCCGCTGGCCGAGCGCCTGCGACCCAAGGCGCTGGGTGACATACTGGGGCAGGACCATCTGCTCGGGCCGGAAGGCCCACTCGGGCGGATGCTCGCGGCCCGCAAGCTCTCCTCGCTGATCCTGTGGGGGCCGCCGGGCTGCGGCAAGACGACGATCGCGCGCCTCCTGGCCGAAGCGGTCGACCTGCATTTCGAGCCCTTGTCGGCGGTGTTCTCCGGCGTTGCCGACCTGCGACGCGTGTTCGAAGGCGCGCGCCAGCGCCGCCGCGACGGCAAGGGAACGCTCCTGTTCGTCGACGAGATCCACCGCTTCAACCGGGCCCAACAGGACGGCTTCCTGCCCTATGTCGAAGACGGCACCGTGACGCTGGTCGGTGCCACGACCGAGAATCCCTCGTTCGAGCTGAACGCCGCGCTGTTGTCACGCTGCCAGGTGCTGGTGCTGCGCCGGCTCGACGACGTGTCGCTGAGCGTCCTGCTCGACCGCACCGAAATCGCGCTCGGCAAGAAGCTGCCGATCGACGAGCAGGGCCGCCATGCGCTGTTCGCGCTGGCCGACGGCGACGGTCGCTACCTGATCACCCTCGCCGAGCAGCTCGGACAGCTCAAGGAGCAGGGGCCCGTGCCGCCGGCCCGGCTCGCCAAGCTCCTGCAGAAGCGGGCGCCGCTCTACGACAAGGCGCAGGAAGCGCACTACAATCTGATCAGCGCCCTGCACAAGTCCTTGCGCGGCTCGGATGTCGACGCGGCGCTCTACTGGTTTGCCCGGATGCTGGAGGGCGGCGAGGATCCCAAGTACATCGCCCGCCGGCTGGTGCGCTTCGCGGTCGAGGACATCGGCATGGCCGATCCCAATGCGCTCACCCAAACGCTGGCCGCCTGGGACACCTACGACCGCCTGGGCTCGCCCGAAGGCGAGCTGGCGATCGCCCAGGCGGTGATCTATCTCGGCACCGCGCCCAAGTCGAACTCGGGATACACGGCGTTCTCGGCCGCCAAGCGCGCCGCCAAGCAACACGGCTCGCTGACACCGCCGATGCACATCCTCAATGCGCCGACCCGGCTGATGAAGGACCTGGGTTACGGCAAGGGGTACGAGTACGACCACAACGCCGAGGACGGCTTCTCCGGCCAGAACTACTTTCCAGACAACATGGCGCGCGAGGAGTTCTACCAGCCCGTCGAGCGCGGCTTCGAGCGCGAGATCATCAAGCGTCTCGAGTACTGGAAGAAACTGCGCGACAAGAAGCGCTGATGACCGGGCCGGCCAGAGCGCCCGTCGCGACGCTGCTCATCGTGCTGGTGATGGCGCTACCGGCGCTCGCCTGGCCGGATCGACCTCTGCGCATCGTGGTCGGCTTCCAGGCCGGCGGCAGCTCCGACGTGGTCACGCGGCTCGCCGCCGAGCGGCTGCGCGGGCAAATGGGAGATGCTGCGATCGTGGTCGACAATCGGCCTGGTGCGGCCGGGGCGATCGCCGCCGACATCGTGCTGAACGCGCATGACGGCCATAGCCTGCTGACCTTCAGCGACAGCCTGCTGACGGCGCCGCTCATCAACAAGAGCGTGCGCTACCAGCCCCTGCGCGACTTCAAGATGGTCAGCCTGCTGTGCGAGGGGACGCTGGTGTTGCTCGCCGCGCCCGGCGCGCCGTTCCGCGATTTCCGCGAGTTCGTGGCCTATGCACGGGCCCATCCGGGCAAGCTCACCTACGTTTCCGCCGGCATCGGCGGCCACCAGCACCTCACCGGCGAGTACATCGCTGCCGTGCTCAAGCTTCAGCTCACCCACGTGCCGACCCGCGGCGGTGCGCCGGCGATCAACGACCTGGTGGGCAACCAGGTCGACGCCGCCGTGCTGGGGCTGGGTCCGACGCTGGCCCACATCCGCGCCGGCAAGGCCCGCCCGCTCGCCGTCACCGTGGCGTCGCGCGTGCCGCAGCTGCCCGACGTGCCGACCCTGATCGAACTTGGCCTGGGCGACTTCACGGCTGACCAATGGTTCGGCCTGGCGGCGCCCGCCGACGTGCCGGACGTCGTCGTCGATCGACTGGCGCGCGCGGTGGCCGCGGCCCTGGACGATGAGGGGTTGAGGCGGCGCTACGACGAGGTGGGGTTTGTCGCGAGGTCCTCGACGCCGTTGCAGTTTACCGAAAAGGTGCGCTCGCAGGAGGCGCTCTGGCGCGGCCTGATCGCCGAGCGCGGCCTCAAGATCGAGTAGGCGGCGCGGACGATCGCCGGATCGACGGCCGGGGCGGACCGTCCTGCTTCTCTCCCGGCGGCTGCGCGGCTATGGTCTCCGCGCGTTCTGTTCACTGGAGGAACGCCATGCCGACGAAAAGGGCGTTTCTGCGTACCCTCGTTGCGTCGCTTTGCATTCCCGCCGCTTTTCCCGCGATCGCCGAGACCTGGCCGTCGCGCGCGATCACGCTCATCGTGCCGTTCCCGGCCGGTGGGCCGACCGACGTGCTGGCCCGCATTCTCGCCGCGCGACTGAAGGACGCGCTCGGTCAGTCGGTCGTGGTCGAGAACGTCTCGGGCGCGGGCGGCACGATCGCCGTCGGCAAGGCGGTGCGCTCGCCGCCGGACGGCTACACGGTCTGCATCGGACAGATGACCTCGCATGTCATGAGTGGTGCCGCCTACACGACGACCTACGATCTGCTGAAGGATCTCGAACCCGTATCGCTGCTGACCTTTTCTCCGCTCTGGGTGGTCGGTCGCAGCACGCTACCCGGCAGCAACCTGCAGGACATAGTGGCCTGGATGAAGGCCAATCCCGACAAGGCCTCGATCGCCACCATCGGCACGGGCAGCCCGGCGCATGTCTGGGCGGTGTTCTTTCAGGAGCAGACCGGTACACGGGCCCAACTCGTGCCCTACCGCGGCGCCGCGCCCGCGATCCAGGACATGATTGGCGGACGCATCGATCTTGCCGCGCTGGAGGCCTCGAGCACGCTGCCCTACGTCAAGAGCGGCCAGATCAAGGCCTTTGCGGTGCTCACCGGGGCGCGCTGGAGCGCCGCGCCGGACGTGCCGACGACCGGCGAAGCGGGTCTGCCGGGACTTGAGATGCCCTACTGGAACGGGCTCTGGGTGCCCAAGGGCACGCCGCGGGAGATCGTGGCCAGGCTCAATCGCGCCGTCGTCGAGACACTGGCCGATCCGGCGATTCGCCAGCGCTTGCTCGAGATGGGCCAGGAGATCCCGACGCGCGAGCAGCAGACGCCTGAGGGCCTGCGCGCCCGCCACACCGCCGATATCGACAAATGGTGGCCGATCATGAAGGCGGCGAACATCCGGTCGGAATAGTCTTGCCGGATCGCACCTCCGGCCCGCCAAGATCAGCTTCGCGGCCTCGCCATCGCCTGCACGACGCGCCGGTCGCGGCCATAGACGTCGTCGCGGAAGACCGGCGCGCCGTCGCTGCCGATGCTTACCGTGCGATAGGTCACGAACAACGCCACCGACTCGGGAAAGGCATAGTGGACCTGCTGCTGGGCGTTGATGACCGCCCGCACCTTCTCCTTGTCGAAGCCGTTCTTGCCCTTGAACACCTTCTCGACGAAGTCGAGCGGGTTCTGCAGCCTGATGCAGCCATGGCTGAAGTTGCGGCTGCCTTCGGTGAACAGCCAGCGGCTCGCCGTGTCGTGCATGTAGATGCCGTACCGGTTGGCGAACGGAAAGAAGATGTAGCCCAGCGCATTGCCGGCGCCCGGATCCTGCCGGATGCGGTACGGGAAGGCCTTGGGATGGATCGAGTTCCAGTCGATCGACGCGGGATCGATCTCGGTATTGTCGCTCCAGTTGGCGAAGATCTTGAACCCGTTGGCCTGCAAGGCATAGGGGTCGCGGCGCAACATCGGCAGGTATTCCTCGCCCGAGATCGACTGCGGCACCGTCCAGTAGGGATTGGTCTGGAACCCGTGCATCACCTACTGGATCTCAGGAGTGGGGTCCTTGGGCGTGCCGACGATCACCAGGCTCTCGAACACGCGCTGGCCGCCGTCGACGAACACCATCGAGTAATCGCCGGCATTGACCAGCACGTAACGGCTGCCGAGGTCCTCCGGCAGCCAACGTCGGCGCTCGAGGTTTGCGACGACCTGCTCGATGCGGTCGTCGAGCGACGTGTTGAGCGAGCGCGTGGTGTTGATGCCGATCACGCCGTCGACAGTGAGGCCTTTGGTTTCCTGATAGGACTTCACCACGGCAGCGAGCGGCTCGTCGTAGAAGTCGTTGCCCGATCCACCGGCCGCCGGCACCGTCAGGCCGAGTTCGCCCAGCCGCTTGCGCAGGATCGGCACGCGCGTGTCGGTCATGCCCGGCTTCAACAGGTCGCCCCCGGGCAGCGGCGTGAAACTCGTGCTGGCGCGTTTCGCCCGCAGCTCAGCTAGTGCCTTCCGCAGCGCCGGATAGTCGCCCCTGGGCGGCAGAGAAGCGAGATACGCGGCGAAGTCTGGCGCGTCGGAAGCCGCCTTCAGCAGATCCGCCCTCTCGACCTTGCGCTGCTGGATGTCGATGTCTTTGTCGACGCGGTTGGCGCGGACCCGGCCGGTCGAGATGTCGCTGGCGTAGGCGACGAACGCATCGGCGATCAGCCGTTCGGCGCGTGCCTTGTCCGTCTCGGCGGCAGCCTGCTCGAGATCACCCGGTCGGTACCAGTCGGGGTCGAGGCCGTGCTCGCCGGCGGCGCGCAGCGCCTTCAGAAGAGCTTCGGTCCGGCCCTCGGCGACGCGCGAGCCGGTCCACAGTGCCTCGCTGGCGCGGGACGGCGAACTTCCCAGCGCAACGAACGCGAACAAGGCGACGAAATAGGCGACACACCGCACGCCGCAATTGTACGCGCTGCCAACCTGCGACTCACGCCGAGACGGCGATGCCTTCCCGAATGGCGGCGCCGTGTGGCGGTTTTGCCACGGCAAATCCATGGTCTTGCAGGAAGGCAATCAAGTCAGCGGTGGCGCGGCGCTTGAGCTCGATCGTGCCGCCACCGGCCCGGGCCCCTCGTGTCACGCAGTGCCGGCGCGCCCAGCTCTGGTAGTCGGGCTCGCTCATGGCCGTGCCGGCAGCGACGACGAAGTGCCTGCCATCGTCCTCTATGAAATTGGTGCAGCAGGACCAGTTTTCCGCGTCGCGGATGTCGAATACCGGACCGATCGATTCCCAGCCGTGATGGGCGCCGCTGAACACCTTGACCCTGATCCGCCGGTTGCCGGCTGCCCGCATGCGCTGGGCATAGCCGACCGCCGGAGCCGCCGGCGTGTAGTCGTCGCGACCGGCCAACATGAAGTAGATCGGTCGGCCATGCGTTGTCGGATCGCGATGCTGGGCGGTGGCGCCCGGGCAGATCGCCACATGCAGGTCGAACAGGTGAGGGAAGCCGCCGCGCCAGCGCTGGCGTACCGCGATAGCGGTGTTGAGCGTCGCGCCGGCGCCCTTGGAGACTCCCATCACGCCGATGCGCCCGGGGTCGATGCGCGGGTCGCCGCGCAGCAAGGCCAGGGCAGCGAAGGCGTCGCCCTCCATCTGGGCGGCCGACACCAGGCTTTGGTCCGCCACCGTGCGGCGCACCCCCCGGCCGGTGAAACTGTCGACGATCAGCGCGGCGCACCCCGCGTCGTTGAGGGCCTGTGCATAGAAGTGCTCGCGATGGCGCTGGACGCCGGCGCTGCTGGTCAGGATGACCATGCAGGGAACAGGCGATGCCGCTTGGATCGGCAGATGCAGGCTGGCCGCCACCCGTGCCGGCCGGCGGGCCGTCGGATGCTCGAAGGTCAGCGTGTCGAACGACATCGATTCCATGGACGCTTTTTAGCTTGTCCCTTAGGTTGCCTGCCATGATCCGTTCTGCGTCGTCCCGACCAAGGCCCTCCTCGGGTGCCCTCGGGGCAGGCTCCGTGCCGCGTGGAGGGACCTTGCTGCCACGATCTGGCGGCAAGCCGTGGAACAACGGCCCCTCGACTTCGCCCCGCTTCGCGCGAGGCGATGGAACATGAAAGTGCAGACGCGCGCCGTGACAGGCGACGAGGCGGGGTTGCGGCTGGATCGCTGGTTCCAGAGGCATTTCCCCGCACTGAGCCACGGCGCCCTGCAGAAGCTCCTGCGGACCGGCCAGGTTCGCCTGAACGGCAAGCGGGTCGAGGGCAAGGACCGGGTCGAGCCCGGTCAGACGGTGCGCCTGCCACCCGGCGTGACGGCTTCCCCGCCTGCCAAGCCCAAGGAGCGCCCGGAGGTTTCCGAGCGCGACGCGGCGGAGATCCAGAAGCTCGTGATCCATCGCGATGCCGAGGTGATTGCGCTCAACAAGCCGCCTGGCCTGGCGGTGCAGGGCGGCTCGGGTACCGAGCGCCACGTCGACGGCATGCTGGATGCGTTGCGCTTCGGCTACGAAGAGCGGCCGCGGCTGGTCCATCGGCTCGACAAGGACACGTCGGGCCTGTTGCTGATCGCCCGCACCGGCCAGGCAGCCAAGCGGCTGTCGGCCTCCTTCCGCGACCGCGAGACCGAAAAGCTCTACTGGGCGGTCGTGGTCGGCGTGCCGCCCCGGCCCGAAGGCGTGATCGATCTGCCATTGGCCAAGCGTCCCGGCGCGCGCGACCGCGAGACCATGCAGGTCGACCATGACGAGGGGCAGAAAGCGATCACCCATTTTCGCGAACTCGATCGCGCCGGCAAGCGGGCGGCATTCCTCGCGCTGTGGCCGCGCACCGGCCGCACGCACCAGCTGCGCGTGCATTGTGCCGAGATCGGCTGTCCGATCCTGGGCGACCGCAAGTATGGCGGCGAGGAAGCGCTGTTGTCGGCTGTCGCCGATTCGCGGCGCCTGCACCTGCATGCGCGGCGGCTCACGCTGCCGCATCCTTCGGGCAAGGGCGACCTCAGGCTGGAGGCTGCGCCGCCGCCTCACTTCCGCCGTACCGTCGAGGCATTCGGCTTCTCGACGAACGGTGACTGAGCGGACGCCCTGCTGAAGATTCGCATCCCTTTGAGGCGTCTGCTCTGGCTGATCATCGCGATCGTGCCGGTCGCGGCCGCAGGCATGATCCTGTGGCTCGGTACCCGGGACCTGTCGCGCTACCAGGCCCGTCTCACCGACCAGATCCGCAAGGTCACGGGCCGCGAACTGGCGGCACGCGTGCCGCTGTCGGTTCACATCGGCCGCCATCCGGCGCTGGTCGCCGAGGGCGTGACGCTCAGCAATGCCCCGTGGGGCACCCGGCCGGAACTGGCCCGCGTCCGCAAACTGACAATGTATCTCGATCCGTTCGCGCTGCTGCTCGGCGAGGCCCGGGTCGGCCGCGTGTTGCTGGAGGGAGCCGACATCCTGGTCGAGCGCAACGAGGCGGGCGACACCAACCTCGAGATGCTGCCGCCACCCGACGGATCGGGGCCGCATGCGGGCGAGAACCGCTCGCTCAGGCTGAAGTCCAATCCGGCCTTTCCCTGGATCGACACCATCGAGGTGCGCGATTCGGTGCTGACCGTCGCGGGGGCTTCGGGCCGGCCACCGGTCGTGCTCAATGTGCCAAGCGGCACCTTCAAGTCGTCGGCTCCCAATCAGCCGCTGCAGATGGAAGCGCAGATCGCCGCCCCCCAGGCCACTGCGTTCACGCTCACCGGCGCGATCGGTTCGTTCGACGGCTGGATCAGGGGATTGCCGGGAAACATCGACCTGCAGGGCAGCTTCGGCACCGGCAAGATCGCCATCAAGGGCAGCGTCGGCGTCAAGGGCACCACCATCCAGATCGTGGGCGAGGGGCCCGATATCGCCGCCTTCGGCCCATACATTCGCCTGCCCTTGCCGAGCGGCGGCCCCTACGTGCTGAACGCCAAGGCCTCGACCGTGCGCAATAGCTTCAAGGTCGAAGTGGCGACGCTCAAGATCGGCAAGTCCGAATTGAGCGGCGAAGCCCTGTTCCGTGTCGACCGCCACGATGTGCCGACCATCGCCGTCAACATCGACGCCAACGTGATCGATGCGTCGGGCCTGCGCGCTGCGCCCGCGGCGGCAGCCGGCAGCCCTCCGGTGCAGAAGCGCTACCTGCCAGCCACGCCGTTCGCAGCGAGCTGGCTCGGCCGTTCGACGATCGCCGTCTCGGCCCGCGTCGGCGAGGTCACCGGCCTCACCAGCAAGGTAACCAGCGCGTCGGTGACCCTGAATTCGAGCGAGAGCCGCTTTGCGTTGCGCGCCGCCGCTTCGATCGGTGCGGGCTCCGCAGGCTTCGACCTGGTCTACGATCCGGCCGGACGCATCGGCCAGGCGACGCTCACCGCCACGGCGAGCCGCGTATCGTTCGAGGACCTTTCCGCGCTCCTCGGCATCGATCTCGGCCTCAAGGAGGCTGTCGGCGATATCGATCTGCGCCTGCGCGGCGGCGGGCGCGGAACGCGCGAGGCGCTGAACGTGGCGAACGGCACGATCGAGATCGCGGCAGCCAAGGGTGTGTGGCCGCGCGACGGCGTGGCCGGCTGGCCGGCCGAGACCCAACGCCTGCTGGGCGGCGAAGGCGCCGTGCCGTTCAACTGCATTGCCGGCCGTTTCGAGGTGTCGGGCGGCATCGCCAACCTGCGGCGTCTCGTCGTCGACACGCCGCGCGCCACGATCGTGGGGGGCGGCTATGTCAACCTGCGCAACGAGACTTGGGAGTTCATCCTGGCGCCGGAGGCCCGCGATCCCCAGGGTGTCGCGCTCGCCACGCCGCTGCGTGTGAAGGGGGGCACCGGACAGTCGCCCTCGGGCGCACTCGATCCCAATCTCGCCAAGCTGCTGGTTGGACCGGGCGCTGTGCCGAGCCTGGTCGGCTCGCTCACCCAGACCGCTCGTCAGACCACCGCCAACGCCTGCGCCACCCTGGCGCCGCGGGTCGAGGCGTTGCGGCCCGGCCTGCGCGCCCAACTGCCGGTGCCAACCGCCGAATCGCGCGGCGGACGCCGGGCGCCGGCACAGGCCCAGAACCCGCCGCGCCGGACGCCGTGAGCCCGGACTTCTAATGACCGGAATAGGTGAGCGAAGCGCTGCGGTGATAGAATGCCCGCTGTGAGCCGATTCAAGGCCTAGAGGGCCCCCGTTATTTTTCCGTTATTTTAAGCGTTACTTTTCGTAACTGCCCCTGGATCTAGTGGTCCTTGTCGGCGGGTCGCAGCCGCGTGTAAGGCCTTGGCAGATGAAGCGCTTCTATAAAGAGACGGCGGTCGACGCCGCCGACGGCGGCTGGCGCGTGCTCCTCGACGGCAAGCCGATGCGCACGCCGGCCAAGGCAGTGCTGGTGGTGCCGACGCGCCCGCTGGCCGACGCGATCGCCGGCGAATGGTCGGCAGTGCCGGACAAGGCGGAAATCAACGCCGCCCATCTGCCGCTGACGCGGCTCGCCGCGACCGGGCTCGACCGAGTGAGCAGTCAGCGTGAGCGCGTGATCGGCGATACCGCGAAATACGCCGAGTCGGACCTTCTGTGCTACCGCGCCGCGACGCCGGAGAGCCTGGTACGGCGCCAGCAGGAGACGTGGCAGCCGCTGCTCGACTGGGCGGCGGAGCGCTATGGCGCAAGGCTTGTCGTCGCCGAGGGCACGACCTTCGTGGCGCAGCCAGCCAAGGCCGTTGCCGGCCTGCGCGCGGCAGTCGCCAGCCACGGCGACCTCGCCCTGTCGGCGCTTTTCAATCTTACGCACATCGCGGGCTCGCTGGTGATCGCCCTGGCGGTTGCCGAGCGGACGATCACGGCGGCGCAGGCGTTCGAGGCCGGTCAGCTCGACGAGCTGTACCAGATCGAGCGCTGGGGCACCGATCCGATCGCCACCCAGCGTCACGACGGCATCAAGCATGATATGAACGCGGGCGCGGAGTTCCTGGCGCTCCTCGAGAACCATCGGCTGAAGGGATGAGGCTAAGAGCATGAGCGCGGGCGCGAAGATTCGTCAGGTTCTGGCCGACAACGGCCTCGTCGAGGCAATGGCGGCGCACAGTCCGCTGTCCGCAATGCTGGTCGCCGAGGCGGGCTTCGATGCGATCTGGGCCTCCGGCTTCGAGCTCTCGGCGATGTACGGCGTGCCCGATGTCAGCGTGGTCTCGATGACCCAGCACCTCGACATGACACGGGCCATGGTCGAGCGCTCCGGGATCCCGGTGGTGGCCGACATCGACACCGGCTTCGGCAATGCCATCAACGTGCTCTACGCCGTCGAGCAATATGAGCGCGCCGGCGCCGCCGCCATCGTGATGGAGGACAAGAGCTTTCCCAAGGTCACCAGCCTGATCGCCGACGGCCGCCAGGAAATGGTCCGCATCGAGGAGTTCCAGGGCAAGATCGAGGCGGCCCGCTCGGTGCGCAAGGACAGGGACTTCGTGATCGTGGCCCGAACCGAAGCGCTGATCGCGGGGCTTGGCCAGGACGAAGCCTTGAAGCGGGCGCGGGCCTACGAAGCGGCGGGCGCCGATCTCATCCTGGTCCACTCCAAGCAGAAGACGCCCGACGAGGTCGTGGCCTTCGTCGAGGCCTGGGACGGCAAGGCGCCGATCGCGCTGGTGCCGACGGCCTATCCGCAGATGACGGTGGCGAAGGTGCGCGAACTCAGGAAGATCGGCCTGCTGATCTGGGGCAACCACGCCATCCGCGCCTCGGTCGGCGCCATGCGCAAGACGTTCGCCCAGATCCGCAAGGAAGGCGGCATCCATGGCGTGGAAGGCGCCATCGCCACCGTCGAGGACGTCTTCGATCTGCAGGGCATGCGCAAGGTCAAGGACGACGAAAAGCGGTTCCTGCGCTGACACCGCAGGTGTGCGGATGGCCGTGATCGCGACCTTCAGAGCGAACCTGCTTGCTGCGGCGGCGATCACGGTCGGCGCCGTTCAGCCTTGCGCTGCGCAGTCATTGGAGGGGCGGTGGGAGTTCAGCTGGCAGGGGCCTGATGGAACGTATGCCGGGACCATGGAGATCGATTCGCAAGGCCGGGCGCGGCTCGCGGGAACGACGTCGAGGCAGGATTTCACCGAGTGCGGCCACGTGCTTGCAGCAGACGGCAAGGTCGAACTGATCTTCACCTCCGCTGCGGCGCCCGGCGGCTACAGTCCCGACCACTTCTATTGCACCTCGCCTGCCGATCATCGCCTGACCTGCAGGATCGAGGACGCGGCGGGACGGTCCGGCTCCGGCACATTCACCAGAGTCCGCCGCGGCAAAGCGGCGGCGGACGAACAGGCCTCGCCCGTCCAGTCCGTCGAATGCCCGGCCTCCGCTCCGCGAGTGAGCCGCGTCGGCAACCGCCCGAAGATGGATGCTGGACCGACCGGAGATTATGATCGAAAACGGACCGTCAAGGCCGGGGAACAATGTCATGCAAGAGATGCTGAAAGAGCTTGAACGCCGCCGCGCGGCTGCGCGACAGGGCGGCGGTCAGCGACGCATCGAGGCGCAGCACGCCAAGGGCAAGCTGACGGCGCGCGAGCGGATCGACGTGCTGCTCGATCCCGGCTCGTTCGAGGAATACGACATGTTCGTCGAGCACCGCTCGATCGATTTCGGCATGGAGAACCAGAAGATCCCGGGCGACGGCGTGATCACCGGCCACGGCACGATCGGCGGCCGGCTGGTCTACGTCTTCAGCCAGGACTTCACCGTGTTCGGCGGCGCGCTGTCGGGCATGCACGCCGCCAAGATCTGCAAGGTCATGGACACGGCCCTGAAGGTCGGCGCGCCGGTGCTCGGGCTCAATGACTCGGGCGGCGCGCGCATCCAGGAAGGCGTCGATTCGCTGGCCGGCTACGCCGACGTGTTCCAGAGGAACGTGCTCGCCTCCGGCGTGATCCCGCAGATCTCCATGGTGATGGGCCCGTGCGCCGGCGGCGCGGTCTATTCGCCGGCCATGACCGATTTCATCTTCATGGTGAAGGACAGTTCCTACATGTTCGTCACCGGCCCCGACGTGGTGAAGACGGTGACGCACGAGACGGTGACCCAGGAGGAGCTGGGCGGCGCGCTCACCCACACCCAGAAGTCGGGCGTGTCCGACCTTGCCTTCGAGAACGACATCGAAGCGCTGCTGCAGCTGCGCCGCTTCGTCGATTTCCTGCCGGCCAGCAATCGCGAGAAGGCGCCGCGCCGGGCGACGCTGGATCCGTCCGACCGCGACGATCACTCGCTCGACACGCTGGTGCCCGACAATCCCAACAAGCCCTACGACATCAAGGAGCTGATCCTGAAGGTCGTCGACGAGGGCGACTTCTTCGAGCTGTCGCCGGAATATGCCGGCAACATCGTCGTGGGCTTCGGCCGCATGGCGGGCCAGACGGTGGGCTTCGTCGCCAACCAGCCGATGGTGCTGGCGGGCTGCCTCGACATCGACAGCTCGCGCAAGGCCGCCCGCTTCGTGCGCTTCTGCGACGCCTTCAACATCCCGATCGTCACCTTCGTCGACG
>CAZHQA010000114.1:0-15590 GCA_964533955.1 uncultured Reyranella sp. | reverse complement strand
ACCGGCACGCCGGCGCCGTAGGTCAGCACGACGGCCATCTGCAGCAGCACGCGGAACGTGTCGCGGATGTTGTTGGCGGTGAAGTCGGCAAAGCTCTCGGCGCAATCGCCGCCCTGCAGCAGGAAGGCCTCGCCGTTGGCGACCTTGGCGAGAGCCGCCTTGAGCTTGCGCGCCTCGCCGGCGAAGACCAGCGGCGGGAAGCGGCGCAAGCGCGCCTCGGCGTTGCCGAGCGCCGCGGCATCGTCATAGACCGGCATCTGCTGTGCCGTCCGTCCGCGCCAGCTGGTCGGCGTCCAGTCGGCGGCGCTTGAACTGCGGGACTGCGCTTTCGCGGCCGCTCGAGACGGGCCCTGAATCGCGGTCATCTTCTCCTCCTCGCGCCCCGTGGGCGTTCTGCCTTTCGGGGGAGCGTGAACCTATACGTGCTGTGGATAAAAGACTAGCCGGCAATCCCTCCCCGTTCACATGGGAGGGTTACTCGGCTGCGGCTTTCTTGAGGGGCTCTTCCACGCGGGCCGTGCGCATGGTGACGAATTCCTCACCTGCCGTGGGGTGGATGCCCACGGTGGCGTCGAACTGCGCCTTGGTGGCGCCCGCCTTGATGGCGATGGCGATGCCCTGGATCAGCTCGGCCGCGTCGTCGCCCACCATGTGAGCGCCCACCACCTTGTCGGTGGCGGCCTCGACGATCAGCTTCATGAAGGAGCGCTGCTTTCGACCTGCGACGGTGTACTTCATCGGCGTAAAGGCCGAGGTGAATACCCGCAACTCGCCCAGCCGCATCCGCGCCTCCTCCTCGGTCAGGCCGACATTGGCCATCTCGGGCTGACAGAACACCGCCGACGGCACGTCGCGGTGGTCAGGCTTGCGCGGCTTGTTGCCGAACACGGTGTCGGCGAAGCAGTGGCCCTCCATCAATGCGACCGGCGTGAGCGCGATGCGGTCGGTGACGTCGCCCACTGCCCAGATGTTGTCGGCGGTGGTCTTTGACCATTCGTCGACGGCAACCGCACCCGCCTTGTCGAGTTGCACGCCTGCCTTCTCCAGCCCGATGCCGGCGGTGTTGGGCACCCGACCTGTGGCGTACATCACCAGATCGGTCTCGAACATGCCGCCGAGCGGCGTGTGGCACTCGAACGGCGCCTTGCCGTCCTTGAGCGGGCAAATGCGCTGGATCTCGGTTTCGGTGCGGATGGTGATGCCGCTCGCCTTGAGCGCCTCGTGCACGAAGGTGCGGCATTCCTCGTCGAAGCCGCGCAGTACGCGGTCGCGGCGGATCACCAGGTCGACCTTGCAACCAAGGCCGTGGAAGATGCCGGCGAATTCCACCGCGATGTAGCCGCCGCCCACGATCGTGATGTGCCTGGGCAGCGGATCGGGAAGATGGAACGCCTCGTTCGAGGTGATGGCGAACTCGTGGCCGGGAATCTTCGGCACTTCCGGCCGCCCGCCGGTCGCGATCAGGATCTTGTCGGCCGTGACGGTCTCGTTGCCGACCTGGATGGTGTGGCGGTCCATCAGCCGGCCGCGGCCCATGTGGATCTTCACGCCCGGCCCCTCGAGCAACCGGATGTAGACCGCGTTCAGGCGATCGACCTCCCTCTGCACGTTGTCGCGCAAGGTCGCCCAGGAATGCGTAGCCTCGGGGCGCGCCCAGCCGTACGCGGCGGAGTCCTCGAACTCGTGGGCGTACTTCGAGCCGTACACCAGGAGCTTCTTGGGCACGCAGCCCCGGATCACGCACGTGCCGCCCACGCGATAGTCCTCGCAGACCCCGACGCGCGCGCCATAGCCGGCGGCGATGCGCGAGGCGCGCACGCCGCCCGAGCCGGCGCCGATGATGAACAGGTCATAGTCGTATGCCATGAACCGGGACCCCAGGAACAAACCTCAACACGGCCATATTTCGGTCGCGGCTGCGACTATATCGGCGCCTAAACGCGCCGGTAAGGGAACTTAAGCGTGTATTTTACGTTCCTGATACAACCTAAAGGATATGCCCGTGATCAAACTCATCCCGCTTGCCGTCCTTCTCGTCTTCGGCACTCCCGCCCTCGCCGCCGATCCCGACGCCAAGCCCTCGCCGCCCGCCGCAACCGCAGCGCGTGGCATGATGCGCTACGATACCAACAAGGACGGCTGGGTCGACAAGGCCGAATGGAGGGCCGGCCAGGAAGCTCGCTTCAAGGAGCTCGACACCGACAAGGACGGCAAACTCACCCAGGAGGAGCTTTTCGCCCGCACCCCGGCCGCACCGGGCCGCGTGCTGCCGTCGGACCGCCAGGTCGAGCGCCAGACCAGCTTCTTCCGGCTCATGGATGGCGACCGGGACGGCTTCGTCTCGAAGGCCGAATTCATGACCCAGGCCGACCGCAACTTCGCACGCTGCGACCTCGACAAGGACGGTCGGATCAACACCGCCGAATGTCGCCAGGCCCTGCGGCGACCCTCGGCAACGCCAGTCCGCAACGACCGCTGAGGGGCAGCAAAAAGGCCGCCGGAAGCCGGCGGCCTTTTCACACGCACGAAAGACACCGAGCGTTCAGCTGCTCTCGGCGTGCATGACGTCGCCGAACAGGTCCCAGCTCTCGCCCTTGAAGCGCGCGAGCTGGACCGCCTGGATCGGGTAGTAGTCGGTCGGGCTTGTGCTGATCGTGATGCCGGGCAGCACGATGGGCAGCTCGTACTTCTGGAAGCCGGCGGCCTGCTTCATGACGTTCTCGCGGGTCAGCGTGTCGCCGCAGCGCTTGAGCGTCTCGAGCATCAGCGACGATACCGAGTAGGCAAAGGTGTAGTTGGCGTCGGCCTGGTTGGCGCCTGGCATGTTCTTGTCCATCCAGGCGCGCCAGCTCTTCATGTCGGACGAATCGTCCCACTGCTTGTCGGTGGGATCCTTGAGGTACTGGGCGGTCAAAATACCCTGGCTGGCCTCGTAGCCGGCCGGCTTGATCACCGAGGCGACCGAGGCCGAGACGTTGTTGAGGTACTGCACGGGCTTCCAGCCGATGTCGGCAGCCTTGCGGATCGCCTGCGCGGCGAACTTCGGCGTCGACACGTTGAAGAAGACGTTGGCGCCGGAGTCCTTGAGCTGGATGATCTGGCTGTCGACCGTCGGATCCGTCACCTCGTAGGTCACGTGCCTGACGACGCGGCCGGCCTCCTTGCCCAGGCCTTCCTTGAAACCGTCGACATAGTCTTTCCCGTAGTCGTCATTCTGCATGAGGATGCCGACCTTGCCGTCCTTCACGGTGGCCAGCATGTGCTTGGCGTAGATCGCGCCTTCGGTGTGGTAGTCGGGCTGGAAGCCCATGGTCCACGGGAAGTGCTTGGGATCTCCCCATTTCGACGCGCCGGTCGAGATGTAGAGGTGCGGAATCTTCTTCTGGTTGACGTACTTGTGAATCGCCGTATTGGTCGGCGTGCCGAGCGTCTGATAGAGCAGCAGGACCTTCTCCTGCTCGACGAGTTGGCGCACCACTTCGACCGTCTTGGGCGGGCTGTAGCCGTCGTCGAGGGTGATGAAGTTGACCTTGCGGCCGTTGATGCCACCGGCGTCGTTGACCGCCTTCCAGAACGCCTGATGCAGCTTGCCGATCACGCCATAGGCGGAGGCCGGGCCGCTATAGGGGCAGCAATGGCCAATCTTGATCTCGCTATCGCTCGCCCCGTCGTCGTACTTCTTCTGACCGAATGCCGTACCGGACGCCGACAGAATGGCGGCCGTCGAAACGCCACCCAAAAAACCACGCCTGTTCGTTCGCAACGCTTCCTCCATGGGTTATCGTTATGCAGAACGAGCGTCGCCCGAAATCCGCGGGCTGAAAAGGCCAAAAGAAAAGGCCGCCGGGCGTGCCGACGGCCTTCCTTTCTCCACTCGAAAACCGGGATTAGGAACCCTCGGCCGACATGACATCGCCGAACAGGTCCCAGCTCTCGCCCTTGAAGCGCTGCAACTGCACCGACTGGATCGGATAGTAGTCGGTCGCGCTGGTGCTCACCAGGATGCCGGGCAGGAGCAGCGGCACGCGCAGCTTCTGGAAGCTCGCCGCCTGCTTCATGACGCTCTCGTGGGTCAGCGTGTCGCCGCAGTTCTTCAGCGTCTGATGCATCAGGAACGACACCGAATAGGCGTAGATGTAGTTGGCGTCCGCCTTGTTGGCGCCCGGCATCCACTTGTCCATCCAGGCGCGCCACATATTCATCTCGTCATCGCCGTCCCAGCGCTTGTCGGTCGGGTCCTTGAGGTAGGCTGCAGTGATGATGCCCTGGCCGTTCTCGAAGCCGGCCGGCTTCATGACCGAGGCGACCGAAGCCGACACGTTGGTCATGTACTGCGCGGGCTTCCAGTCGATCTCGGCCGCCTTTCGGATCGCCTGGGCGGCGAACTTCGGCGTCGCGATGTTGAAGAACACGTTGGCGCCCGTGTCCTTGAGCTGGATGATCTGCGATTCGACCGTCGGATCGGTCACCTCGTAGGTCGCGAGTTTGGCGATCACGCCCGCGTTGTCCTTGCCGAGGCCTTCCTTGAAGCCGTCGAGATAGTCCTTCCCGAAGTCGTCATTCTGCATCAGGATTCCCACCTTGGGTTCCTTGACGTTGGCCAGCAGGTGCTTGGCGTAGATCACCGCCTCGGTGTGGTAGTCGGGCTGATAGCCCATCGTCCACGGGAACTCCTTGGGCCTGCCCCACTTCGACGCGCCGGTGGCGACGTAGAGCTGCGGCACCTTCTTGGTGTTCATGTACTTCTGAATTGCGGTGTTGCTGGGCGTGCCCAGCGTGTTGAAGCAGGCCAGCACCTTGTCCTGCTCGACCAGCTGGCGGACCACTTCGACGCACTTGGCCGGATTGTAGCCATCGTCGAGCGTTATGAAGTTGATCTTGCGGCCGTTGATGCCGCCGGCCTCGTTGACGCTCTTCCAATAGGCCTCGATGCCCTTGCCGATCACGCCATAGGCCGACGCGGGGCCGCTGTAGGGACCGGCGTGACCGAGCTTGATCTCGGTGTCTGTCGCTCCGTTGTCGTATTTCTTCTGCGCGAACGCCTTGCCCGAGCCGGACAACAAGGCGGCGGCCGACACGCCGCCGATGAACTCACGCCTGCTGGTACCCACTATCTTAGCCTCCCATTGAAAAAAGTGCCGGAACTTCGCCCGAAATCGCGGCAGAGGCCAGAGCGATGTGCTCGCGGCAGAAAAAGAAAGGCCGCCAACCGGCGGCCTTTCTACCTGTTCCGAGGCGCGGATCAGCTGCTCTCGGCATGCATGATGTCGCCGAAAAGGTCCCAGGTCTCGCCCTTGAAACGCGAAAGCTGCACGGCCTGGATCGGGTAGTAGTCCGTCGGGCTGGTACTGACGGTGATACCAGGCAGCAGCGTCGGCACCTTGAGCTTCTGATGGTTGGCCGCCTGGCGCATGACGTTCTCGCGCGTCAGGTTGTCGCCGCACTTCTCCAGAGTCTTGTGCATCAGATAGGACACCGAATAGGCGAAGACGTTCGATGCGTCCTGCAGGCTGGCGCCGGCATTGTACTTGTTCATCCAAGCCACCCACCCCTTCATGTCGGGATGGTCGTCCCACTGCTTGTCGGTCGGGTCCATCAGGTACTGGGCGGTGATCACGCCCTGCACGTTCTCGAAGCCGGCCGGCTTCATCGCCGACGCGACGCTCGACGACACGTTGTTGAGGTAGATCGTCGGCTTCCAGCCGATGTCGCCCGCCTTGCGCATGGCCTGGGCGGCGAACTTCGGGATGGCGATGTTGAAGAAGACGTTGGCGCCCGAGTCCTTGAGCTGGATGACCTGGCTGTCGACGGTCGGATCGGTGGTTTCATAGCTCACGTGCTTGACCACGCGGCTCGCCTCGCTGCCGAGGCCCTCCTTGAATCCTTCCCAGTAATCCTTGCCGTAGTCGTCATTCTGCATCAGCACGGCGATCTTGGCGTCCTTGACGTTCGCCAGCAGATGCTTGGCATAGATCACGGCTTCGGTGTGGTAGTCGGGCTGGTAGCCCATCGTCCACGGGAACTCCTTGGGCTTGCCCCACTTCGAAGCGCCGGTGGCGACGAACAGCATCGGCACCTTCTTCTGGTTCATGTACTTGTGGATCGCCGTATTGGTCGGCGTGCCCAGCGTGTTGAAGGTGCACAGCACCTTGTCCTGCTCGACCAGCTGGCGGACCAGCTCGACCGTCTTGGGCGGGCTGTAGCCGTCGTCGTAGGTGATGAAGTTGACCTTGCGGCCGTTGATGCCGCCGTTTTCGTTGACGCTCTTCCAGTAGGCCTGGATCGTCTTGCCGATCACGCCATAAGACGAGGCTGGACCGCTATAGGGGTTGGTGTGGCCGATCTTGATCTCGGTGTCACTCGCCCCGTCGTCGTACTTCTTTTGCGCAAACGCTACCCGGCTACCCGAAAGCACTGCTGCGGCCGAAATGCCGGCCACGAATGTACGCCTGTTGGCCTTTTTCATGTCTAGCCTCCCTTAGGCTGGCTCAACTCCCCATGCACTACCCTCACGCGTAAAGTTGTTGGAACGAAGGCCCGGACCCCGGGCTGCTCTCAGTGGCTCGGACGGCTTGCCGCGGGCTTCGACGGCGCCGCAGCGGCGCGCCCCGCATCGGCGCTCGCGGCCGGCCGACGCACGCTGCGCAGCACCGCATACACTCCGCCGACGATGCCGGTCGGCATCAGGAACATCAGCACGATCAGAAGGATACCGAACACGGTATAGGCCGACAGGTCGAACTGCAGGCCGAGGTCGTTCTTGACGAAGGTCGAGAGCGCCTGTGCCGAATTGTCGACCAGCACGTAGAAGATTCCACCCACGATCGAGCCGGCCAGCGAGCCGATCCCGCCCACGACCAGGCCGATCAGGAACTTGATCGACAGGAAGATGTTGAAACTGTCGGGTGCCACGAAAGCGATCGCCGAGGCCGAGAGCGCGCCGGCGATGCCGGTGTAGGCCGCGCTGATGCCGAAGGTCACGGTCTTGTAGAGCGAGGTGTCGATGCCCATCGTGTCGGCCGCGATGTGATAATCGCGGATCGCCATCATCGCCCGGCCGCTCCGGCTCTGAAGCATGTTGCTGGCGGCCCAGTAGAGAATCACCATGACGACGAAGCAGTAGTAGTAGAGCCACTGGTCTTCCGACAGTGGCAGGCCGAGCGGCACCTCGGGCTTGGAGAGCACGATGCCCTGCACGCCGCCGGTCAGGCCCTCGAGCCATTTGTATTTCAGGATCTGCGGAACCGCGAGCGCCAGCGCGAAGGTCGCGAGCGCCAGATAATGCCCCTCGAGCTTCAGCGCGGGCAGGCCGAACAGGTAGCCGACGATAAAGCAGACCACCGCCGCCGCCGGCAAGGTCGCCCAATAGGGCATGTCGAGCTGGTCCATCAGGATGGCCGCGGTATAGGCGCCGACCGCATAGAAGGCGCCGTGGCCGAGCGAGATCTGGCCGTTGAAGCCGGTCAGAAGATTGAGCCCGAGCACGGCGATGGCGGCGATCATCATGGTGCTGACCAGGAACAGGCGATAGCCCGATACCAGGTCGGGCAGCAGCGGCTGCAGCAGCGGAATGAGGACCGCGAGGACGATCAGAACGATCAGCCACTTCCGGGGAAAGCTCGGCATCTCACACCCTCTTCACGACGACGCGACCGAACAGGCCAGCCGGCTTCACGGTCAGCACGAAGATGACGATGATCAGCGCCACGGTGAGCTTCTCGCCGTTGCCGATGATGTATATGCCGGTCGTCTTCTCGATCATGTTGCCGGCATAGGCGACCATGTTTTCCAGAACGCCGACGATGAAGCCGCCGATCACCGCTCCGCCGGGATTGCCGATGCCGCCCACCAAGGCGCTGGCGAATGCATAGAGCAGGATACCCGCCATCATGTTGGGATCGA
This sequence comes from uncultured Reyranella sp., assembly GCA_964533955.1. Classification (GTDB taxonomy): domain Bacteria; phylum Pseudomonadota; class Alphaproteobacteria; order Reyranellales; family Reyranellaceae; genus Reyranella. Next base: position 7,688 of record CAZHQA010000114.1, on the reverse strand, counting down.
GGTAGACGATGTGGGCGACCATGATGCCGGCCACGGCGCCGACCGCGGCGGCGAGCCCCCAGCCCAGCGCCAGCATCCAGTCGACGCGCACGCCGACCAGGCGCGCCATCTGCGGATTCTGGGCCGCCGCGCGCATGGCGAGCCCGAGCGGTGTGTAGCGAAAGAAGGTGAATAGAACGCCGAGCACGATCAGCGTCACCAGCACGACGCCGAGCTGATGGGGGCCGATGACGCCGGCGATGCCGAAGCTCGATTTGGGAAACGGCGATGGATATTCCTTGATCAGGTAGCTCCAGATCGCGCCGGCCATGGAATTGCAGATCGCCAGCAGGCCGATGAACACCACGACGACCGACAGCACCGGCGCGTTGTGCAACGGTCGCAGGATCACCCGCTCGATCAGCACGCCCAGCGCAAATGAGATCAGCACCGTGGCCACGAAGGCGACCCAGAAGCTCAGGCCCCAGCTCATCAGCTGCCAGCTGATGTAGGTCGAGAACATCGCCATCTCGCCCTGGGCGAAGTTCAGGTGGTCGGTCGAGACGTAGATCATGACCAGCGCCAGCGCCACGCAGGCATAGATCGCGCCGTTGGCCAGGCCCGAAGCGAGCTGCTGGAGGAATTGTTCCATCTGGCTTCCTCAGTAACCGAGGTAGGACTTGCGCACGGTCTCGTCGTTCTTCACGACGAGGGCGGGCCCCGACATGACGACCCTGCCGGTCTCGAGCAGGTAGGCGTGACTGGCCAGATCGAGCGCCAGCGCGGCATTCTGCTCGACCAGCAGCATGCTCACCTTCTCTTCCTCGTTGATCCGCTTCATGATGCGGAAGATCTCCACCACGATCAACGGCGCGAGCCCGAACGACGGCTCGTCGAGCAGCATCAGGCGTGGCTTCAGCATCAATGCACGGGCGATCGCCAGCATCTGTTGCTCGCCGCCCGACAGCGTCCCGGCCTGCTGCTGGATGCGCTCCTTCAGTCGCGGGAAGTAGCTGAACACCCGCTCCAGCTCCTCCTTCACGCCCGCCTTGTCCTTGCGGGTATAGGCGGCGATTCGCAGGTTCTCGTCGACGGTGAGCGAGGTGAAGGTGCCGCGACCCTCCGGCACGTGGGCGATCCTGAGCCGCACGATCTCTTCCGTCGGCATGCCGCTCAGGTCCTTGCCGGCGAAGCGCACCGTGCCCTCCGTGCGCACCATGTTGCAGATCGCCCGCAGCGTCGTGCTCTTTCCGGCACCGTTTGCGCCCAGCAGGGTGGTGATGCCGCCCTCGGGAATGTCGAAGCCGACATCGTAGATTGCCTGGGTTTGCCCGTAGAAGGCCTTCAGTCCCTTCACTTCGAGGAGCGTGGCCATCACGATGTCCCCAGGTAGGCGCGGATCACTTCCGGATCGCGCTGCACTTCGGCGGGCGTCCCGTCGGCGATCTTCTTGCCGAAGTCGATCGCCACTACCTTGTCGGACACCGACATCACCAGGCTCATGTGGTGCTCGACCAGCAACACGGTGACGTGCTGCAGATCGCGCACGCGACGGATCTGGCCCTTCAGCGTCTCGATCTCCTCGTGATTGAGCCCGGCCGCCGGCTCGTCGAGCAACAGCAGCTTGGGGCTGCAGGCCAGAGCGCGCGCGAGCTCGACCCGCTTGCGGATCGGGAAGGGCAGCGGGCCTGCCAGTGCGTTGGTGAAGGGCGCGAGATCCATGAAGGCAATCAGCTCGTGCGCCCGCGCCTCGATGCGCGCCTCCTCGGTGGCCACGGCGGGAAAGGCAAACCGCAGAGCGTTCTCGAAGAAGCTCGACGAGCTCACGCTGTGACAGCCGACCTTGACGTTGTCGAGCACCGACATGCGGTCGAACAGCGCCACGTTCTGGAAAGTGCGGCCGATGCCGATGTACGGGATGTCGTGACGCGGGCGGCCGAGGATCGACTGGCCCTCGAACAAGACGTCGCCACCGTTCGGCGTGTAGAGCCGGCTGAGACAGTTGAAGAGCGTGGTCTTGCCGGCGCCGTTGGGGCCGATCAGCCCCGCAATCTGGCCGGGGAAGACGTCGAAGCTGACACCATCAAGGGCGACGATCCCGCCGAAGCGGACCGAGACATCGCGCACGCTCAAGAGTGGCGACCCGCTGGTGGAAGACGACTCTGCCATGTTCAAGCTGGTTTCGCGGATGCCACAAACAACATGGCACGACCGCGAAATTACCCTTTCCTCCCAAGTACTTGCGACCCTTCTGCGAGGCCGACATGCGCCGCACGATGGCTTATCCCGGGGAATCGCGCAACCGAAATGGCGCTGCGCCATGCTTTCGGCGTGATTGCGCCGCAGGATTTGCCCGCAGGGCGGACATTGACAGACAACGTATTGCCGCCGATAGGAATTTCCCCTCAGAACTCGCGTGCCGTCCAGAGATGAACCGTCTTTTTCGCCCGATCCTCCTTGCTGCCGCCGCTGTGACCTTTCCGGCTTTCGCGCAGACCCCTCCCGCTACCTCGCCGGCGCAAGGCTGGCCCGCCAACCGACCTCCGGCAGCACCGCCACAGGCTGCTGTGCCTGGTCCGGTTCCGGCTCCGCAAACGTCGGCACAGCCGGTGGCACCGCCTGCACCGGCGGCGAATCCCGGCGCACCGGTACCGCTGCCGACCTGGTTCTCCGAAATCGACACCGCCAAGAAGGGCGAAGTCACGCGCGCGGACTTCCTCAAGTACCGCATGAAGACCTTCGACCAGCTCGACGCCAACAAGGACGGCAAGCTGTCGCTCGACGAATTCCTCAAGGTCGCCGAACCGCCCTTCACGACCGAGGGACCGGGTGTACCCTCGCTCGAGGAGCGCCGTGGCCGGGCCCGCGCCGAATTCCAGAACCTCGACACCAACCGCGACGGCTTCGTCGAGCGCCCCGAAGCCGAGGCGCTCGTGCACGCCGAGTTCAACCAGTACGACACCGATCGCGACAACAAGGTCACCGAGGCCGAGATTCGCCGCATCGTGCAGGCCGCCTTGCTGCGCGAGGAACAGGCGCGCGAGCAGCAGCGCCGCGACCAGGACGCCCAGAAGCGCAAGGGCCTGGTCGCGCTCAACGAATTCATCGACATGCAGCTGCGCGCCGCCGACCAGCTCGACAAGAACGGCGACGGCAAGGTCAGCTCGCAAGAATGGGCGGCCGTGGCCGGCCCCGCCGATGGCCCGCAGGCGCAGGGCCTGCCGCCCTTCGACCTGCGGCGCAAGGTCGTGATGGTGAAATTCAACGACATCGACACCAACAAGGACAGCGTGCTCGATCGCGTCGAGCTGACGGCTTATGCGGTCAACCAGTTCCTGCAGATGGACCTCAACAAGGACCACTTCCTGAACGAAGAGGAATTCAAGAAGGCCCAGGAAGCCGACCAGGCCAAGCTCAAGGCCATTGTCCAGACCCTGATGCCGCCGCAGCAACAACAGCAGCAGCCCCGCCCGGCTCCCGCGCCGCCGCGCGGAGCCCAGGCTCCGGCGCCGCAGGCGCCACCCCAGCCGCAAGGCCTGGCGCCCGGCCTTCCCCAGGGCAACCGGTAGCCTCGTAGCGGACGCGGGCTTCTGGCCTGGGGTTCGGCAGGACGAGCTATTCGACCGTCACGCTCTTGGCGAGATTGCGCGGCTGATCGACGTCGGTGCCCTTGGCCACCGCCGTGTGATAGGCGAGAAGCTGTACCGGTATGGTGTAGAGAATCGGCGCCACGATCGGGTCGACGTCGGGCAAAATGATCGTCGCTACCGCCTGCGCGCCGAGCCGGCTGGCCCCGGCGGCGTCGGTCATCAGCACCAGCCTGCCGCCACGCGCCTTCACCTGCTCGAAGTTCGAGGCGATCTTGTCGAAGATCGCATCGCTCGGCGCCACCACCACGACGGGCACGAGTTCGTCGATCAGGGCAATCGGCCCGTGCTTCATCTCGCCGCCGGCGTAGCCCTCGGCGTGGATGTAGGAAATCTCCTTGAGCTTCAGCGCTCCCTCGAGCGCGATCGGAAAGGATGAGCCGCGGCCCATGTAGAGCACGTCGCGCGCCTCGGCCAGGATGTTCTCGGCGATGCGGCGGTATTGCTCTTCCTGGTCGAGCGCCTCGTTGATGCGCGACGGCAGCTCGATCAACGCGTGGACCAGTCGCCCCTCGGCAGCGGCGTCCAGCACCCCGCGCGCGCGGCCGGCGGCGATCGCTGCCGTGAGCAGCACCGTCAGCTGCGTGGTGAAGGCCTTGGTCGAGGCAACGCCGATCTCGGGGCCCGCCAACGTCGGCAGCACGACGTCCGACTCGCGGGCGATGGCGCTTTCCGGCACGTTCACCACCGACAGAATCGCCTGCTTCTGCTTCCTGGCGTAGCGCAGCGCCTCGAGCGTATCGATGGTCTCGCCGGACTGCGAGATGGCGACGCAGACGCCCCCCTCGGGCAGCGGCGGCTCGCGATAGCGGAACTCCGACGCCACCTCGACCTCGACCGGCAGCCGCGCCAGCTTCTCGAACCAGTACTTCGCGACCAGGCCGGCGAAGCAGGCCGTGCCGCAGGCGGTGATCGTGAGACGGCTGACCTTGTTCCAGTCGAACGGCAGGGCCGGCAGGGTGACGGACCGCGTCGCAGTGTCGAGGTAGGTCTGCAGCGTGTCGCCGATCACCGCCGGCTGCTCGTAGATTTCCTTGAGCATGAAATGACGATGATTGCCCTTGCCGATCATGGCGCCCGAGATGCCGCTCAGGCGGATTTCGCGCGTCACCTCCTGGCGGCCTTGGTAGACCTTGCAGCCATCCGATCGCAGGACCACCCAATCGTCGTCCTCCAGGTAGCTCACGCGCTTGGTGAAGGGCGCAAGAGCCAGCGCATCGGTTCCGACGTACATTTCACCGTCGCCGTATCCAACCGCCAGTGAGCTGCCGCGCCGGGCGGCCAGCAGGATGTCGTGGCGACCGCTGAACAGCGCCACCAGGGCGAACGCGCCGCGCAGGCGTTCCATCGCCTTGCCCATGGCATCCTCCGGCGTCATCTGGCGCTCCAGCATGGAGGTCAGGAGCTGCGCCACCACCTCGGTGTCGGTGTCGCTGTCGAAGCGGCGACCTTCGGCCAGCAGCTCGTCCTTGAGTTCCTGGAAGTTCTCGATGATGCCGTTGTGCACGATCGCGACGCGGTCGGTAGCGATCGGATGGGCGTTGCGTTCCGAGGGCTTGCCATGCGTCGCCCAACGCGTGTGGCCGATGCCGATCGTGCCTGGCAGCGGCTCGTCGGCGAGCCGCTCCTCGAGCTTGACGAGCTTTCCCTCGGCCCGGCGGCGATCGATGTGGCCGTTCACCAGGGTGGCGACGCCGGCCGAGTCGTAGCCGCGATATTCCAGGCGCTTCAGCGCGTCGACCAGCAACGGGGTGACGGGCGCCTTGCCGATGATTCCGATGATGCCGCACATGGAGGGGTTGTCCGGGAGAGGGCTATTTCTTCTTGCCCCGCTTGGCAGCCGCCGCGCGGGCTTTCATTTTCGCACGAAGCGCGGCTGCACGCCCCTTCTTTGTGACCTGCCGGGCGCGCCCGAAGGCGAGCGCATTGGCCGGCACGTCCTCGGTGATGACGCTGCCTGCGGTCACGTTGGCACCCTTGCCGATCCTGACCGGCGCGATCAGCGAGCTGTTCGAGCCTACGAAGACATCCCGGCCGACCACCGTCCGCCACTTGCCGTAGCCGTCGTAGTTCACGGCGATGGTGCCGGCGCCGATGTTGCTGCCGGGGCCGATATCGGAATCACCGAGATAGGCGAGGTGATTGGCCTTGGCGCCGCGGCCCATCCTGGTCGCCTTGAGCTCGACGAAGTTGCCGATGTGGACGTCGTCGCCGACTTCCGACCCTGGCCGGAGGCGTGCGAAGGGTCCGATGATCACGCCCTTGCCGATGCGGGCGCCCTCGATATCGCAGAATGCCTTGATCTCGACATTCGCGCCCACGCTGACGCCCGGCCCGAAGCGCACATTGGGACCGATCGTGACGTCGGTGGCGAACCGCGTATCGGCCGACAGCCACACCGACGCGGGATCGGCCATGGTCACACCGGCTGCCAGGGCCGCCGCCCTCAGGCGCTGCTGCAACGCCCGCTCGGCAACCGCGAGCTCCGCGCGCGAGTTCACCCCCTGGAACTCGGCTTCCTCGCCCTCGATGGCGATGGCGCGATGGCCGGCGGCGCGGGCCACCGCCACGGCATCGACCAGATAGTACTCCCGCTTCACGTTGTCGTTGCCGATGCCCGCCAGCAGCCCGGCCAGCAGCGCACCGTCGAGGCACATCACGCCGGAATTGCAGAAGTCGATCGCCTTCTCCGCCTCGTTGGCATCGCGGCTTTCGACGATCTTTTCGAGCACGCCCTGCCGCACGATCAACCGGCCATAGGGCGTTGGATCGCCGGCGATGAAGCCCAGCACGCCGACCGCCGCCTGCTCCTTGCGGCAGGCATCGACCAGCTTGCGCAGGGTCGCCGTCGTCACCAGGGGAGCATCGGCGTAGACCACGAGCACCGGGCCGCGATGTCCCTTGAGTGCGCCCAGCGCCGCCTTGGTGGCATGGCCCGTGCCGAGCGGCTTTCGCTGCACGACCGTCGGATAGGGCGAAAAGGCTGCCGCCACTTCCCGGGCCCCGGGCGCGACCACACCAACGATCCGCGCCGGCTTCAGCCGAGCGACGTTTTCCAGCACGTGCCGCACCATCGGCCAACCAGCCAGCGGATGCAGAACCTTGGGGACCGCGGATTTCATGCGCGTGCCGGCCCCTGCTGCCAGCACCACCACGGCGATCGACGACTTCATAGCCGTCCGGATGCCATGCGGCGCATGGTCTCGCAAGCTGGATGTAGGGAAGGACGGATGTGCTAAGGAATGCTGCATGCAATCCAGTGCCGCCCCCCTCATCGCCAGCCGCTTCGACACCGTAATCTACGACCTCGACGGCACCCTGATCGACAGTGCCAAGGACATGCAGGTGGCAGTAAGCCGCGTGCTGGCCGACCATCGCCTGCCGGCGGTCACCGAAGACGATGTGCGATTCTTCATGGGCCAGGGCAGCAAGGTCACCATGGGCAAGGCCTTCGCCAAGTACGGCCGCACCCTCGACGATGCCGCCTTGAGCGCGGTGACGCGCGAGTTCGTGCGCTACTACGAGGCGGATCCGGTGAGCCACACCAGCGCCTTTGCCGGCGTGTCCGAAGTGGTCGCCCGCTTCGCGCGCCTCGGCCTCAAGCAGGGAGTCTGCACCAACAAGTTCGAGCGGCCCTCGCGCATGATCCTCGAGCACCTGAAGCTGATGCCACCGATCAGCGACCTGGCCGGCGCCGACACCTTTCCGGTGCGCAAGCCCGACCCGAGGCATATCCTGATGCTGGTCGAGCGCATGGGCGGCGCGCCCGACAGGACCGTCATGGTCGGCGATTCGATCCACGATGTGGAGGCGGCCCATGGCGCGGGCCTGCCTGCTGTCCTGGTGAGCTGGGGCTATACCGACCGGCCGGCAAGCGAGCTCGGCGCGGAGGCGGTCATCGAGAAATTCGACGCCCTGCCCGAGGCTTTGCGGCAAATCGCGGCCCGTTGACGGGCTGGCCGCGAGGCCGTATACGCGCCCCTTCCGGGCGCTTAGCTCAGCGGGAGAGCACACCCTTCACACGGGTGGGGTCGTAGGTTCAATCCCTACAGCGCCCACCAT
>CAZHQA010000113.1:0-15634 GCA_964533955.1 uncultured Reyranella sp. | reverse complement strand
GCATCAAGGACAATGACGGCAAGCAGCCCGTCGACCGCGAGGTCGTGCGCGACGGGCCGGCGGCGCACTTCGCCACCCTGCCGATTAAGGCCTGCGTGGCCGAGATGCGCAAGGCGGGCCTGCCGGCGGCCGTGTCGAACACGGCCGGCACGTTCGTCTGCAACAACGTATTCTACGCGCTGATGGACATGGCGGCACGTCACCCCATCCCGATGCGCGCCGGCTTCCTGCACATTCCCTATGTGACCGAGAAGGCGTCGCGGCTCAGCAACGTGCCGTCAATGGCGCTGCACGACATCGTGCGCGGCATCGAGATTGTCGTGACCGTCAGTGCCGCCCGCAACAGTGACCTGCACGTGGCCGAGGGCAGCCTCTCCTAGCCGATGAGCAAAGGCCTCTGGGCGCGAACCGGTCCGCAACCGCTCACTCCGCCGCGAGGGCGAGAGGCGGGGGGCCGTGGCGAACCGGTTCGGCCAATACTGCCATCTCCGGACGCCTGACCCGGAACCAGGCAGCGTAGAGTGCCGGCAGGAAGAGGAGTGTGAGTGCGGTGGCCACAAGCAGGCCACCCATCAGCGCCACAGCCATCGGCCCCCAGAACACGCTACGGCTGAGCGGGATCATGGCGAAGATGGCGGTGCCGGCGGTCAGCAGGATCGGCCGGGCGCGGCGCACGGTGGCGTCGATCACGGCATTCCATGCGGCGTGGCCCGCGGCGATGTCCTGGTCGATCTGGTCCACCAGGATCACCGAGTTGCGCATGATCATCCCGGCGAGCGCGATCGTGCCTAGCAGGGACACGAAGCCGAACGGCTGGTTGAACAGCAGCAGGAACAGCGACACGCCGATCATGCCGAGCGGCGCGGTGAGCAGGACCAGCGCGAGCTTCGAGAAGCTCCTGAGCTGCATCATCAGGAAAAGCAGCGTCAGGAAGGCCATGACCGGCATCATCTTGAAGATGGAACCCTGGCTCTTGGCGCTCTCTTCCTTGTCGCCGCCGACCTCGATGCGGTAACCGGCCGGCAGATTGGCGCGCACAGGTCCCAGCGCCTTGTCCAGGCGCGTGGCGACGTCGGGACCCTGCACGCCGTCGGCCACGCCGGCGCGCACGGTCATCAGCAGTTCCTTGTTCCGCCGCCACAGGATCGGCTCCTCGAGTTCGAAGTGGAGCGTGGCTAGCTGGGCCAGCGAGACGATGCCGCCGGTGGCGGTGCGGAAGTGGATCGATTCCAGACCGTCCACGCTCAACCGCTCGGCGGCGACGGCGCGGGCGACAACGTCGATCGTCTCGGTGCCTTCGCGGTACTGCGTGACCACCACGCCCGACAGGATGGTCTGCAGCGCATTGCCCAGGATCTGCGAGTCGACGCCCAGCGCGCGCGCCTTGGCCTGGTCGACCTCCAGCCGCACCGACTTGGCGAGTTCGTTCCAGTCGAAGTTGACGTCGCGGGTGTCAGGATCGGCCTTGAAGACCTGACGGACCTGCTCGGCGACGTCGCGCACCTTCTGCGGATCCTCGCCGAGCACGCGGAACATCACGGGGTAGGCGACCGGGGGGCCGTTCTGCAGGCGCTGCACGCGGGCGCGCACCGCCTCGAAGTGCTCCTTGAAGAGCCTGTCGAGCTCGGCCACCACGCGCTCGCGTGCTTCGATGCCGCGCGTCATGACGATTACCTGGCCGAAATTGGAGTTCTGCAGCTCCGGCACCGTCGGCAGGTAGAAGCGCGGCGAACCCGCACCGATGTAGGACGTGTAGAAGGCGACGTCGCCGCTGGAGCCCAGCCACTTCTCGAGCTTCTTCACCTCGATGTCGGTCGCGGCATAGGAGGCGCCTTGCGCCAACCTGAGGTCAACGATCAGCTCCGGCCGGTTGGCGGTCGGAAAGAACTGCTTCTGGACCAGCCCGAAGGAGGCCATGGCGGCGACGAAAGCGAGCGCGGTGACCGCGATCGTGGTCTTGCGCCAGGTGATGCACCATTCGACCAGCTTGCGGAACGCGCTGTAAAGACGGCCGGAGTAGGGGTCGTGGTGGCCGACCGTCTTGGGCTGCGGCAGCAGCCGGTAGCCGAGCCAGGGTGTGAACAGAACGGCCACGAACCAGGAGATGACCAACGACAGGCCGACCACCCAGAAGATCGAATTGGTGTATTCGCCGGCGCTCGACTTGGCGAATCCGACCGGGACGAAGCCCGCCGCGGTGACCAGCGTGCCGGTCAGCATGGGGAAGGCGGTCGATGTGTAGGCGAACGTCGCCGCTTCCATCCGGGTGAACCCTTCCTCGAGCTTCACCATCATCATCTCGACGGCGATGATCGCATCGTCGACCAGCAGTCCGAGCGCGATGATCAGCGCCCCGAGCGAGATGCGCTGGAAGTCGATGCCGAGCAGCATCATGCCAACGAAGGTGATGGCGAGGACCAGCGGCACCGAAAGGGCGACGATGATGCCGGTGCGGAAGCCCAGGCTGAGGAACGATACGACCAGCACGATGCCGAGCGCCTCGGCGAGCGAACGGCTGAATTCGTGCACCGATTCATCGACCACTTCGGGCTGGTTGGCCACGCGGTGGATGGTGATGCCGACCGGCAGCCCCGCCTCGATTTCGCTCATCGCCGCATCGAGCGCCTTGCCCAGCACCTGCACGTTGCCGCCGGCCTGCATGACCACACCGAGCCCGATCACCGGCTGGCCGCCGAAGCGCATCGAGGACTGGCGCGGGTCGGTATAGCCGCGCTTGATCTCGGCCACGTCGCCCAGGGTCAGCGTGCGGCCGCCGGCGCTGAACGGCAGCGCCACCAGCTGTTCGCCCGAGGTCGGCGCGCCGTCGACGCGGATGGCCAGGCGCTCACCCTTGGTCTCGATCGTGCCCGCCGAAACGATGGCGTTCTGCTTGCGAACGACGTCGAGGATCTGCTCGACCGGTACGCCCAGCATGGCGAGCCTGGCGTGGCTGAACTCGATGAAGATCTTCTGGTCCTGCACGCCGAACAGGTCGACCTTGGTGACGTCGGGGACCCGCAGCAGACGCAGGCGCGCTTGCTTGACGATTTCCTTCATCTCGGCGTCGGAGAAGCCGTCGGACTCGAAGGCCCAGATCAGGCTGTAGGTGTCGCCGTACTCGTCGTTGAAGTTCGGCCCGAGTACGCCCTGCGGCAGGCTTCCGCGGATGTCGCCGATCTTCTTGCGCACCTGGTACCAAAGGTCGGGCACCTTGGCCGGCGGGATGTCGTCGCGCAGGGAGACGTAGATCACGGTCTCGCCAGGCTTGGTGTAGCTCTGGACGTTGTAGAAGTAGGGTAGTTCCTGCAGCTTGGTCTCGAGCTTGTCGGTGACCTGCAGCTCCATCTCGCGCGAGGTGGCTCCCGGCCAGGCGGCCGAGACCACCATCTGCTTGATTGTGAAAGGCGGGTCCTCGGCGCGGCCCAGATTGAAGTAGGCGTAGACGCCTGCGGCGACCAGCACCAGCATGAAGAACAGCGTGAGAGTCGAATGCTTGAGGGCGAGTTCGCTGAGATTGGCGCGCGTGCTCATTGGACGACCGCCTGCGCCAGCGGCCTCACCTTCTGGCCGGGCTCGAGCTTGTGCACGCCCGCTGTGGCGATGATCTCGCCGTCCTTCACGCCCGAGGCGATGAGCGCCGTCTCGTCGCGCCACCGTGCGATGACGACAGGACGGAGTTCGACGACGCCGGTCGTCTTGTCGACCACCCACACCGCAGGACGGGTGCCCTGCTGGAAGATGGCGCTGAGCGGCACCTCGGCCAGCACGCCGGGCTCGGGTCGAGAGAGCATCAGCGAGGCCGTCATTCCGAGACCGATGAAGCTCGGTTGGTCGAGCACGGTGAAGCGCGCCGGATAGGTGCGAGTCAGGGGATCGGCGCTGGGCGACAGCTCGCGCAGTTTGGCGGCATAGCGGTGGCCGATGTCCGACCACAGTTCAAAGGTGATCTGGCTGGTGTCGCGCACGGTCTTGAGCCGGTGCTCGGGCACGCCGACCATGATCTCAAGTTCGCCTTCGCGGGCGAGCTTCACGACGCCCTGGCCCTGCGGCAGTACCTGACCGACTTCGGCCTGAACCGCGGTGATGACGCCGGCGGCGTCCGCCTTGAGTTCGGTATAGGCGAGATTGTTCTCCGCCGTGGAGAGCTGGCTCTTCGCCTGGTCGACCCGGGCGAGGGCGGTGGAGGCGAGCGATTGGCGCTGATCGAGCGTCTGCGGCATGAACGCCGCGCTGCTGCGGAGCATCTGGTAGCGCTCCAAGTCGGCCTTGGCGCGGGCATAGTCCGCCTCGGCGGAAACCAGGGCGGCGCGGGCGTTGTCGACGGCGAGCCGGTAGTCCGCGGGATCGATGCGCGCGATCAACTGGCCTGGCGTCACGGTCGCGCCGACGTCGACGTCGCGCGAGATGACTTTGCCGGCGACCCTGAAGCCGAGGACGGTCTCGATGCGGGGGACCACCGTGCCGGCCAGCAAGAGGCTATGTTTGTGCGGGCGGTACTGGATCTCGGCGATGCGTGCGGGACGGAGAACAGGCTCGGCGGCCGGCGCGGGGCGCGAGGCGTTGGCGCTCCAGGTGAAGGCTCCGGCTGCGCCGACCAAGGCAATGGCAGCGACGCCGACCAGGGTGAGCTTGGCCTTTCGGCCCGTGAGGCGCTTTGCGAAGCCATCAACAGACAGGGGCATGGCGGCCATCCTTGTGTCGTTTCGCGACGCGCCGCCGTATGTGTAGAATAGGGGAGCGGACTGAACGTCGATAACTTACCGTTGATAACTTATCAACGTTCAGTTACGAGTCAAGGGATGCAGCAAGTTTTGTCCACGCCAGCAATCAGCACCCGGAAACGGCGCGGCCAGGGCCACACGCGGCGCGACGAGATCCTCGTGGCGGCCAAGGAGCTGTTCATCCGCGAGGGCTATGAGGCGACCACGATCCGCCGCATCGCCGACGTGGTCGGGGTGTCGGCGCCCGCCCTCTATCTCTATTTCACGGACAAGGAAGCGATCATGCTGGCGCTCTGCGACCAGACTTTCGGCTTCCTCAACGAGCAGATGGACGAACTCGCCAAGCAGGACCTGCCGCCGGTCGCGCGGCTGCGCCGTTGCGGCGAGGCCTATATTCGCTTCGCGCTTGCCAATCCTCGCGAATACTGGCTGACCTTCATGTCAGGCAACACGCCGAAGCAGATCAAGAGCCAGGGCGGCCACAAGGCCGAGGTGGTGGATCCCAGCCAGCCGGGCACCGCAGGTGCCGTAGCCTTCCAGCGGCTGATGGGCATGTTCCGCGATATCGAGAAGGCCGGAATGGCGCTGCACTATCCGGTGGAGACCGCCGCCGAACTGGTCTGGATGAGCCTGCACGGACTCACTGCGGCGCTGATCAACAATCCCGAATTCCCCTGGACCAAGCGCGACGCATTGATCGCCGGCATGATCGACATGGTGGTGCGTGGCGCGGTCCAGCAGCGCTGAGGCGCCGTCCTCTACTCGTTGACCTTGCGCTTGAGATCGAAGGTGAAGACGCCGTCCATGCCGCGCGGCCTTTCGAGCACCTCGGGATAGGCAAGCGTGCGCTGCATGTCGCTGTAGCCCGATTTCCAGTGCTCTTCCATGGTGCGCCGGGAGAACTCGTAATCCTTCGATGCCCCCTCATAGACCCGGGCGCGATAGATCATGTGGATGATGTTGTAGACCTTGTTGTCGGCTTCGCCCGCGAGCAGCTTGCATTCGGGCGTCTGTTGCAGCTCGTCGGGAAGCTGGGAGATGAGCTTGGCGGTGGCACGCCGGAGCGCCTGCATCTTGCGGAACTGATCAGTGCCCAACCGGGTGCGACTGGAATAGCGGATGTCCTTGAGCCGCGTGTCGACCTCGATCATGTCGCGCGGCAGGTCGCCCCGCGCGCTCCAGAGATCTACCTGGAAGGCCAGCGTATCGAGACGCGGCGAGGCATCGAACACCCATTGCAGCGGCGTATTGGAGACGATGCCGCCATCCCAGAAATATTCGCCGTCGATTTCGGTGGCGGGGAAGCCTGGCGGCAGCGAGCCGCTGGCGACGACGTGCTCGGGCCCGATCTTCTTGTCGAGGGTGTCGAAGATCGTCAGGTTGCCGCTTCTGATGTTTACGGCGCCGACACTCAATCGCATCTTGCCGGAGTTGAGCAGGTCGAAGTCGACCAGGCGGCTGAGCAGGGCCTTGAGCGGCGAGATGTCGTAGTAGCTGAGGTTGCCTGGGCTGCTGACCGGAACGAAGACCGGCGGCGGCACTCGCGGCTGGAAGAATCCCGGTGCGCCCCACAGCAGCGCACCGAGGGCGCGGCCCTGATTGACGAATTGGTGAACTAGGTCGTTCTTGATCTCGCTCGGCGCGAAGTACGTGACGCCGAGCGGCCCCTGGGTGATGGTCTCCCAGAATTCGCGCAGTCGCTCGACCCGCTGTTCCGGTGGATTGCCGGCGATCAGCGCCGAATTGATCGCGCCGATCGAGATGCCGGCGACCCAGTGGGGATGCAGGTCCGCCTCTGCCAGTGCCTGGTAGACGCCGGCCTGGTAGGAACCGAGTGCGCCCCCGCCCTGCAGCAGCAGGGCAATTCGCTCGAAGTCGGGGCGAACGCGCGAGCTTCGCGGTTCGGAGCCTAGCGTCCTGGCGTCCATACTGAATACTCCCAACAAGGTGAGCCGGGAGTATGCCACACCGCCTCAGGCTTTGGGCCAAACCCTTGGAAAGAGGTTGCAGCTCATCGGCGCCCCGCTCGCAAGATTGGGCGTGTAGGGGAACTGAAATGTGCCCGGCCGGGGATCGTAGCGGGCATCCGCGCCAGTATAGCGCAGCGACAGTCCGCGGCGGCGCGCGCCCGGCGTGTCGTTGCCCGGCGCTCCATGCACGATCATGGCGTGAAACACCAGGCAGTCGCCGGGCTCCATCCGCCAGGAGCGGATGTCGAAGCGGCTTCGATCGGCATCGATCTCAGGAATGGCTACGAGATCGCTCGACGTAAATTTGATCTCGTGGCCCTTGCGGAAGGGAGTCGGCCGGTAGTTGACTCCCCATTTGTGCGAGCCGGCGATGAACTCGACGGCGCCGTTGCTCCGGTCGATGGTATCGAGCGCGATCCAGATGGAAGCGATCTGCCAACCCTTTACGGGCCAGTACGGCTGGTCCTGATGCCATGGCGTGGGATGGGCGGTGCCGGGCTCCTTGACGAACAGCTGGTCGTAGAAGAAATCAACCGAAGCCGATCGCATCAGGCGGGCGGCGATCGCGGGGGCTGGGGAGCGGAGCGCGGCGGCGCGAAAATCCGCGTCCTGCCGCCACATGAACATGTCGCCGAAGAACGTGCCCGGCGTGCTGCCGTCGGCGAAGTTGGTGGCATGGGGGCCGGGCGCGGCGAGGTCACGCTCGACCGCCGCGCGAAGGCGCTCGACCCAGCGCGCGTCGAATTGCTGGCGCAGGCAGACCGCGCCGTCGCGCTCGTAGGCGCCGACGTCGTCTTCGTCGATCAAGCGTTCTGCAGCACGTGGACGGCGCGGTTGGCCAGGAGATCCTTGTTCTTGGCGGCATACGCCTTCATGTGCTCGGAGGCGCCGTGAGCCTTCAGGTCGTCCATGGTCGCCCATTTCTCGATCACGACGAACGTGTCGGGGCCGAACTTGGCGAACGGGCCGCCGTCGGTGTCGACGGTAGCGCCGTACTCGACGCAGCCCTTCTCGGCGTGGACGGCCGGTACGTTGGCCTTGAAATTCTTGAGGACCTCGTCGCGCTTGCCGGGCTTGGCGGTGATGATGGCGATGACGTGGATCATGTTTTCCTCCCTTTAGATTGCACGCCCATGCCGCAACACGCGGCCGGGCAATCTGTCGTTGGCGGCGACGGCATCCTTGCCGCCTTGCCGGATGATGCGACCGTTGACGATCACGGCCTCGATGCCGTGGGCTTGCGACACCAGCCGGTCGGCGCCTGCCGGCAGGTCGTAGACACGTTGGAGCGGGCCGGGCCCCACGGACGTGGCGTCGAATACGACGACGTCGGCCGGTCGGCGCTCGGCGAGCACGCCGCGGTCGGTGATGCCGAACATCTCGGCGGGACGCTGAGTCAGATTGTGGACGGCCTGCTCGAGGGTGAAAGTCTTCTTGTCGCGTACCCAGTGACCGAGCAGATAGGTCGAATAGCAGGCATCGCAGAGCTGGCTCGCGTGAGCACCCGCGTCCGAGAGCGCGATGATCGTGTTCGGGTCCGTGATGAGCTCGGCCACTTCCTTTTCGTCGAAATTCATGACGGCCATGCGGAAGCGTGTCTGCAGGTCGTCGGCAAGCGCCAGATCGAGAGCGAGATCAACCGGGTCCTTGCCGGCCCTGGCCGCTGCGGCGGCCAGCGGCTGTTCTTCGAGCTCGCGGGCCGAGGGCGACCAGGTGATCACCACACGATCCCACCAGCTGCGGAACAGCGGCGTGACTTCGCTGCGCAGTTTCTCGCGCCAGGCCGAATCGGCATAGGCGCGGCGGCGCGTGCCGGGTGCCCTGGCCTCGTCCTGCGCGAGCTCGTTCATGAACTTCATGACGTCAAAGATGAACGGCTCGGCGAAGGTGAACTCGAAATTGAGCGGTCGGCAGCTCACCTGCGGAATGACCATTGCACCCGACTTGCGCTGCTCGGCCGCGAGGTCGAGCTGCTTGCGATGGCCGCCCGGGCCATAGAGATGAGAGAGCAGGGCGGTCCAGGTGACCGGCACGCCATACTTGCGGCTGACATCGGCCATGTGACGGGTCGAGAAGTCGCGGCCGATCGTGATCTGCATCAGGCCGCGCTTGATGTCGCCCATCACCGAGACCAGGGCGTCCATCTCCTCGATCGTGGCCTGGCGACTTGGCACCGGCTTGCCGCCGTAGCCGTTGTGGCTGATCGACACCGAGGTGCCGAACCCGATGGCGCCGGCTTCCATCGCCTCGCGCGCCAGCCTCTTCATCCGATCGATCTCGTCGGCCGTCGCGGCGCGCTCGGTGGACTCTTCGCCCATGACGTAGAGACGCAACGGCGTATGCCCGAACAGGGCGGCGATATTGATCGCCGACCCGCGCTTCTCCAGCGTGTCGAGGTACTGCGGGAAGGTCTCGAACGGCCAATCGTCGCCCACGCCGGCCTGCAGCGCATCGAGGCTCATGCCTTCGACCTTCTCGAGCGTCTGCAGGATCAGCCTGCGATGGATTGCGCGCGTCGGCGCGACCCCGAAGCCGCAATTTCCGATGACCGTCGTGGTGACGCCGTGCCAGGGCGAGATCGATAGCATGCGGTCCCACAGCACCTGAGCATCGTAGTGGGTGTGCACATCGACGAAGCCCGGCGCCACGATTTTGCCCGTGGCGTCGACTGTCGCCGCCGCCGGACCTTCCGCCTTGCCGAGCGCCACCACCTTGCCGTCCTTGATGCCGAGATCGCCGAAGAAGCCCGGCTTGCCGGTGCCATCGACGATCGTGCCGCCTGTGATCTTGAGGTCGTAGGACATCGCGGGCCCCTTGGGCTTGCTCCTGAACTCGCGTCGAGTATACGTCCTAGGGCGCAAGGAGAGGAAACACATGGCCAAGCACAAGATTGCCCTCATTCCGGGAGACGGAATCGGCAAGGAAGTTCTGCCCGAGGGCGTGCGCGTGCTGGAAGCCGCGGCGCGGCGCTTCAATTTCCAGCTCGAATTCACCGACTTTGACTGGTCATGTGATCGCTTCGCCAAGACCGGCAAGATGATGCCGGACGACGGCATGGAGACGCTGAAACAGTTCGAGAGCATCTTCCTCGGCGCGGTCGGTTGGCCGGGGGTGCCCGATCACGTTTCGCTGTGGGGCCTGCTGATCCCGATTCGCCGGGAGTTCGACGAGTATGTGAACCTGCGGCCGGTGCGCCTGTTCGAGGGCGTGCCCAGTCCCCTCGCCAACCGCAAGCCGGGCGAGATCGATTTCTGGGTGGTGCGCGAGAACACCGAGGGTGAATACAGCTCGATCGGCGGCCGCATGTTCCAGGGCACCGACGACGAGATGGCCATCCAGCAGGCGATATTCACCCGCAAGGGCGTCGATCGGGTGCTGAAGTTCGCATTCGAGTTCGCGAGCACGACCAAGAAGAAGCACGTCACTTCGGCCACCAAATCCAATGGCATCATCCACACCATGCCGTTCTGGGACGAGCGCTTCGCCGAGATGAAGAAGAAGTACCCGGACATCAAGGCCGACCAGTATCACATCGACATCCTGACCGCCCATTTCGTGCGCAACCCGGACTGGTTCGACGTGGTGGTCGGCTCGAACCTGTTCGGCGACATCCTGTCGGACCTCGGCCCCGCGCTGACCGGATCGATCGGCGTGGCGCCGTCAGGCAACATCAATCCGGAGCGCAAGTTCCCGTCGATGTTCGAGCCGGTGCATGGCTCGGCGCCGGACATTGCCGGCAAGTTCATCGCCAATCCGATCGGCCAGATATGGTCGGGCGCGATGATGGTGCGCCACCTCGGCTATCCCGAGGCGGCGGAAGCCATCGAGCGCGCAATCGCCGCCTCCCTGGTCGAGGGCGGCCCGCGCACGCGCGATCTCGGCGGCAATGGCGACACCAAGTCCGTCGGCGCCGCGATTGCCGAACTTGTGAAGACTGCCTAGCCGGCGCTGGGCGTGCTGCCCTGCTGTTGCGGGGCGGGCGTCTGCTGGCGGTGGTGCTTGCCTGCGTGATGCTTGTGCTGCCTCTTGGCCGGCGTCGCGGCCGGATTGGTTCCCGGGTGGGTGGTGCCTGCGGGATTCCTGGTCGAGGGATTGGCCGGAGGCGGGGTGTCGTCGTTCGCCGCGAAGGCGGGTTGGCTGGTGATCGCGAACGCGATCAACGAAATGCAGGCGAGAACGCTCCGTGCGGCCATGAGTACCTCCTGCCGTGCTTACGGCCGGCAAGGCGCGAGCATCCCTTGGGTCAATCAAGGCGAATGCGTGGCAGAAACACAGAGTGTGTGCGCCTCGCACGCGCACTACATTGAGACATCATGAACCCACGCCTGAAGCGCGCCCTCGAGATCGCCATCGTGCCGTTTGCCGCGGCCCTGGTGTTCGTCGAGCAGGTCCTGATCCGCTATCTCAACAGGATGATGGCGGCCGTATCGCGTTGGCCGCCGATCGCACGCTTCGAGCGGTGGCTGATGTCGCTGCCGCCATGGGCGGCCGTTCTCGCCTTTGCAATGCCGTCGATCATCATTCTTCCGGTCAAGGCCTCTGCGCTGTGGTTCGCCGCGCACCACCGCTTCGTCCTGGCGACCGGTGCCGTCGTGCTCGGCAAGATCCTCGCGACCGCGATCCTGGCGCGGCTCTATCGGATCCTGCGTCCGACCATGATGACGCTCCGCTGGTTCGCTTGGGCCGACACCAAGTTCTTCCTGTGGCGCGATTGGGCTTATGGGTTCGTGCGCAGCCTGCCGGCCTGGCAGCGGGCCAAGGCCCTCGTTGAACGGACACGTCTTTGGCTGGCGGCATTGGTTTCCGGCTTGTTTGCGCGCTAGGCTTGCCGGATGGCCAGCCCGCAAGTCGTTCCCCTGAAAGCCGCGCTCGGCGCGCGCATCGAGAATCTCAAGCATGGCGACGCCACACGGCCGGAGGTCGCTGCGCTGCTCAACAAGGCGCTGGGCGAGCACCTGCTGGTCGTGGTGGCGGGGGAACGCATGACGCCCGCTGAGATGAGAGACTTCTCATCGGCCTTCGGCAAACCGCGTGCGCAGCTCTTGCGCTACAAGCGCAGTGGCGACGTGCCGGAGGTATCGGTCATGGTGAGCACGCTCATGGCCGACGGCACGACCGACAAGACGGCGCTTCGCTCTGAAGACTGGCACACCGACGATTCCTATATGGCGGCGCCGGCCAAGGCGACCCTGCTGCATAGCATCGAAATTCCAAGCAGGGGCGGCACGACCTGGTTCTGCAACATGCATTCGGTCTATGAGGCCCTGCCGGAAGCGACGCGTCGCAAGATCGACGGCAGACGGGCCATTCACGCCTATGACACGGCACGCGCGCGCAACCGCCCCTCGGTGCGGACAGCACAGGAGATCGCCGAGACACCCGATGTCGAGCATCCGCTGGTGCGCATCCACCCCGACACCGGTCGCAAGGCGCTTTACTTGAACTTCAATCGCCTCGATCGCATCGTAGGCATGGAGCGTGGGGAGAGCGACGCTTTGCTCGACGAGCTTGCCGCCGAGGCGCGCAAGCCCGAGCATCATTTCGGCCACGCGTGGAAAGTCGGTGACTGCGTGATCTGGGACAACCGCGCCACCATGCATCGGGTGGACGTCGATTATCCGATGGGCGAGAAGCGCATCATGCAGCGGGTGCTGATCGAGGGCGATCGGCCTTTCTAGCGGTCCTTCGCCTGAGTGACGGCGCTCCCGGCGATCATCTTGTCGATGTCCGCTGCGCTGTAGCCGAGCTCGCCCAGGATTTCGCGTGTGTGCTCGCCGTAAAGTGGCGCATGACTTTCATTCTTGCGCGCGCCGCCCGAAAAGACATTGGCAAGCTTGCTGCGGCGGATTTTGCCTTCGCTCGGATGTTGCTCTTCCCTGAAGAAGCCGACCTCCGTGAGGTGCGGGTCGGTCATCAGTTCGTCGATCGTGTTGTAGCGCGCCGCCGGCACGTCGAGCTTGTCGAACATCTCCACCCATTCGTCGGTGGCTTTGTGTCCCAGGCTGGTCGCCTGTACTTCGAAGTAGGCCTTCGCATTCCTGGTGCGCGAGGCCGCACTGTCGAAGCGCGGATCGGTCTTGAGCTCGGGCCGGCCGATGGCATCGAAGAAGGCGAAGGCCTGGGCATTGGTATTTGGCCGAACCGTGACGTAGCCGTCCTTGGTTGGTACCGGCCGGTAGTTGGGGCTGAGCAGGCGGCCGTCACCGGTCGGGCCGACTGGCGGGTCGAAGGTAGCGGCACCAAGATGCTCGCTCGCCACGAACGACGCCATGTTCTCGAGCATGGGTACGTCGATAGCCTCGCCCTTTCCGGTCTTTTCCCGGCGATAGAGCGCAAAGCCGATCGCCTGCGCGGCGATCAGACCGCTGGTGTGGTCGCTCATTACCATGGGCACGAAGCGCGGCTCGCCGGTTGCCCGCGCGATGGTGCCGGCGACTCCGGACAGGCTCTGGATCACCGGATCGTAGGCGGGGCGGTTGAAGTATCGTCCGCCGCGCCCGAACGCCAGGATCGAGCAATGGATCAGGCGCGGGTTCTTCGTGCTGAGGCTCTCATGGTCGAGCCCGGCGCGCGCCAGGCCCTCGGGCCGGACATTGCTGACAAAGACATCGGCGCGCTCGATCAGGCGGAGCAGCGCCTCGAGACCCTCCGGCTTCTTGATGTCGAGGCCGATCGAGCGCTTGTTGCGGTTGAAGTTGATGAACTTGCCGGACATGCCGGGGTTGCGGCTGCCCTCGGCCATGGTGCGCAGCAGGTCGCCGCCGGGTGCCTCGACCTTGATCACGTCAGCGCCGTAGTCGGCCAGCGTGCGGGTGCAGATCGGACCGACGACCACGGTCGTGAGATCGATGACGCGCACGCCGTCGAGCGGCCCCCCGGTCATGGCGTGAACTCCAGGTCCATCTCGCCGCACAGCACACCGTTCTTGTCGGCCGCCCAGATCTTGAGCTTGCCGTCCTTCTGGTCCTCGCCGCGCACCTCTATGACGTCGCCGACCCACAAGGGGTGCACGAGGCGTGCGGTGTAGCCGGTGAGGGTACCCTTGCCGTGCTTCAGGGCGGCATCGACCATCAGGTGCATCGACAGGCCGCCATTGGAAACGATAGCGGGATAGCCTTCCTCGCTGCGCGTGTAGTCGCCGTCATAGTGGATGCGGTGCGCGTTCCAGGTGAGGGCGCCGTAGCGGAAATTGAGCGTGTTGGCGAGCTGCGTGGTCTCGCTCCACACCTGGTCGGCGCGCGCCCTGATCGGCACCGTCGCCGTGGTCTTCTGGCCGGGCGGCACGGCGGGCCGGTAGATCGCGTCGGCCTCGTCGACCGCGAGCGCCTTGCCAGACTGCTCGTAGGTATTGCGCATCGTCAGCAGAAAGATATCGCCTGAGCGGCCGCTCTTGGGGACGATGTCGACCACCTCGGCTTTCTTGATGGCGGGCTCGGCCGCGCGCAGTCGCCCCATGATCTTGACGCGCCGTCCGGCACCCATGCGGCGCGGCATCGGGATCGGTGGCAATACCAGCCCCGCCTTGGCGTGGCCGTCGAGGCGAAGCTCGCTTTGCATCACCGTTTCGGTGCCGATGAAGGTGAACCAGTGCGGCGGCAGTTCGCTGCCCTTCTTGAACGAGTCGGGATCGAGGTCGAAGGTGCCGGCGGCACGGCGTACGGCCATCAAGCCGACATCGTCCTCCACGATCCGCACCTGCCCGATCCAGGGGCGCAGTTCCACCATCGCATCGTCCATCCAGCCCATTGGTCTCGTTCCTCTACGGCGTTGTTTTGCAGATGATAGACTGTGCCACATGAAAAGGGTGGCCGTGTTCGGCAATAGCGGGGCCGGCAAATCGACGCTCGCTCGACGGCTTGCCGATTTGACCGGCTTGCCGCTCTATCCGCTCGACCTTATCCAGTTCAAGGCGGGAGGCGAGCCGGTTCCGCACGACGAGTATCTCAAGGAGCATGCCGAGATCCTGAGCCGGGAGGCATGGATCATCGATGGTTACGGCGACACGGCCTCGGCGTGGCAGCGGTTCGCCGCCGCGGACACCCTGCTGTACCTCGACCTGCCGGTTGCCCTCCACTACTGGTGGGTGACCAAGCGCCTTCTGAAGGGTGCGTTCGTCGACCCGGA
Source organism: uncultured Reyranella sp. (assembly GCA_964533955.1). GTDB lineage: Bacteria > Pseudomonadota > Alphaproteobacteria > Reyranellales > Reyranellaceae > Reyranella. The sequence continues at coordinate 819 of CAZHQA010000113.1, read as the reverse complement.
GGGATGGCCGCAGTGCAGCCCGCTGTGGAACAGCACGCTCAACAGCTATCGCGTGATCGGGCTGTGCCATCGCCACCTGACACCCCGGTACCGGCAACTGGTTGCCGAGGCAGCGGCCTCGAAGCGCGTCCACCATCTGCGCTCACCGGCTCAGATCCGCTCCTTTCTGGAGGCAGTCCGGCAAGAAAAAAGGCCGCCCGAGTAGGGCGGCCTTTCCGATCGGTAAACCGGCGTCGCTCAGACCGAGTAATACATCTTGTACTCGACCGGCGCGGGCTGATGCTCCCACGCGTAGACCTCTTCCCACTTGAGCTCCATGTAGGCATCGATCTGGTCGTCGGTGAACACGCCGCCCTTGGTAAGGAAGGTGCGGTCGGCGTCGAGGCTGTTCAGCGCCTCGCGCAGGCTGCCGGCAACGGTCGGGACCTTGGAAAGTTCTTCCGGCGGCAGGTCGTAGAGGTTCTTGTCCATCGGGTCGCCCGGATGGATCTTGTTCTGGATGCCGTCGAGGCCGGCCATCAGCATTGCCGAGAAGGCGAGGTAGGGATTGGCCGAAGGGTCGGGGAAGCGAACTTCGACGCGCTTGCCCTTCGGCGAATTCACGTACGGGATGCGGCACGACGCCGAGCGATTGCGCGAGGAGTAGGCCAGAAGCACCGGCGCCTCGAAGCCCGGAATCACGCGCTTGTAGGAGTTGGTGCTGGCATTGCAGAAGGCGTTCAGCGCCTTGGCGTGCTTGATGATGCCGCCGATGTAGTAGAGCGCCGTCTCGGAGAGGTCGGCGTACCCTGAACCCGCGAACAGCGGCTTGTTGTCCTT
>CAZHQA010000112.1:0-15647 GCA_964533955.1 uncultured Reyranella sp. | reverse complement strand
GCTCCAGTGGCGCGTCTTCCTGCTATCGCACCTCATGACGCGTCACCGGAGTGACGCGCCCCCAGTACCAAGGGAGACGAGACGATGCGCGTGAGTGCCGGCCTGCCGACCGGAATGGAGGGCCTGACCTACCCCATTCCGTTCTCCGACCCCGAGAACGTGATCAGGATCGCCCAGGCGGCCGAAAAATTCGGCTACGATTCGGTGTGGGGCAACGACCACATGACGACCCAGAATTATGTGCGCGCCGAGTTCCCGGTGCCGCCGCGTTTCTGGGAGCCGCTGATCACCTACGCCTTCGTCCTGTCGGAGACCAGGACGATCAAGGTCGGCACCGGCGTGCTGGTGCTGCCGATGCGGCACGACATCGTGGTGACGGCCAAGCAGATCGCCACTCTCGACCATTTCGGCAAGGGCCGGCTCGAGCTCGGCGTCGGCATTGGCGCCTATCGCGAGGAGTTCAAGGCGCTGCAGCCGGACAGCAAGGTCGACCGCGGCGACATCGTCGACGAGGGGCTTCAGGCGCTCAATCTCCTGTTCAAGGAGCGCGTCGCGAGCTTCGAGGGGCGCTACTACAAGTTCAAGGATGTCGAGCTCTTCCCCAAGCCCTATCAGAAGAAGCTGCCGATCTATGTCAGCGGCAACCACGCGAACAACATTTCCCGAACGGTGAAGTGGGCCGACGGCTGGCTGCCGGCCGGCATGCACGTCGATCGCGTGCGGGCCGGCGTGAAGAGCTTGCGCGAGCAGGCCGAGCAAGCCGGCCGCGACTGGAAGACCATCGAGGTCTGCCCGCAGTTCGTGGTCCATCTCGGCAAGACCCACGAACAGGCGATCGAGAGCTTCCGCAGGAGTCAGATGAACAAGCACCTGGTCTCGCTCGCAAAGTCGACCCTGAAGGGCCAGGGCGCGGCGACGCACGAGGAGATCAACCTGATCGGCACGCCCTCCGAGGTGGTCGAGAAGGCGCAGGCCTTCAAGGAGGCTGGCGTCACCCACCTGCTCGGCCTCTACTTCGCCGCCAACACCGTGCGGGAACTCGTCGACCAGATGCAGATGTTCGGCGAAGAGGTCACGCCGAAGGTGAAGTAACGGCCTTCATCACACCCTTGGCGATCGCTTCGAGCTCCTCGACGGCCTGCTTCAACGGCATGCCGGGCGGGCGGGGCGTGAAAATCAGATGGTCCATGCCAAGGCGCGGCTGCCATTCGACGATCTTCTTCGCGATGTCGGCGGGCGTGCCGAGGAACCAGCGCTCCTGCATGAAATCCTCGGACATGAAATAGGGATTGTCCGAGGTGAGCGGCTTGCGCTCTCTCGTCGCCGTGTCGAAGTAGCTGAGCCCGACGCGCTCGGGCTTGTATTGCACGCGGTAGACCTCGTCTATGAAACGCCGGCGGCGACCGATGGCATCGGCGGCTGAGTCGCCCACGAAGATTTCGCGCATGATGGCGTGCGGCAGCCGGCCTGCCCCGTCCTGTTCGGCCAATTCGTCGAACATGCCGATCTGCCGCACCATCGGCTCGAGTTCGAGCAGCGGCGCCACCAGGAAGCCGGCGCGACGCCGCACGGCGCGCGCCCGCGCCTTGGGATGCGCCGCGCCGATCCAGAGCGGCAGCCGGCCCGGCTTGACGGGTGGCGGACGCAGGAGTCCGCCTTTCACCTGGTAGCTGCGGCCCTCGTAGTCGAACGGCTCGCCCGTCCACGCCCTTTCCAGGATATCGAGCGACTCCTCGAACGCGGCGGTGCGCCGCGCATAGGGCCAGCCGAACATCTCGAACTCGGCCGGACGATAGCCCTGCCCCAGCCCGATCTCGACGCGGCCGCCCGAGAGGTTGTCGACCACCGACAGGTCTTCGGCCATGCGCATCGGATGACCATGCAACGGCGACAGCGCGACGGCCTGGCCGATCCGGCAATTGGGCGCCGCAACCGCCAGAGCCGCGCAGGCGACGACCGGTGAAGGGCAATAGCCGTCGGCTTCGCCGTGATGCTCGCTGGCCCAGATCGAATGGAAGCCGAGGCGGTTGGCTTCGGCGGCGAGCTCGATCGCCTCGCGGTAGGCCTTGTCGTAGGGCTCTCCCAGGGCGCGATGAGCCTGGAAGCTGAACGAGATGCCGAATTTCGGTGGCGTCACGCAAACGCCTTGCGGATACGTCCCCAGTCCTCGATCGCCTTCTCATGGCCGGGCACGATCTGGATGGTGAACTGGGAATATCCCGCGGTCTTCAGCGCCTCGATACGACGCTTGATCTCGGCCTCGCCCGCCGTGAACGACGTCTCGGCGATCATCTTGGCGGTGACGAACTTTCGTTCCTCGGGCTTCACGAACATCAGGTGCCCGCGATGGTTCTCCAGGTACGGCGCGTCCTCCGGCTCGAAGCCGCGCGCGAACGCGACGTAGCCGTCGATCTCCGGCGTCGAGAGCATGGCGACGCCGGGCTTCAGTCCGGCCAGCGCCTCGTCGGCCGCGCGATGCAGCATCACCGCAGCCCGCGGCCCCGCCTGAGCCATGGCGCGCTCGGAGTCCGCCGGCTCGCCGTCGGCCAGCACGCAACCTAGCGCGAACGCCGTGGTATAGAGCTCGGACGGCGGATGGCCTGCCTTCTTCCACTCCGCCTGCATCGCCGACAGTTCCTTCACGCCGTTCTCGACCTTGCCGACGAAGTCGATCCAGCCCGCCTTCATTCTGGCGGTGAGCGCACGGGTGCGCGGACCGAACGCAGAATAGTGCAGCCTGATCGGATCCCTGGTGTTGAACAGCGGCAGTTCGGGATTGAGGAAGCGGATCTTTTTCTTCTGGCCCTCCATCTCGAACTCCACGGTCTCGCGGCGCAGCAGCCCGTAGACCTGGTGGACATAGGTCTCCATGTCCTTGACCTTGATGGCGCCAAAACCCATGGCGCGCCGCGCCGTGAAGCCGGTGCCGACGCCGAAATCGATGCGGCCGGGCGCCAGCTGGTTCAGCGTGGCAAGGGCGTTGGCCGTCACCGGAGCGATGCGGTTGGACGGCACCAGCACGCCGGTGCCGAGCCGGATGCGCCTGGTGTGGACGGCCGCCGCGCCCATGGCGACGAAGCAGTCGGCGCTCAGCATCTGGGTGTCGTAGAACCAGGCATGCGTGAAGCCGAGTTCCTCGGCGCGCTGCGCGACCTTCCAGGAATCCGCCGCCGTCGGCAGCGCAATACCGAAATCCATTCGTCGCCTCCTATGTATCGGCCAGCGCCGCCAGCATCCTGTCGCGCGCGGCGAAGTCGCCGTCGGCATGGACCGGCTGCAGGCAGACATGGGTGGCGCCGGCATCGAAGTGGGCGCGCAGGCCCTTCTTGATGGTGTCGGCGTCGCCCCACAGGCACATGGCGTCGATGAACCTGTCGCTGCCGCCGTCGGCGAGATCGGCCTGGGTGAAGCCGATGCGCAGCCAGTTGTTGCAATAGTTGGGCAGCAGCATGTAGCGCGCCAGCTCCTTGCGGCCGAGGGCACGCGCCTTGGCCGGATCGGTCTCGATCGTCACCTTCTGTTCGACCGCGAGAATCTTGTCCTTGCCCAGGATCCTGGCCGCCTCGGCGGTATGCCGGGGCGTGACGTTGTAGGGCACGGCACCCATCGCCTTCGTGCCGCTCAGCGCCAGCATCTTGGGGCCAAGGGCGGCCACCACCACCGGCGAGTCGGCGGGCGCATCCTTGTAGATCGCCTCGAGATAGGCGCTCATGGCCCCGAGCGGCTTGTCGTACTTGTGGCCACGCAGGCCCTCGACCATCGGGATATGGCTGACGCCCAGGCCCAGGATGTAACGGCCGCCATGGAGGTCGTTCATCGAGATCATGCCGCGCCGCGCCGTGTAGGCGTCGCGCGCGTAGATGTTGGCGATCGAGCTGCCGATGACGAGCTTCTCGCTTTTCGACAGGAGGTACTCGCCCAGCGACATCGCCTCGTAGCCCCGGCTTTCGGGATGCCAGAAGGCCGAATAGCCGTTCTTCTCGACGGTGCGCATGAGATCGGCAAGCTGCGCGCCATTCAATTTATCGGTCGAGTACCAAACGCCCAGGCGTCCTAGCTTCATGGCTGTTCCCTCCGGTGGATGCGTGTAGCATAGCCGCATGAAAATCGGAGTCATCGGCCTCGGCCGAATGGGCGGAAACATCGTGCGGCGCCTGATGAGGGCCGGCCACTCCTGCGTCGTCTACGACGCCAACGCGGCGGCGGGCCAGGCTTTGTCCGGCGAAGGCGCGGTGGCCGCGACATCGGTCGCTGACCTGGTCAATGCGCTAGGCGAAAGCCCGCGCACCGTCTGGGTGATGCTGCCGGCCGGCAAGATCACCGAGGACACGATCGCCGAGCTCGGCAAGCTTATGAAGTCGGGCGACGCGATCATCGACGGCGGCAACACCAACTTCAAAGACGACGTGCGCCGCGCGCGCGAGCTCAAGCCCAAAGGCCTCCACTATCTCGATGTCGGCACGTCGGGCGGCGTGTGGGGCCTGGAGCGCGGCTACTGCCTGATGATCGGCGGCGACGCCGAAAGCGTGAAGCGGCTCGATCCGATCTTCTCGGCGCTGGCGCCGGGCGTCGGCAGCATCGAGCGGACGCAACATCGGGAGAAGCTAGATCCGCGCGCCGAGCAGGGCTACATCCATGCCGGTCCGGCCGGCGCCGGCCATTTCGTCAAGATGATCCATAACGGCATCGAGTACGGCATGATGCAGGCCTTCGCCGAGGGCTTCGACATCATGAAGAACCGCGCCTCGTCGAAGCTGCCGGCCGACGAGCGCTACGATCTCAACCTCGCCGACATCTCCGAGGTATGGCGGCGCGGCAGCGTCGTGACCTCGTGGCTGCTCGACCTCACCGCGAGCGCGCTCGCCAAGGACGCCAGGCTCGAGCACTTCTCCGGCAATGTCGAGGATTCGGGCGAAGGCCGTTGGACCATCGAGGCGGCGATCGAGGAGGCCGTACCGGCCGACGTGCTGGCCGCCTCGCTGTTCGTGCGTTTCCGCTCGCGTCAGGATCACACCTTCGCCGAAAAAGTGCTGTCGGCCATGCGATTGGGCTTCGGCGGTCACGTCGAAGCGCCGAAAAAGTAGGAGGACTCTGAAATGAAAGTAGGCGTTTTCTATTTTCCCGCCGACTACGGCATCAACATCGCCGAGCTCGCCAGGGCGCTCGAGGACCGCGGCTTCGACTCGCTGTTCGTTCCCGAGCACACCCACATTCCGCTGAGCCGCAAGTCGCCGTTCCCCGGCGGCGGCGAGTTGCCCAAACGCTACTCCCACACGCACGATCCGTTCGTGGCGCTGTCCTTCGCGGCGGCGGCGACCAAGAAGCTCAAGGTCGGCACGGGCATCCTGCTGGTGCCGCAGCACGAGCCGATCGCGACGGCCAAGTCGATCGCCAGCCTTGACCAGCTGTCGGGCGGCCGCTTCATCTTCGGCATCGGCGCGGGCTGGAACGAGGACGAGATGAACAATCACGGCGTCCAGTTCAAGGACCGCTTCAACCAGATGGGCGACTACGTGAAGGCCATGAAGGCGCTGTGGACCAAGGACGAGGCCGGCTATCACGGCAAGTTCGCCAAATTCGATCCCGTCTGGTCATGGCCCAAACCGCATCAGAAGCCGCATCCGCCGATCATCTTGGGCGGCGAGAGCGACCATACGCTGAATCGCATCGTCGATTACTGTGACGGCTGGCTGCCGCGCACCCGCCAGGCCTTCGACGCCCGGCAATCGATCGAGCGCCTGCACAAGATGGCAGAGAAGAAGGGCCGCGATCCCAGCACGCTGTCGGTCACCGTGTTCGGCGCGCCGACCAAGCCCGAGGTGCTGGCAGACTACGCCAAGGCCGGCATCGACAGCGCGCTGCTGGCGATTCCCGACGACAGCCGCGACGACATCCTGCGCTATCTCGACAAGATCGCGCCGCTCGCGAGGCCATACGTCAAGGAAGCGGCGTGACCGTCGCCATCGGCGTCGGCTTGATGGACTTCCCGTTCGCCGGCGCCGGCGATTACTGGCGCTGGGTGGATATGTGCGAGGCCGGCGGCATCGACTCGATCTGGCAGACCGACCGGCTGGTGAGCAAGCAGCCGATCCTGGAATGCATGACGGTGATGGCGGCACTGGCCGGCCGCACCCGCCGGCTGCGCTTCGGCATGAACGTTGTGTCGCTGGCGTTGCGCGATCCGGTGCTGCTCGCCAAGCAGTGCGCCACCATCGACGTGCTGTCGGAGGGCCGCCTCCTGCCCGCCTTCGGCATCGGCAGCCCGCTTGGTCCGGAGTGGACGGCGCTCGACATCGATACCAAGACGCGCGGCCGGCGCACCGACGAGAGCCTGGAAATCATCGCCCGCCTGTGGCGCGAGGACAGCGTCGACTTCGAGGGCCGGCACTACCGGCTGCGGGGCGCTTCGATCTCGCCCAAGCCGGTGCAGCACGACCTGCCGATGTGGATCGGCGGCTCGTCCGACGCCGCCGTGCGCCGCACCGCCAAGTACGGCACCGGCTGGCAGGGCGGCGGCGAGACCCTCGAGGACGCGATCCGCGTCGTCGCCGCGATCAAGAAGGCGCTGCCCGAGGCCGGCCGCACCATCGACGAGGATCACTACGGCGCGAGCTTCCCGTTCTATTTCGGCACGCCGGACGCGACGGTCAGCCGGGCGATGGACGCCTACGCCAAGCGTACCGGGCGCGATCCCTACAAGCAGTTCGCCGTCGGCGATGCCGGCACGATCCTCGAGCGCGTCGGGCAATACGTGGCGGGCGGCGTCGAGAAATTCATCCTGCGCCCGGTCGGCAGCGGCGATCAGGTGATCGCCCAGACGAAACAGCTCATCGAGAAGGTGCTGCCCGAGCTCGGCACGCGATGGCCGAAGGCGAAGAAGGCGGCGTAGGGAGAACGCAATGCATATCGGCGTGGCGATGTTCTTCACCGACTATTCGATGACGCCGCAGGAGCTGGGCGTCGCGGCCGAGCAGCGCGGTTTCGACTCGGTCTGGTCGCCCGAGCACAGCCACATCCCGCTCAGCCGCAAGTCGGCCTTCCCGTCGGGCGGCGAGCTGCCCAAGAAGTACTACGATGCCATGGACCCGTTCGTGGCGCTGATGGCGGCGGCCGCAGTGACCAAGACCATCAAGGTCGGCACCGGCGTCTGCCTGGTGGCGCAGCGCGATCCCATCCAGACCGCCAAGCTGGTGGCCTCGATCGACCAGCTGTCGCAGGGCCGCTTCCTGTTCGGCATCGGCAATGGCTGGAACCGGGACGAGATGGAGAACCACGGCACAAAGTTCGAGACCCGCCACAAGCTGGCGCGCGAACGGGTCGAGGCGATGAAGGCGATCTGGACCAAGTCCAAGGCCGAGTATCACGGCGAGATGGTGAACTTCGACCCGATGATGACCTGGCCCAAGCCGGTGCAGAAGCCACACCCGCCGGTCTGGGTCGGCGGCGCCTACCCCTACGCGGCCCGCCGCGCCATCCGCTACGGCGACGGCTGGATGCCGCACCGCGCGCGACCGCAGTACCCGAACGTGCGCGATCTGCTGCCCGAATTCCGCAAACTCGCCGCCGAGGCCAACCGCGACGTGCCGGTCACCATCTGGGGCGCCAAGGAGGACGAGGACTTCCTGAAGCGCGACCGCGACGAAGGCGTGGTGCGCGTGATCGTGAGTCTCGAGTCGGCGAAGTCCGACCAGGTTCTGCCCGAACTCGACCGCTGGGCGAAGCTCGCGAAGCAGGTCGCCTGATCCAGGCCACTCCCGCCGCGATCACCGCACCAATCGATCGAGACGCAGCAGGTCGATGTCGTGCCGGGTCGTCCCGTCGCCGGTCGCGAGATCAGCCAGGATCTCGCCAATGACACTTGCGAACTTGAAGCCATGCCCCGAGCAGGGAGAGGCAAGGACGACCTGCGGGTGATCGGGATGGTGGTCGATCACGAAATGCTCGTCGGCCGTGTTGGTGAACATGCAGGCCCGCAAGGCCATCGTCGCGCCACTCCCCTTGGGGAAATATCTTTCACTGAACTGGCGCAGCAGCGCCTCGTCCTCGGCATCGACTTCGCGTCGCAACGAGTCCGCCGCGCCGACCTCGCCACGGTGATGATAACGGCCGAACTTGAAGCCGGGCACTTCGTAGATCGGCAGACCGTAGTATCGGCCTTCCTCGACCTGCAGGTTGAAGACCGGAAAGCGATCCGGCGAAAAGAGTTCCGGCTCCATCGGCTGCAGCCAGGCCAGCACCTGCCGTTCGGGCACGGCGCGGCCGGCGAGCGGCTTCGCCAGCTCCCCCATCCAGGCCCCTGCACTGAGGATCAGTCGGCCCGCTTCGTACGTACCTTTCGCCGTGCGCACCACGACCCCCTCGCCGGAGGGATGCGCATGCCAGTCGAGCACGGGCTCGCGCGCCTGGATCGCGGCGCCCTCGGCGATCGCGGCACGCACGTGCGCCACGATCGCGCGCTCGCTGGCGATCAGGCCGCCCTGCGGTTGGAAGACGGCGCGCATCGCCGACGGCAGATGGTAGCCGGGAAAGCGCGCATTGATCTTTGCGCCGCTCAGCACCTCATGGTCGAGCTCGTGCAGGCGCGCCGAATTCAACGCGCCCTGGAACAGCTCGCCCTCCTCGGGACCGCCATCGATCGATCCCGTCGTCACCAGCAGCGTCTCGCCCGTCGCCCGCTCGGCATCCGACCAGAGCTCATAGGCGCGCTTGAGAAGCGGCACGTAGGACGGGTCCTCGTAGTAGGGCAAGCGAATGATGCGCGAGATGCCATGCGAGGAGCCCATGGCATGCGGGATATCGAAGCGTTCGAGGCCGAGCACGCGCTGGCCGCGCCGGGCAAGCTGCCAACAGGCCGCGCTCCCCATGCCGCCGATACCGACCACGATGACATCGAACGCCATCTGAAGACCGCCTTCCGTCGCGTCCCTATCTGAACAGATCTTCGGTCGCCGGGCGCACCAGCTCGGCGGCGTTGGTGGCGGGCTTCTTCCAGGCGAGGCCGCGCACGATGACGACGGGCTGCGCCTCGTCGGCCTGGCCCATCACCAGCGAGGCTGCGGCCGCGATTTCGTCGGCAAACGCACTGATCGTCACCTGCAGGATGCGGCCGAACAGGTCGGGATCTCCGCGCATATCGATCATCGCCGGCAGGCCCGCCGCGCCGATCGCCACGCCGGTCGTGCCGCGCCGCCACGGGCGACCGAAGCTGTCGATGATCAGCAGTGCCGTCGCCCCGAGCCTGGCGCGCAACCCCTCGGCGCTGGCGTCGGGATCCCTGGGCAGCAGCAGCGCACGCTCGACGCCGTCCTGCGGCGCCACGTTCGACTGGTCGATGCCGGCATTGGCCATCACGAAGCCCAGCCGGTGCTCGACGATCAGCACGTTGGGCCGCGAGCGCACCACCCGCACCGATTCCGACAGGATCAGCTCGACCAGGCGCGGGTCCTTCTCGACCTCGGCCGCCAGCGCGACCGCGCGAGCCGACGGCTTGACGGTCGACAGCTCGACCAGCCGGCCCTCGGCCTTGGAGACGATCTTCTGCGCCAGCACCACGACATCGCCGGCGCGCAGTGCCAGCTCGCCCTTCAGCTGCTCCCCGATCAGGCGGCCGAGATCGTCGCCGGCCTTGATCATGGGAAGGCCGGGAACCGCCAGCAGCTCGACGCGCTGCATCAGGCGAACTTCTTGCGCAGCCTGGGCGAGACCTGCTCGGAAAAGAGCTTGAGGAAGCGCTCCTGGTCGGGCCCCGGCGCGTGGAACACCAGGTGCTTGAAGCCCAGTCCGACATAGGCGCCGACCTTCTCGACCACCTCGTCGGGATCGTTCGACACGATCCAGCGGCTGGCGGCGCGCTCGACCGGAAGCGCATCGGCGAGCTTCTGCATCTCGACCGGATCCTCGACCGACATCTTTTCCTCCGGCGTCAGCGCCAGCGCCGCCCAGTGCCGGGTGTCGTCGAGCGCGCGCTGCCTGTCGCTGTCGTACGACACCTTGATCTCGATCATGTTGTCGTACGGCTGCTTCTTCGGCTCGGCGGCCTTGCCGATGCCCTCGGCCACGCTCGGCATCAGCGTCTGCGTATAGAGGTCCCATTTCTTGCCGCTGGTGCAGATGAAGCCGTCGCCGGTCCGTCCGGCATAGCGCGCGACGACGGCACCAGCAGCGGCGACATAGATCGGGATCTCCCGCTCGGGCCGATCGTAGATCGTCGCCTTCTCCGTCTTGTAGTACTCGCCTTCGAAGCTGATGCGCTCGCCCCGCCACAGCGTGCGGATCAGGGTGACCGCCTCGCGCATGCGCGCGAACCGCTCCTTGAACTCGGGCCACGGCGCGCCGGTCGACGGCACCTCGTTCAGCGATTCGCCCGTGCCGATGCCGAGGATCACGCGTCCCGGGAACATCGACCCCAGCGTGCCGAACGCCTGGGCCACGATCGACGGGTGATAGCGGAAGGTGGGCGTGAGCACGCTGGTGCCCATGACGAGCTTCGACGTGCGCGCGCCGAGCGCGCCCAGCCACACCAGCGACGACGGCGCGTGTCCGTCGACATGCTTCCACGGCTGGAAGTGGTCGCTGACGAAAGCCGAATCGAAACCGGTCGTCTCCGCCAGCACGGCGAAGTCGAGCAGCTTGGCCGGCGCGAATTGTTCGGCGGATGCCTTGTATCCGAGCTTGAGCACGGCGCTTGTTCCTCAGGTCTGTTCGGGCGAGAGTCCTAGCACATCACGGGGAGGGGTCCATGGAGCTCGGAGCGTCAATACCGGTCGGCGATATCGGTGCCGGGCCGAAGGTCATGCGCGACTATGCGCAGGCGGCGGAGGGCCTCGGATATGACTATCTCGTGGCACCCGACCATGTGCTGGGCACCGATCCCGCCAAGATCGCGCCCGGCCAGCGCGGCTCGAATGCCACGGCCTACCACGATCCGTTCGTGCTGTTCGCGTTCCTCGCGGGCGTGACGCAGAAGATCGGCTTTGCCGCCGGCGTGCTGATCCTGGCGCAGCGCCAGGCGGCGCTGGTCGCCAAGCAGGCCGCGTCGCTGGACGCGCTGTGCGAGGGCCGCTTCCGGCTGGGTGTCGGCGTCGGCTGGAACGAGGTCGAGTTCCAGGGCCTCGGCATGGAATTCCATACGCGCGGCGTGCGCTCGGCCGAGCAGGTCCGCTTCATGCAGGCGCTGTGGGCCAAGGACGGCATCACCTTCAAGGGCAAGTATCACGAGCTCACCGACGGCGGCATCAACCCGCGGCCCAAGTCGGGCAAGGTGCCGGTTTGGTTCGGCGGCCATGCCGAGCAGACCCTGAAGCGCGTCGCCAAGTACGGCGACGGCTTCATGCCCAACCGCTGGCCGCCGGGCGACGAGGCGCTCAAGGTCTTCGAGCGGCTGCGGGGCATGATCAAGGCCGAGGGCCGCAAGCCCGAGGATGTCGGGCTCGAAGTCTGGGTGTCGCCCGGCAAGGGCACGCCCGATGATTGGCGCAAGGAGGTCGCGTTCTGGAAGAAGGCGGGCTGCAGCCACGTGCTGGCCCACACGACCTTCACCAGCGCCATCCACGAGCGCATCAAGGGCAAGACATACGACGACCATTTGAAGGCGGTTACGCAGTACCGCGAAGCCGTGAAGGACTTGCTGTGAAGTACACCCTTCATTTCGGGAACAACACGTTCCCCGACCTGCCGGCGGCCATTCGCATGTGCCAGCTCGCCGAAGCTGCGGGCTTCGACTCGGTGATCACCGTCGACCACGTCGTGTTCCCGCACAAATACACCTCGGTCTATCCCTATGCGCCGGGCGGGCGGCTGCCCGGCGGGCCGGGCGGCGCCCTGCCCGACCCGCTGATCTGGATGGCGGCGATGGCCGCCGTCACCACGAGGCTGCGCTTCATGACCGGCGTGATCATCCTGCCGCTGCGCAACCCGTTCGTGCTGGCCAAGCAGGTGGCGACGCTCGACCACATGAGCGGCGGGCGCATCGAACTCGGCGTCGGCGTGGGCTGGCTCAAGGAGGAATTCGAGGCGGTCGGCGTGCCGTTCGCCAAGCGCGGCGCTCGCACGGACGAATACATCGCCGTGATGCGCAAGCTGTGGGCCGAGGACGGTGTGAGCTTCGCCGGCCAGTTCGTGAACTGCGACGAGGTCAGCTCGAATCCCAAGCCGGTGGGAGGCACCGTGCCGATCGTGATCGGCGGTCATTCCGAGGCGGCGGCCAAGCGCGCCGGACGGCTGGGCGACGGCTTCTTCCCCTCGATCGGCTCGCAGGTCGACACGGTGCCGCTGTTCGACGTCGTGCGCCGCGCCGCCGCCGACGCCGGCCGCGATCCGCAGGCGATCGAGATCATGGCCGGCTGTCCCGACCTGCTGCCGGGCTCGACCGTCGACCCGCGCGCCGCCATCGAGGCGCGCGCCAAGCAGGGCGTCGGCCGCATCATCCTGCCGGTGTGGCGCTACCTGCCCGACCTCGAGGACGGCCTGGGGCGCTTCGGCGAGAGGGTGATTCGGCAGTTCTAGGACCGCGTCTGTCCAGAATCGTCCACCCCTGGTGGACGGGTCCGATGCTGATGGAATCTGCATTTCCTCCCTCACCGTCCGCGTTCCCGGGACTCCCCCCTCGACTGAATCACCGAGCCTTGACGCAAATCGTTTACTATCGGTTGGGGCGGTTACCCGGCGGCAACGTTTCAAATAATGGAAAAACATAGGGGCCGTGCCGAACCATCGACTGTCGGCGGTGCCCGCCTCCCAGGTGGCTACCGCCAGGTGACCGTTAAAATAACGGGAAAATAACGGAAGGCTCCCGACCGGGAGTCGGAATGTGTGCGCTTCAAACCGACTCGGTGAATGCTCCGGCAAAGCGCTAAACCCTTACCCTCGACGACCGTTGACTATACATTACCCGCCATACACGTCAACGTCTTTCGTATAGACAATCTCTCGATAGCCTCTTGCGCATCTCTGCCACCGCGAGTCTAGGCCTCTGAAAGCGGAATCGCCTGTCGGTGTGCATTCTGCTAACTTGTGAAACCCTAGGTTTAGTTAGCTTCGAAAATGACGGCGCCTGCAGGTGCAAAATGCGCGATCGAGTGGACCTTCGCGAAGCGATGAATGCGGTATCGGCCCGCAAGGACCGAGCGATTGCTCAGCAAATCACCGTCTTGGCGAACCACTCCACCTGGTCCTCGAACTCGGCCATCGACTCGGCCGGGATCATCAGGGCACAGGCATGATCGACGCCGATCGCCTTGAGCCCCGCCACCTTCTCCCTGATGAGGTCGGGTGAGCCGACGAGATTGGCCACCACCTGCTTGGAAAGATCGCGCCCGGTATAGGCGAGCGACTTGCGATGCGCGACAAGGCCGGACGCCATGTAACGCTTCTCCGCCTCCTCCGGCGTTTTCGCGATGGTGACGGAGAACTGTGGCGCGATCTCGATCTCCTTCGGGTCGCGGCCGAAGGCGGCGGCGCGATCCTTCAGGATCCTGATCCACTCGGCGAGTTCGGGCCACGGCCGCCAGCCCGGCAGCCAACCTGTCGCCAGGCGCGCGGTCCGCTCGATGGTCGGCTTGTTGTGCCCGCCGAGCCACAGCGCGAAGGGCTCGCGCCTCGGCTTGGGGAACATCTCGATGTCCTTGACCGCATAGTACTTGCCCTGGTGCGTGACCCGGCGCTCGCTGAACAGGCGCTGCATCAGCTCCAGCCCCTCGTCCATCATCTCGCCGCGCTGCGCTTTCGCCGCGAGCCGCGGCGCCCAGGCGGCGAACTCCTCGCGGTAGGCGCCGAGGCCCAGCGCCAGGATCAGCCGACCGTTGGACAGCTGGTCGATGGTGGCGGCCGTCTTGGCCAGCCAGAACGGATCGCGCATCGGCAGCACGGCGAGTGCCGTGCCGACCTCGAGCGTCGTCGTCGCGGCTGCGCAGAACGAGAGGACGGTCAGAAGCTCGTAGAAGTTGGGCGGCGAGTCGGGATAGAGCTCGCGCACGTAGTGCTGGCTCTGGATGTGGTCGTTGCCCCACACCGAGTGGTAGCCGAGCTTTTCGCAGAGCCTCGCCATGCGCACGAAGTCGGCGGGATCGACGAACGGCACGGGGTACATTACCCCCTCGAAGCCGGTGGGCAGGCTGACGCTGAACTTCATCCGTTGATCGCCTTCAGAGTAGTCGCGATCGATGCGGCATCGTCGATGCCGCCCAACACCACCTCGTCGAGGCCGATCGCGCGGTATTCGTCGAGCTTGTCCCGCACCTGCTGCGGCGTACCGCAAGCGGTGTGCCGGCGCACGACGTCGTCGCTCACCAGGCGGTCGACCTCGCTCCATTGCTCGGCGGCGTAG
This sequence comes from uncultured Reyranella sp., assembly GCA_964533955.1. Lineage (GTDB taxonomy): Bacteria > Pseudomonadota > Alphaproteobacteria > Reyranellales > Reyranellaceae > Reyranella. The sequence goes on along the minus strand of CAZHQA010000112.1, from coordinate 1,324 downwards.
GCCGCCGCGAGCGCCTGCTGGTCGAGGCTCGCGCCGCCCAGCCGGATGTTCTCGGCATGATGGGCACCGCGCAGCACGAAACCGATCGGCCGGCGGATGGCGTCGAGCGGGCCGAGCCTGGTGTAGACGATGCACGACTTGCGGCCTGCCCCCACCCGGTCGAGGCAGGTCTTCACGAAGGGCGGCGAAGTCGCCGCCGAGATCAGCACGCCGTCGGTCTGCCGGCCGGCGAGCTTCAGCATGTTGGGCCGCGAGGCGGCGAGCACGATCGGGATGGTGCGGCCGCCATTGGCCAGCCGGCGGCCCGACACCCTGAACATCTCGCCCTGGAAATCGGCCATCTCGCCGGCGAAGAGCTGGCGGCAGATCTTCACCGTCTCGCCGATCGCCAGCAGCGGCCTGGGCGAATCGATGCCGGCGGCCTTGAGGTCGGCCGGTGCGCCGGCGCCCAGGCACAGGATCACGCGACCGGGATACATCTCGTCGAGGCTGGCGGCCGTCATGGCGATGTAGACCGGATGCGTCGAGTAGGGGCTCATCGCCATCAGGGCGATCCTGATCTTCTTCGTGGCAGCCAGCGCCAGCGCCGCCGTCGTCACCGGATCGCGCAGGAAGAGATGGCAGGCGATCCACAGCGTCGTGGCGCCGCCGGCTTCCGCCGCCTGGGCCTGGGCCGGGATCTCGTGCAACGGCGCGCGGCCGTCGATGGCGATGCCGAGCTCAGCCATCGAAACCGTAGCTGTTCTTGAGCGCGGCCACCGTCTCCTTCAGTCCGCCCGTCACCAGCGGTGGCTCGGGCAGCGCCTTCTCGATCGGGCCGGGATCCTTCAGGCCCGACGCCGTCAGCAGGGCGACGCAGCGCTCGTCGGGCTTGATGGTACCGTTGGCCCGCAGCCGCTCGATGGCGGCGAACGGCGCGGCCGACGAGGCTTCGGCCCAGATGCCTTCCTTCTTCGCAATCGTCAGCACCCAGCGACGCATCTCGTCGTCGCCCACCGTGACGGCGGCGCCATTGGAATGGCGCAGCACGTCGAGCGCCTGCACGGTCGCCTGCGCGGCGCCGATCGAGGTGGCGATGGTGGGCGCGTTGCGCGCCACTTCAGGCGGCATGGCCTCGCCGCTCGCCATCGCGGCGGCGAGCGAGCCCGAGACTTCGGCGGCGACGAAGCGCGGCACGCGCTGGATCCAGTCCAGCGCGCGCAGTTCCCGGAAGCCCTTCCACATGCCATAGAGCGCGTCGCCGTAGCAGACCGGCAGCACGCACCAGTCGGGCGGCTTCCAGTCGAAGGCCTCGGCGATCTCGTAGGCGATCGTCTTGTAGGCT
>CAZHQA010000111.1:0-15869 GCA_964533955.1 uncultured Reyranella sp. | reverse complement strand
CGCCGGTCGGGTCGACTTCATCGAGGGCAATACCTTCGGGTCGATCAACTATGCGCGGGAGAACCTGCCGGGGTTGGCGCTCGCCGCCTTCTTCCAGAAGGACATGCGCGTGCTGCTGTCGCATCCGGGCGTGGGCAACGACAGCCTGCCGGCGCTGAAAGGCAAGCCGATCCTGATCGCCACCGCCGGCCGCCAGTCCTACTGGCAATGGCTCAAGGCGAAGTACGGCTATGCCGAGGAGCAGGCCCGTCCCTACACCTTCAACATGGCGCCGTTCCTTGCCGACAAGAACATCTCCCAGCAGGGCTTCCTGACCAGCGAGCCCTTTGCCCTGCGCCAGGCTGGAGTCGATCCGGTCATTCATCTGCTGGCCGATCATGGCTTCGACAACTACCAGGGCCTGCTGATGTGCCTCAGCAAGCTGCCGGAGGAAAAACCGGACGCGGTGCAGCGCTTCGTCGACGCCACGATCAAGGGGTGGGCCAGCTATCTCGACGGCGACCCCGCACCGGCCAATGCGCTCATCAAGCGCGACAACCCGGATATGTCGGACGACAAGATCGCCTATGCGATCGAGGTCATGAGGAAAAGCGGTCTGGTGGCGAGCGGCGATGCCGTCAGGCTCGGGCTCGGCGCCATGACGAAGGAACGGTGGCATTCGTTTTACAACGACATGGTGGCGGTGAACGCCTTGCCCGCCGGCCTCGACATCGACAAGCTGTTCACGCTGAAGTTCGTCAACAAGCGTGTCGGCCTGACCTGAACCCAACATGCCCGTCAGTGGCTTTTTCGAACCGCCCGTCGGTGCGCGCTATGCGCTGCGCCGCGTGCACGTGCCGGCGAGCCTGCTGGCTGGCGCGCCGCCCGGACCGGTCGACCGTGACGACCTGAGCTTCTGCGACCTCGTGATCGAGGACGGCACGGTGGCCGATCTGGCCGCCCCGGGCAGTGTGGCCGCGGAGCTTGGGCCCGACCTCGACCGCTCGCTGGTGCTGCCCGGCATGCTCGATGCCCATGCCCATCTCGACAAGGGCCACATCGTGCCGCGCGCGCGCAACCGGACCGGCGACCTCTCCGGTGCCGCCGATGCGTCGGGGCCCGACCGCGCGGCGCGCTGGCATGCCGAGGACGTGCGCCGGCGCATGGAGTTCGGCCTGCAATGCGCCTACGCCAAGGGCGTGGTGGCGATCCGCACCCATCTCGATTCGCTGGCGCCGCAACCGGCCATCACCTTCCCGGTGTTCCGCCGGCTGCGCGACGAATGGGCCGGCCGGATCGAGCTGCAGCCCTCGACCATCGGCCCGCTCGACATCTTCACGCGCGACGAGGGTCGTGAGCTTGCCGACCGGCTGGCCGCGATCGGCGGCAATCTCGGCTGCGGAACGCGCTTCCTGTCGCTCAACAACGATCCGGTGCCGCCCGAATTCGACAGCGTGATGGATCACATCTTCACTCTCGCCGAGGAGCGTGGCCTCGACCTCGACATGCACGTCGACGAATCGAGCGATCCGGCCGCCCGCACGCTGATCCGCATCGCGCGCCTCGCGGCCAGGCGCGGCTTCAAGGGCCGGATCCTCGCAGGTCACTGCTGTGCCCTGGCGCTGCAGACCGACGAGTTCATCCGCGACACGATGGACGCCTGCCGGGACGCCGGCATCGACATCGTGAGCCTGCCCGCGGTCAATCTTTACCTGCAGGCGCGCGGCCCGTTCGGCGACAACGAGTTGCGCCGCACGCCGCGCTGGCGTGGCGTGACGCTTCTGCACGAGCTCAAGGCGCATGGCCTCAACGTCGCGATCGGCGGCGACAACGTGCGCGATCCGTTTTACGGCTATGGCGATCACGACATGCTGGAAACCTTCACCTATGCCGTGAAGATCGCCCATCTCGACCATCCGCATGGCGACTGGATCCGTGCCGTGACGGCGGTTCCGGCCGGCATCATGCAGCTGGGGCAATTCGGCCATGTCGGCCGCGGCAGGCCGGCCGACCTGATTGTGCTCAAGGCGCGCGACTATTCGGAAATGCTGTCGCGTTTCCAGGCCGACCGCGTTGTTATCCGCAGGGGCCGGGCGATCGACACCACCTTGCCGGACTACCGCCAGCTCGACGACATCGTTAGGATTTAGGAGAAGGCAGCGGAGCGGACGATGAGCGACGACATCGACGTCCTGAAACCCGACACGATCGCCAAACCCAAGATCGAGCAGCCACGGCTCTACAAGGTGGTCTTGATCAATGACGACTACACGCCGCGCGAGTTCGTCGTCCAGGTGCTGAAGGCGGTATTCCGCACCACCGAGGACCAGGCCTACCGGATCATGATGACTGCCCACCAGCGCGGCGCCTGCGTGGTGGCGACCTTCACGCGCGACGTGGCGGAGAGCAAGGCCAAGGAAGGCACCGACATGGGACGCCAGAACGGCTACCCGCTGATGTTCTCGACCGAGCCGGAGGAATGAACACCTGAATCGCCGGATCTCTGGCTCATGACCCCAGCGCCGGCGCCCAGTGCGGGCACTTCCGCATCTGAATGGGAAGAAAGGTTCAGTGCTCTAAGGCCGCCCGCCGTTCACGTAGATCGTCTGCTTGGTGATCAGGCGGCTGTCGTCGGCGGCCAGGAAGAGCGCGACGTTGGCCACGTCCTCGGGACGGATGCCGTCGGGCAGGAATTGATTGGCGAGCATCGCCTCGACCTTTTCCCGGGTCGGATACCACAGGCGGAGCTGCTTCTCGGTCATCACGAAGCCGGGCGCGATGGCGTTGACCCGGATGCGGTGCCTGCCGACCGCGCGCGCCAGGGAATGGGTGAAGCCGACCACGGCGGCCTTGGCCGCCGTATAGCCCATCAGCTCGGGCACGCCGGCCTGCCAGCTCATCGACGACATGTTGATGATCGAACCGCCGCCCTGCTCGATCATCTGTGGCACCACCGCCTGACACGCGAAGTAGGCGTGGCGGAAGTTGACCGCCATGGTCCGGTCGAACTCCTCCGGCGTCACCTCGGCGTAGGACTGGCGCTGGTCGTTGGCGGCGTTGTTGACCAGCGCGAAGGCCGGTCCGAGCTTCTGCTTCGCCTCGTCGATTGCCGCCTTGAGGGCGGCGGTGTCGGTGATGTCGCAGCGCAGGAAGAGCGGCGCGTGCTCTGCGCCGGCGAGGTCCCGGGCAAGGGCTGCTCCGGCGTCCTGCTGGAGATCGAAGAAGCCGACGCGCGCGCCGTTTTCCGCGAAGGCCCGGACGAAGGCCTCGCCGATGCCGCTGGCGCCGCCGCTGATCAGCACGACCTTGCCGGCGAGGCTCGTGTACCTGGTGAAACTCATGCGATGAGCCGCTCGGTTTGAGGATCGAACAGGCAGGCCGTGCGCGTGTCGACCGAGAACGTGGCGGCTTGGCCCAGCGCCAGCCTGGCGTCCGGCGCCACCCGGGCGCGCAGGCGCTCGCCGCCGACGCGCAGCAGCACCAGCGTCTCCGCGCCGGTCGGCTCGCTCATCTCGACCTCGGCCTCGAGAGTGGCGCCGCCGGTCCGGTCGGTGATGCATTCGGGCCGGATGCCGAGGAAGACGTCGCGACCGACGTGGCCGCGCGCCGCGGTGGGCGGGGATTGCAAGGGCAGACGCGCCTTGCCGCCGATGACGGCGACCAGCGAATCGCCGTCCGCTTCGAGGCGCGCCGGCACGGTGTTCATGGGCGGCGTGCCGAGGAAGCGGGCGACGAACAGGTTGGCCGGCCTGTTGTAGATCACGTCGGGCGGCGCGAACTGCTGGACCTCGCCATGGTTCATGACGGCGATGCGGCTCGCCATGGTCATCGCCTCGATCTGGTCGTGCGTCACATAGACGATGGTCGACTGGATGCGGGCATGGAGCTGCTTGATCTCGGTGCGCATGTCGACGCGCAGCTGGGCATCGAGGTTGCTGAGCGGCTCGTCGAACAGGAAGAGCAGGGGATTGCGCACCAGGGCGCGACCCATGGCCACTCTCTGGCGCTGGCCGCCGGACAGCTGGGCGGGCTTGCGCTCGAGCAGCCGCTCGATCTGCAGCAGTGCCGCCACCCGCTTTACGGCCTCGTCCTGCTGCGCCTTCGGCACACCGCGGCACTCCATGCCGAAGGTGATGTTGCGACGGACCGTCATCGCCGGATAGAGGGCGTAGGACTGGAACACCATGGCGATGTCGCGGTCCTTGGGCGGAATGGCGTTGACCACGCGTTCGCCGATCTCGACGGTGCCGCCGTCTGGCCGCTCGAGGCCGGCAATGACGTTCAGCAGGGTCGACTTGCCGCAGCCCGATGGACCGAGCAGCACCGCGAACTCGCCGTTCTCCACCGTGAGATCGATGCCCTTCAGCACCTCGACCGGGCCGAACCGCTTGTGGACGCCACGAACGTTGAGCGCCGCCATCGTTCCCCCTATTTGATCGCGCCGGCGGTCAGGCCGCGCATGAAGTATCGACCGCCGAAGAAATAGACCAGCAGGGTCGGTAGGGCGGCGAGTAACACGGCCGCGCTCTGGATGCCGTATTCCACCAGGTCCGTCGCCGGCGTGGTCGCGATGGCGATCAGGGCGGCCGTCACCGGTTGCTGCCCGCCCGTCGTGAACGTCACGCCGTACAGGAATTCGTTCCAGATCCCGGTGAACTGCCAGATCACCGTCACGATCAGGATCGGCGGCGACAGCGGCAGCACGATGCGCCAGAAGGTACGGAAGTAGCCCGCGCCGTCGACCCGGGCGGCCTTCATCAGGTCCTGCGGGATGCCGATGTAGTAGTTGCGGCAGAACAGCGTGGTGAAGCTCATGCCCTGCACGGTGTGGATGAGGACGAGCGCGCTGATCGTGTTGGACAGGCCGAGGTCGCGCAGCACCAGTGCCCACGGGATCAGCTTCATCTGCTCGGGCAGGAACACGCCCATGATGACGATGGCAAACACGATCGTGTCGCCGCGGAAGCGCCACATCGAGATCGAGTAGCCGGCGATTGCTCCCAACGCCGTCGACAGGATCGTCGCCGGGATCACCAGGAGAAAGGAATTCACCATATAGGGCTGGATGCCTTCGCAGCGCTGGGCGATGCAGTAGCCGCTCCAGGCCTCGACGTAGTTTCGCCAGGCCAGGCCAAGCGGCCAGCCGATCACGGACGTACGCGCGATCTCCTGCGCCGTCCGGAACGAATTCAGGATCACCACGACCAAGGGCAGCAGGAAGAAGACGGCGAAGACGGCCAGCACGATGTAAAGCAGCCAGCGCCCGGGTCGCGGGACGGCGTCGACCTCCACGCTACTCACGGGCGGCGCGCTCCCGGCGTGCCCGCCACTGCGCGTAGGCGTAGTAGGGCAGCAGCACCGCGACCAGCGACAACAGCAGCAGCACGGCAGCGGCCGATCCACGGCCGAGTTGGCCGCGCTGGAACATGAAGTCGTAGACCACCACCGCCGGCAGCATGGTGGCGATTCCCGGCCCACCGCCTGTCATGGCGCGCACCAGGTCGAAGGTCTTGATGGCGAATTGCAGCAGGATGACGAGAACGGAGATCGCGATGGGCGCGATGCCGGGCGCGGCGATGCGCAGGTAGTAGCGTACCGGCCCGGCGCCGTCGATTTGCGCCGCTTTCGCGAGGTCGGGGTCGATCGAACGCAGGCCCGCCAGGAACAGCGCCATGGCAAAACCCGCAGCGTGCCAGACGGCGGCGAAGACGATCGTGTAGATGGCGAAATCGCGGTCGGTGATCCAGTCGAAGCGAAAATCCGTCCAGCCGAGGCCGCGCACGAACTTCTGGATGCCGAGACCGGGATTGAACAGCCAGCTCCACGCCGTGCCGGTGACGACGAACGACACGGCGAGCGGATAGAGATAGATCGTGCGCAGGAGGTTCTCGGCGCGGATGCGCTGGTCGAGCAGCACCGCCAGCACGAAACCCAGGATCGTCGTCAACCCGACGAACCCCACGCCGTAGATCAGCAGGTTGATGTAGGCGACCTCGGTGTTCTCGGTGCGCAGCACGGAGCGGTAGCTGCGCAGGCCGGCCCAGTCGTACTCCGGCAGCAGCTCGGACGGCGTGAAGGACAGCCACGTCGTCCACGCCGTGAAGCCCACGACGTGCCCGACGCTGATCAGCAGCGGCAGCCAGATGACGACGAGCGGCAGATGGTCCGCGAGCCGCCGCCTCATCCGCGCGCGGTATCCACCGCTGCCGCCAGCCGCTGCACACCCTGCTCGGGCGTCACCTTGTCGTTGTGCACATACTCGGTCAGGACGTCGATCATGGCGGCCGTGATCGGATTGGTCTGCGCCATGTTGTGCGCGAGGCTCAGGAGCACGCGCTTGCTCTTGAACGAGTCGTTCAGCACGGCGGAGGCCTCGCGCTGCCCGTCCGTCCAGGCCGGGCCGCTCAGATCGACATCGATGCGCACCGGGATCGAGCCGGTGGTCTGCGAGTATTTCTCCTGCACGTCCTTCTGCATCATCAGCTTGGCGAGCAGCTGCTGGCCGGCGATGAAATCGGCCTCCTTGCGCTGCCAGAAGATCATCGAGTCGGCGTTGAGCACGAACACCGGCTTGCCCTCGTTCTGCGGCACCGAGGTGATCAGCACGTCGTCGAGGTTGCCGCCGAGGTTCTTGATCACGCCCTGCGCCCAACCGCCCATCATCAGCATGCCCATGTCGCCCTTGAGGAACTTGGGCAGGTTCACCGAGTAGTGCTGCGCGGCGATGGCCGGATCCATCCAGTTCGCGAACTTGCGCAGCTGGGCGAAGGCCTCGAGCATCTCGGCGCTCTTCAGCGCCTTGGGATCGAGCTTCATCAGCGCGCTGCGATAGGCCTCGCAGCCGATGCCCGACAGTGCAATCTCGAACTTCATGCCGTCGTCCCAGCGGATGCCGCCGTTGGCGACCGGCGTGATGCCGGCGCCTTTCATCGCGGTCGCGAGCTCGTTGAACTCGGCCCAGGTCGCCGGGGCCTTGGTGGCACCCACCTTCTTCATCGCGGGCCGCGACATGAAGAGCGTCGTCGTGCGGTAAACCTGCATCGGCAGGGCGATCCAATGGCCCTGCGGCTTGTGCAGGCCGACCAGCTCGCCCGGGATGAGCTTCTCGTAGCCCGCGGCGGCGACCAGCGGATCGAGGTTCACGGTCGGCGCGATCTTCGACCACACCGCGATCTCCGGCCCCTTGAGCTGGGAGGCGGCGGGCGGATTGCCGGCGATGATGTCGGCCCTGAGCTTGTTCATCATCTCGGTAGTGAAGCCGGGCACCGGACTGTGCTGCCAGATGCCGCCTTCCTCCTCGAGGCGCTTGCCGAGGCCGGTAATGGCGGCGCCGTCGCTGCCCGAGGACCACTGCGAAATGAAGGTGACGCGCGGCTTGGCCTGAGCGTGGAGCGAATGCGGCACAGCGGCAAAAGCGGCCACGCCGGCCAGGAGATCACGCCTGCGGATCAGCATCTGTTCCTCCCATGGAACTTGTTTGTTGCCGCGCATTCTGCGGCAATTGCTGGGGGCGCGCCACTCCAGTAGCGCGTCTTCTCAGGCTCGGAGATATGACGCCGCACTGGAAGTGCCGCGCCCGCGGCAAGGACGCACTTGAGTGGGCCGCGCCCGGCCGGCAATCAGCGCAGGTCGGCGCAGAACTCCTGGATGCGCTTGCAGCCTTCGCGCAGGCTTTCGAGATCCGTGGCATAGGATATGCGGAAATAGGGGCTCATGCCGTAAGCCGTGCCCTGAACCGTGGCGACGTGCCGTTCCTCGAGCAGCGCCGTGACGAAATCCGTGTCGGTCGCGAGCATCTTGCCCTTGGGCGTGGTCTTGCCGATGCAACCCGCGATATTGGGGAACACGTAGAACGCGCCCTCGGGCTTATGGCAGGTGATTCCCTTGGCCTCGTTGAGCCAGCCGACGACGAGATTGCGCCGATTCTGGTAGTCGTCGCGATGGCTCTGGATCAGGTCCTGCGGCCCCTCGAGCGCGGCCAAAACCGCCGCCTGGCCGACGGTCGACACTCCCGCCGTGCCCTGGCCCTGCATGTTCATCATGGCGACGATCATCGCCTTCGGGCCGCCGGCATAGCCGACGCGCCAGCCCGTCATGGCATAGGCCTTGGAAGCACCATTTACCGTCAGCGTACGTTCCTTGAGCCTGGGCTCGACCTCGGCGATCGAGCAGAACTCGACGCCGTCGTAGCGCAGATGCTCGTAGATCTCGTCCGACATGATCAGCACCTGCGGGTGCCTGAGCAGCACGTCGGCGATCTCGCGCATCTCGGTGCGCGTGCACACCGCGCCGGTCGGATTGTTCGGGAAATTGAGCACCACCCACTTCGTCTTCGGCGTGATCGCGGCCTCGAGGTCGGCGGCGCGCAGGTGGAAGTGGTTGTTCTCCGGGCACGACACCGTGACCGGCACGCCACCCGCTAGTTTCACCTGGTCGGCGTAGCTGATCCAGCCGGGTGAGGGGATGATCACCTCGTCGCCCGGGTTCACCGAGGCCATCGTGGCGTTGTACATGATCTGCTTGCTGCCGTTGGAGACCATGATCTCGTCGAGCGCGTAATCGAGGTTGTTGTCGCGCTTGAACTTCTTCTGCACCGCCTTCTTGAGCGCCAGTGCGCCATCCTGTGGCGGGTACTTGGTGTCGCCGGCCAAGGCCGCCTGGTGCGCCGCTTCTATGGCATTCGGCGGCGAGCGGAAGTCGGGCTCGCCCGACGACAACCCGACGATCTTCACGCCCTGCGCGCGCAGCTCGCGGACCTTGCGGGTCATCGCGGCGGACGCCGACACTTTGACCGATTTCAGACGCTCTGCTGGCTCGAACATTGCCCCTTCCCACTTTGCGGGGCCGGACAATAGAGGAGCCGTCAGCCGTGCGCCAACCCCACCGCCGCGATTCCCGCTATGCAGACGGCCTCGTCCTCCTCGCCCGTCCCGCCCGAGGCGCCGGCGGCGCCGATAACGGTGCCGTCCTTGTCCTTGATCACCACCGCGCCGGTCTGCGGAATGAATTTGCCCTGGGCGGTTGCCGAGAGCGCGCCGAAGAACTGCGGGTTGCCCTTGGCTCGGTCCAGCAGGGTACGGCTCGCCACGCCCATGCCGACGGCGCCCCATGCTTTGCCGACGGCCACGTCGTTGCGCAACATGCTGGCGTCATCCTGGCGCTGCAGCGACTTCACGTGGCCCGCCTCGTCGAGAACCGCGACGGCCAGCGGCTTCACCTTCATTTCGCGCGCCTTGGCGAAGGCCACCTCTATGATCTTGTTGGCCTGAGCGAGCGTGAGCCTGGACATCGATTCCTCCTTCTTCCCGACCGCGAGCGTCTCGCTCGGTCACGAATCATGGGCGCGCAGGATGCGCGCGGTCTACAAGAGCATGATTTGGGGGCGCGGACATAAAGGCCGCAATGAAGTCGCTCGAGGCAAATCAATCGTCGGCCGCCAGGATCTGGCCGACGCGCTCGCGGGTCAGCTCGAACAGCGTCGTCTGCTCCAGGTTGTCGCCATACCAGGTCGAGACGGCGGCTTCACGCCGGCCGATATAGGACGGCCGTCCATCCTTCTGGGTCATCGGCAGGTCATGCCCCGGCACCAGGATGTTGCCGGGGCGCCGGCGCCAGAACTCCCAGATCATGGCCATCGACTCCGCGGTCTGTTCGGCGCTCGCCGTCATGTCGGCGCTGCGCGACAGAAGCTCGGCCCGGTTCTTGGCGGCGTCGCCGGTGAAGATGAAATCGCGCGTCCGATCGTGCGCCACATAGACCACGCAGCCCGGCGTATGACCAGGGGCCACGTGGGCGAACACCGCGGGCAGCACCTGCTCGCCATCGAGCGCGCGCACCAGGCTCGGCCAGCGGTTGAGCTCGCGCATGTAGAGCTCCGGCACCGGTGTCTCGCCCCACGGCTCGCCCAGCGACCAATTGAGCTCGGTGTTGCCGATCACGATCCGGGCATGGCGGAACAGCGTCCAATTGACCGAATGGTCGTGATGCGAATGGGTGAGCAGGACGTCGGTCACGTCCTTGGGCTTCAGCCCGCGCTTTTCCAGCCGCTCGATGAGCAATCGCCGCATGCCGAACGAGCCGGTATCGACCAGCGCGACCCGGCCATTGCCGCGCAACAGCACGACGCTGCTCCAGCCCAGGCCGCCGTGGCACACCGATTTCCCCGGAAAGCCCTGGATCACGATGTCGATGTCGTATGCGTTTTCACTCATTGTCTTGCTCCACGGGGCGGGCGGGGCAGGCCCTTTGACCCCAAAATCTAGCCGGAAATCGGGTTGACGGGGCCCTGTCCGGTCCCTATTTTCCGCCCGCTTTCGTCATTCCCCCCGGCGCTGCCGGGGCTTTTTGTTGAGCAAGGACCATGAAGATCCGCCATTCGCTGAAGTCGGTGAAGACGCGCCATAAGGACTGCCGCATCGTGCGACGCAAGGGCCGCGTCTATATCATCAACAAGACCAACCCGCGCTATAAGGCCCGCCAGGGCTGATTCTCGGCGTCTGGACCAACCACAAGCGGCGGGGCCCCCGGCTTCCGCCGCTTTTTCATTTGGCGTAAGGATCGTGGCATGCAAATGCCCGCCCTCGATCCTGGGATCCTGGCGCGCCGCGCCGAGATCGTCACGGCGCTCCGGGCGATCGTGCCTGGCGAGGGCGTGATCGACGATCTCGACGGCATGCGGCCCTACGAATGCGACGCCTTGTCGGCCTACCGCCAGATGCCGCTGGTCGTCGTGCTGCCCGAGACCGTCCCGCAGGTTTCGGCGATCCTGCGCTACTGCCAGGACAACAAGGTCAAGGTCGTGCCGCGCGGGGCGGGCACTTCGCTGTCGGGCGGCTCGATGCCGGTGGGCGACGCGATCCTGCTCGGCATGGGCAAGTTCAACAAGGTGCTCGCGATCGACTACGCCAACCGCTGCGCGGTGGTGCAGCCCGGTGTCACCAACCTCGGCGTGACCAAGGCGGTCGAGCACGAGGGCTTCTACTACGCACCTGACCCCAGTTCGCAGATCGCCTGCTCGATCGGCGGCAACGTAGCCGAGAATTCCGGCGGCGTGCATTGCCTGAAGTACGGCCTGACCACCAACAACCTGCTCGGCGTCGAGATGGTGTTGATGAACGGCGAGGTGGTGCGACTGGGCGGCAAGCACCTCGACAGCGGCGGCTACGACCTGATGGGCGTGATGACCGGCTCGGAGGGGCTGTTGGGCGTGGTCACCGAGGTAACGGTGCGCCTGCTGCGCAAGCCGTCGACCGCACGCGCCGTGCTGCTGGGCTTCCCGACCGAGGCAAGTGCGGCCGATTGCGTCGCCGCCATCATCGCCTCGGGCATCATTCCGGGCGGCATGGAGATGATGGACAGGGATGCCGTGCAATGCGCCGAAAACTATGTCGGCGCGGGCTATCCGCTCGACGTCGAGGGCCTGCTGATCGTCGAACTCGACGGCCCGGCGGTCGAAGTCGATTATCTGGTGGGCCGCGTCGGGGAGATCGCCGAAAGCCGCGGCGCTACAGTGATTCGCGTCAGCCGCGACGAGCAGGAGCGCGTATTGTTCTGGGCCGGCCGCAAGGCCGCCTTCCCGGCGGTCGGCCAGATCTCGCCCGACTATATGTGCCTCGACGGCTCGGTGCCGCGCGGCCGCCTGGTCGAGGTGCTGGCCGAGATGCGCAAGATGAGCAAGCAGCATCGCCTGCGAGTGGTCAACGTCTTCCATGCCGGCGACGGCAACCTGCATCCGTTGATCCTGTTCGACGCCAACGATCCCGACGAGCTTCACCGCGCCGAGTCGTTCGGCGCCGATATCCTCCGGCTGTGCGTGCGCGTGGGCGGCGTGCTGACCGGCGAGCATGGCGTGGGGATCGAGAAGCGCGACCTGATGGGCGAGCAGTTCACCGAAATCGACCTCGACCAGCAGATGCGTCTGAAATGTGCCTTCGATCCCGACCACCTGCTCAATCCCGGCAAGGTATTTCCCAAGCTGCGGCGCTGCGCCGAGCTGGGCCAGGTCGTGGTGCACCACAACAGGCTGCCGTTCCCCGACATTCCGCGCTTCTGAACGGGGCTGCGGCGCGCGCCCGACTACTTCTTCGCGCCGGCCCGCGCGGCGCAGGCGGCACCCGCCGCCTTCACTTTCTCCAGCTTGTCGGCCTGCTCCGGAGTGGCCTTGTCGCTCTCCATGGTCTTGAACTCCATCAACTCCCGGGCGGTCATCATTTTCTCGGCTTCGTCGGCGCCGCACGTGCAGGCCTGATCGCACATCGGATAACGGTCGGGCGTGACGCCGGGCGAGGCGCGGCAACTGCTGACACAGGCGTCGATGAACGCGGTGCGCTCCGCCGCCGGCCACCCGCGCTGCAGGTAGATCGCGATTCCCACGATCGCGGCAACGGCGACCGCCGCACCAAGGAGGATGACCAGAAGGCGAGTTCCCCGAGACATCCCCTGACACTACGACGGTCCGCGAACTTCTAATGACCAAATTCGTCGATTCGGGGCGTGCGGGAGTATCATGGCGTCATGACAGAGAGTGGCGGGGGGTCCCCATTATTTTTCCATTATTTTAAACGTTACTCGGCCGTAACCGGCCTCGGGCGAGGGGCGCTCCCGTTATTTTCCCGTTATTTTAACGGTCACTATTGGTAACCGGGGCTGCGGGAATGACCGGAACACTCGCGCCTCGCGAGGCCAAGGAACTGCAGCAGGCCGTCGAATGGGCGCTGAACGAGGGCGTCACCCTCGACGTGCGCGGTCGGGGCAGCAAGTTGCCGCTCGGCCAGGCGATGGCTTGCGATCAGGTGCTCGACCTGTCCGGACTGAGCGGAGTCGTCGACTACGCGCCGGAGGAACTGGTCGTGACGCTGCGCGCCGGCACCGCCATGCGCGAGGTCGAAGCGCTGCTCGCCCAACGCAACCAGATGCTGGCGTTCGAGCCGCCCGATCTCGGTCCGCTGCTCGGTCACGCCCCGGGAGAGGGCACGCTGGTAGGCGCCGTAATGGGCAACCTGGCCGGTCCGCGCCGGCTGTCGGCCGGGGCGGCGCGTGACCACTTGCTGGGCTTCAGTGGCGTCAACGGGCGCGGCGAGGCGTTCAAGTCGGGTGGTCGGGTGATGAAAAACGTCACCGGCTACGACCTCTCCAAGTTGCTTGCCGGTTCCTGGGGCACGCTTGCCGTCCTCGACCAGGTGTCGGTCAAGGTCCTGCCGGCCCCCGACCAGACCGCAACGCTGCTGCTCATGGGCCTGGACGACGGCGCGGCAGTGAAGGCCATGTGTGCCGCCATGGGCAGCCCGCACGAAGTCTCGGGCGCCGCCCATGTTCGCGGCACGACGGCGCTGCGGGTGGAGGGGGTTGCCCCTTCCGTGCAGGCGCGCCTCAAGGGATTGCGCGAGTTGCTGGCGGGCAGCGCCGCCGCCATGGAGGAGCTGGGCACGCTCGAGAGCCGTGCCTTCTGGCGCGAAGTGCGCGACGCGGTACCGCTCGATGCGGCGGCCAGCTGGATCGTCTGGCGCATTTCCTGTCCGCCGAGCGAGGGACCGGCCGTCGTCTCCCGCCTCCGCAGCCATCAACCCGCGCTCAAGGTGCTCTACGACTGGTCGGGCGGGCTGATCTGGCTCGCCCTGCCGGCCAGTCCTGACGCCGACCACGTCCTGGTGCGCGGGGCCATCGGCTCGACCGGTGGCCATGCGACGCTGATCCGTGCGCCCGAGACCGTGCGCGCTGCCGTGCCGGTGTTCCAGCCGCAGTCGCCGGCCCTCGCGGCGCTGTCACGGCGTGTGAAGGAGAGCTTCGATCCGAGAGGGCTCTTCAATCCGGGGCGGATGGGCTAGCGATGCAAACCACCTTCACCCTGGCCCAACTGGCCGATCCGGAGACGGCGCGCAGCGAGCACATCCTGCGCAAGTGCGTGCATTGCGGCTTCTGCACGGCGACCTGCCCGACGTTCGTCCTGCTGGGCGACGAGCGCGATTCACCACGCGGCAGGATCTACTTCATCAAGGCCATGCTCGAGGCCGACCGCGCGCCGACGGCCCAGGAGGTGCGCCACGTCGACCGCTGCCTGTCCTGCCTCAGCTGCATGACGACCTGTCCGTCGGGCGTGAACTACATGCACCTGGTCGATCACGGCCGCCACTACATCGAACAGAGGTACCGGCGTGGGCTGTCCGACCGGTTGCTGCGCGGGCTGCTCGGCGCGCTGATGCCGCGGCCGGCGCTGTTCCGCTGGATGGCGATGCTGGGCGGCCTCGCCAAGCCGCTGGCGGCGCTGCTGCCGTCAACGAGCAGCGATCCAGGCGGTGCCACGTTCCTGCGCCGGCTGCGGGCGATGATCGACGCCCTTCCCGGGCGGATCGCGGGCCCCTCGCCGGTCGACCGGCCGCAGACCTTTGCCGCGGTCGGTCCGCGCCGAAAGCGCGTGGCGTTGATGCCGGGCTGTGGCCAGCAGGTGCTGGCGCCGGAAGTGAACGAGGCGACGGTGCGCCTGCTGACCCGACACGGCGTCGAGGTGGTGAACGTCGCAGGCTCGGGCTGCTGCGGCTCCGCGGTCCAGCATATCGGCCACAACGAGCGCGCGCTGGAGCTTGCCCGGCGCAACATCGACGCCTGGATGGGCGAGGATCTCGACGCCATCGTCACCAACGCCTCGGGCTGCGGCACGACGGTCAAGGACTATGGCGCGATGTTTGCCCACGATCCGGCGTGGAAGGACAAGGCCGAGCGGGTGTCGAAACTGGCGAAGGATGTCAGCGAGCTCATGGTCGAGATCGGTCTCGCGAACGTGACCGCCCGGCCACTGGTCGTCGCCTATCATTCGGCCTGTTCCATGCAGCATGGCCAGAAGGTCGATCGACAGCCGAGGAATCTCCTGCACGACGCAGGCTATGTCGTGAAGGACGTGCCCGACGGCCATCTGTGCTGCGGCTGGGCCGGCACCTACCAGGTGCTGCAGCCCGACCTGTCGCGGCGGCTGCGCGACGCCAAGGTCGCCAACATCGAGCGCCTTCGTCCCGACGTGATCGCCGCCGGCAATTTCGGCTGCGTCGGCAACATCGCATCGGGCACCGGCATCCCCGTCGTGCACACCGTCGAGTTGCTCGACTGGGCGACCGGCGGACCGCAGCCAGCGGCCATCGAATGAGCATCTTTCGCGCTTGCCTTGCCGGCCTGCTCGGCCTGATGCTTTGCGCCGGCGCAAGCGCACAGAGCGCCGGGAAGGGCGAAATGCTCGACACCCTGTTCGCCAAGCTGCAGACCGCCACCGACCCGATGGCCATCCAGTCGCTCGAAGCGGCGATCTGGGAGCAATGGACCATGGTGCCCGATCCCCAACAGCGCGCGCTGATGCTGCGCGGCATCGCCGAGATGCAGCAGCAGGAGCTGCAGTCTGCGGTCAGCACCTTCAGCAAGCTGATCGAGATGGCGCCCGATCTCCCGGAGGCGTGGAACAAGCGCGCCACGGTGCAATGGCTGCTCGGCAACTTCCCGGCCTCGCTCAGCGACATCTGCGAGACCATCAAGCGCGAACCGCGCCACTTCGGCGCCTATTCCGGCCTCGGCATGATCCGCGCCGAGATGGGCGAGCCCGGCCGCGCCGCCGCCGCCTTCGCCCTCGCCAAGAAGTACAATCCGCACATCGTCGGAATCGACGCCGAGATCGATCGCCTCAAGGCGCAGGGCGGCGATCCTGGCGATGACCCGCTGGGTTGCGGCCAGCGCACCGCCGGCCGATAGTCATCCAATTCCTCCCCCGTCATCGGCGGAGGCGCCGTCGGCTTGCGAGGGCGGAGGGGCCAAGGGCTATGGTCGTTGTGGCGCAAGACCCCTCCGACGGCGTATGACGCCGACACCTCCCCGGCAGACCGGGGAGAGGAAGTAAGCAAGGGGAGTCCCAGGCA
>CAZHQA010000110.1:0-15884 GCA_964533955.1 uncultured Reyranella sp. | reverse complement strand
CCGCGATGGATCGAGAATTGCGGCCAGGGCAGGCCGGCGTGGCGGCCGCGCGGGTCGGCCCAGATGGTCTGGCCGTGGCGATTGGCATAGCGCAGTTCGCGCGTCTCGATCCCGGTGGCGGCCAGCGCCGGCTCGAGCCCCAGCCCCGAAAGGATGCGCACTGCGCCGGCCTGGATATTGATGCCGACGCCCAGCGGCTTGAGTTCGTTCACCGCCTCGAAAACCTCGACGTCGAATCCGGCGCGATGCAGGCACATCGCGGCAGTGAGGCCACCGATGCCGGCGCCGGCGATGACAATTTTCATCGGCTTACCGGCCGTGGGGGACATGCTTTTCCGGACCGCGCGCATCCTGCGCGCTCATGAACTTGAGCGAGCGAGACGCCCGTGGTCCGGCAGGGCACGATTCAGGGGTGGTGAGCCGGGCAAGACAGCTCATCACGGGTCGCGGCTCAATCCGCGATCGACCAGCGCGGCCTGATAGGCGGCCCACCGCTCCTCGTAGGTGTCGCCAAGTTCGCGCAAGTAGGACCAGCTGAAGATGCCGGTGTCGTGCTTGTCGTCGAATATGATGCGGATGGCATAGTGGCCGACCGGCTCGACGGCCTCGATTTTCACATGGCGACGACCCGACACGATCTTTTTCGATGAAGGTCCGCCGTGGCCCATCACCTCGGCCGACGGGCTTTCGACCCTGAGATATTCGGCAGGAAGCACGCAGCTCTTGCCGTCCGCAAAGTCGATCTCGATGCGGCCCTCGGCCTTGAACACCCGCAATTCCGAAGGCCAGGGCGCGTCGTCGGCCTCGTAGCTGCCTTGGTCGGGCACCGATTTCGGGATGCCGCTGGCGCCGCTCACGGCACGTCCTTCAATTGCCGCGCCTCGCTCACCAGCATGATCGGGATGCCGTCGCGGATAGGATAGGCAAGGCCCGCCTTGCGGCTGATCAGTTCGCCCGCCGCTGCGTCGTATTCCAGTGGGCCGTGCGTTGCCGGGCAGACCAGGATCTCGAGCAGTTTGGGATCGACGCCGCCGCGACGAGGAGGGGATTCATCGACCATGGGGAACTTATAGCATGGACGGTCCAGGCCCGGGATTGCCCGCGCCCAATCAATTCGCACGCTGTGGCGTATCGGGCGGCTGGCCGAAGGCGGCCATCTCCAGGAAGGCGACCAGGAGCTTGGCCCGCGCCGATGTGTCGGCGGCCTCCAGAAGCGCCTCCTTTTCGACCGGACCGAACGGCAGCACCATCGACAACGACGTGACGAGATTGCCGTCGGCCGCCTGCTTCACGGCATCCCAGTCGGTCGACAGGTTTTTGCCGCGGAAGAATGCGGCCAATGCCGCCATCAGCCGCTCGCGGTCGAGTTCGACCATCTCGTCGGCGTGATCGAGATCGGAGCGGAAAGGCGAGAAGATCGACGACACGCGGCGATAGCCGCCCTGCGCCAGCTCGAGTTCGCGGCCGACCTCGAAGCGGCAGACGCCGGACAGCGCCAGCAGGAGGCGGCCGTCCTCGGTTTCGTTGTAACTGACGATGCGTCCGGCACAGCCGACCTTGTGCACCTTGGGCCTGCCGTCGTCGGTCGGCAGACCGTCGCCGGCGTAGCCGCCAGGTTGCACCGGCTGCACCATGCCGATCATGCGATGGCCGGCCAGCGCATCGAAGATCATGGCAAGGTAGCGCGGCTCGAAAATGTTGAGCGGCAGCTTGCCGCCAGGCAGGAGCAGCACGCCCGACAGCGGAAAGATGGGCAGCGTGTCGGGCAGCTGCTCGAACCGGGGATCGAACGGGTTTCGGCGGCTCACGAGAACAGGATGGTCGACAGCCGCTTGCGGCCGTCAACGGCAAGCGGGTCGGTGAAGCCCAGCGCCTCGAAGAACTTCAGCAGCTGCTGGCGCGCCGCCGCCTCGTTCCAGTTGCGGTCGAGCTTGATCATGGCGAGCAGCTCGTCGATTGCCTCCTTGCGCTGATCTCCCGCCCAATAGGCGAGCGCGAGGTCGAGGCGGGTCTGGAAGTCCTTGGGGTTGGCCTCGGCCTTGGCCTTGAGTTCGCCGACCGGCCCCGCCGCCTTTGCCTGCTCGGCGAGGTCGAGCGAGGCCTGGACAGCCGCGATCTCCGCGTTGGTCTTGTCCTTGGCCGGTACCTTGGCGAGCACCGCCTTGGCCTGGTCGACCTCGCCCGCCTGGGCATGACAGCGCGCCAGGCCGGCGAGTGCCGCCAGGTTCTGCGGATCGACTTCGAGGACTTCGTTGTAGATCTGCGAGGCCAGCGCGAAGTCGTTTTCGGCCACCGCCTGCTTGGCATGCTCGAGCGCTGCGGCGAGATCATCGGCGCCGCCCTCGCCGGGCACGCCGCCCGCCGCCTGTACCAGACGGTCGACGAACTGCTTGACCTGGCTCTCGGGCACTGCGCCCATGAAGCCGTCGACCGGCCGGCCGCCGAAGAACGCGTAGACCGCGGGGATCGACTGGATCCTGAGCTGCTGGGCCAGCATCTGGTTCTTGTCGATGTCGATCTTGACCAGCTTGACCGCGCCCTTGGCTTCCTTGACGACCTTCTCGAGCATGGGCTGCAGCGTCTTGCACGGGCCGCACCAGGTTGCCCAGAAGTCGACGATCACCGGCACCGTGCGCGAGGCTTCGAGCACGTCCTTGGCGAACTTGGTCTGGTCGCTATCCTTGATCAGATCGGCGGGCACAGCCTGGGGTGCAGCGCCCTGCAACATCGTTTCCATGGGTCCTCGAAAGGGGAATTCGTCAGGTTGCCCGCAATGTGGCCCCCGCTTTCCGCAGGCGCAAGGGGCCGCCTAACGGGCCCAGGCCGCCCGCTGAAGGACCAGGCGGTAGCCGTCGGGGTCCTCGAAAGTGAGGCCCTCCCGATCCCAATAGGGGTTGAAGGCCGGCACCGGTTCGAAGCCTGCCTCGCGCATGCGCTGGACGGCGGCACGCCAAGCCTCCGCTTCAGGAAGGTAGAGGACAATCAGGTTGTCCGGAGTCGGCGCGCGACCTGCGTTGTGGCCGCGGGCCCGCGTGAATTCGAAATGGTAGGGCGCGCCTTCGCGCCCCAGCATGACGCCGTCGAAGCCGTCGTGGTCCTCGAAGCGATACAGGATCTCGAGGCCAAGGCCTTGCTGATAAAAGGGCAGCAGGGCGTCGAGATCGTCGGTCGGCCGGGCGACGCGCAGGATGGGTGAGGCGGACATGCCGCCGATCTTAGCGGTCGTCGACCCGGGCGACGATACGGGGGACGTCTGCGGGGCTGAACACCGGCACCGAGCAGGCGCCGTTGGCGCAGGCGAAGGCGGCCGCCTCGGGCATCTCCGGATAGTCGATGTCGGCCGCCGGCAGCGGGCCTTCGCGGCGATCCAGCCATTCGATCCGCAGGTAGCGCGTCGGATAGCTGCGGGCGGCCGCGTACAACGCCCGGGCTGCCGGATCATCTTTGGCGCCGACGACGGTAACGTGTGCGGGCTCGCGTGCCAGTTCGCGGTCGGCCAGCAAGGCGCCTGGCACCACGAGATCGTCCTCGGCGAGCGAGATCAGGTAGCGCATGCCGTGCTCGGCGGCGGCGCGGAAGGCGGGCTTGCCTGTGTTGCGCGCCAGCAAATTGAACAACCGCGTCACGGCAACGTTCTCGTCGATCTGCCTCACGGGCCTGGCCAGCACGCCCTTCGCGCCCGGATCAGGCCGGCGCACCATGTAGCCGCCGGCCGCATCGCGATGATCGCGTTCGATCACCTCACCCAGCTCGGCCGCCACGTCGAGATACCGCCGGTCGGCGGTCGTGCGATAGAGCGCCAAGGCCGCCTCCGCGACGGCGAGCGTGTCGCCGAGATGGGTGTCGTCGTCTGCCGCGCGGGCGTGGCCCAGGCCGCCATTCGGCGCACGCCGGTTGGCCAGGGTCCAGTCGAAGGCGCGCCTGGCGGCGTTCAGGAGTTCGCCATCGACCGCGACATTGGCGAGTTCGGCCAGGCTCGCGATCGCCCAGCCGTTTTCGCGGGCATAGGCATTCTTGTCGATTGCGGGCTGCCGGCCCGAGCGGCGGGTTGCATCGTTCCCGGCATAGAAGGCTTCGCCGTGCAGGTCGTTCGATGCGTCTGCATCCTGGCTGGTGTAGAAGGCACCGCCTGGCGAACGCATGAAGTCCATCAACCAGCGGGCAATGTCGCGGGCCGTGGCGAGGTCGGCTGGATCGTGGCCGATCTCGTAGGCCAGAACGTAGGACCGCACGGCATCACGCTGGATGTTCAGGAGCTTCTCGTAGTGCGGGCCCGACCAGTCGAGCTTGTCGGAATACTGGAACATGCCGCCCCACACCGGGTCGATCAGCCGTCGCGCCCCGGCCAGGGTCGTGGCCGCAACCTGGCGCCACGTGTCAGGGTCGACGTTGCGCTGCAGGCGGCGGCTGCGCTCGAGCGCCCATTCGAGCGTATCGGCATGGATGAAGCGGTGTGTGTCGCCAAAGCCGCCATGCTCCTTGTCGTAGCTGCTGAGCAACAGCGCCTCGGTCCTGGCACGCCGACCTGCCGATAGTCCGACGGCATTCGGGTCGACCTCGACGCCAGCGTCGGCAGCCGATAGGGCCGACGGATCCTCGATGACCGCGACAAGGAACCTGGCGAACAGGTCGGGCGGAATGTATCCGCGGCGCTTGAAGATCTCGTTGCCGTCCTTGTCGAGCATGACCGTGGCCGGCCACCCCCAGTTCTCGTAGCGATAGGACAGGGCGGGGTCGGCATCCTGATCGACGCGCACCGGGATGAACTGCTCGAGAATGGCTTTCTGAATGGCGGGATCACGATAGGTCGTAGCCTCCATGACATGGCACCAGTGGCACCATACCGCCGCCATGTGCAGGAGAATGTACTTGTGCTCGCGGTCGGCCCGCTCGAACAGCGCGGCATCCCACTTTTGCCACGGCAGCGCCGGCGTCTCGGCGTGGGCCGTCCCGACAAGGGCGATCAGCAACAGGGCGATGAGGCGCCGCATGCCCCATCTACGCGGCGTTCTCAGCGGCGGATCTGGTGCTTCATCAATTCGTGACCGAGGCGACCGGTCAGGAACAGGCCACACATGCGGTAGTCGCTGATCAGCGACCACAACGGGGCCTGAAAGGTGGCAGGCTTGTTATGCTCGATGAAGAAATGGCCGAACCAGGCCGGGCCGTAGCCGAACAAAGGCACGGCCAGCAGCCACCACCAGTTCTGGCTGGCGATCGCCCAGACCAGCGCCGCCGCCGATGCAATGGTGCCGACATAGTGCACTGCCCGGGTCGAAGGCTTGGCGTGCTCGGCGAGATAGAACGGCCAGAACTCGGCGTAGGTCCGGAAGCGGGCGGCCATCGGCGAATTGTCGAACGTTTTGCCGTCACTGTCATGTAGGATCGGATGAGGGAGATCCTCGATGGCAAGAGTGGTTGCGTTGTTGAGCCTGGTTTTGGGCCTCGTGGCGTCAGCGGCCCGGGCTGCCGATCCGGTCGATATGCTGCTGGTGCTCGCCGCCGATGTGTCGCGCAGCGTCACCGAGCCCAAGTTCAGGCTTCAGCGCGAAGGGGCGGCCGCGGCGATCTCCAATCCGGAGGTGGTGAAGGCGATTACCTCGGGCCAGAATCGGCGCATTGCCGTCTGCTTCCTCGAGTGGGCCACGACCGCGCAGCAGAACGTCGTCGTCGACTGGACGGTGATCGCGAGCGGCGCCGATGCGCGCGGGTTCGGCGACAGGCTTATCGAGGCGCCGCGCTCCTTTGTCGGCAGCACGTCGATCAGCGGCGCCATCGACTTCTCGGTGCGCCAGCTCGAACGTGCGCCGTTCGCCGCGGAGCGGCGAGTGATCGACATATCCGGCGACGGCAACAACAATTCCGGTCGTTCGGTCACCGACGCACGCGACGAGGCGCTGGCGAAGAGCATCACGATCAACGCACTGGTGATCCTGACTCCGATCAACGAGTCGTTTCGCCCGGAGCACACCAATCCGACGGGCGGCCTCGAGAAATACTTCCAGGACAATGTGATCGGCGGCTTTGGCGCGTTCACCGTCGTGGCGGAAAGTCACGAGGCGTTCGGCCGGGCGCTGACGAAGAAGCTGATTCGCGAGATCGCAAGCCTGGCCCCGCGTGACATCGCAGCGGCAGAATAAGGCCTAACCCAGGATGCCGGCCTTCTTCAGGGTCTCGATATCGGATTCGGTATAGGCGAGCTCGCGCAGGATCTCCTCGGAGTTCTCACCGACGGCCGCCGGCTTGCCCGAAACGCGCGGTTGGGCGAAGCCGAGGCGGATCGGATTGTTGATCGTGCGCGGCACATCCGGATTGAGCGTCTCCGCGAAGATGCCGGCGTGACGCGCTTGCTCGTCATCGACCACGTCGACGACGCGGCCGATGACGCCGAACGGGATGCCGGTCGTCGCCAGCACGCCCTCCCATTCGCCGTAGGTTCTTGAAGCAAAGACAGGTGCGATCTCGGCGTGCAGCTCGAGCGCGCGGCGCTTGCGCTCCTCGCGGTCGGTGAAGCGTGCGTCATGTTCGAGCTCGGGCCGGCCGATCACTTTGCAGAATGTTCCCCATAGCCGGTCGTCGCGCACGACGAGGAGCTGCAACCAGCGATCGTCCTTGGTGCGGTAGAGATTGGTCAGGGCATTGCGCGGCCGATCGGGCGGCTCGCGCGTCACCATCTTGGCGCCGATCGCCGCCCCCGCGAGCGTCGTGCCGTTGGCCCAGGCACCGTTGGCATAGAGCGAGGTGCCCACCCAGCAACCCTTGCCTGTCTGGTCGCGATGCCGGAGCCCGAGCAGGATGGCGGCAACGAGCGTCATCGCCGTCGCGCGATCGCCTTGTGCCGGCAGCGAGAGACCCGGCGGTCCGCCCTCGTAGCGCGCAGCATCGAGGATGCCGGAGCGGCCGAAATAGGCCGTGACGTCGAATCCCGGCCGGTCGCGGTCTGGTCCTGTCTCGCCGTAACCCGTCAGGGAGCAATAGACGAGGCGCGGATTGATCGGCTCGATGTCTTCCCAGCGCAGCTTCAGGCGCTCACGCGCCGGCGGCGGAAAATTGACGATCATGATATCGGCGCGCTTCACCAGCTTCTCGAGCACCGGCCGCGCCTCGGATTTCTTGAGGTCGAGCGCCAGCGAGCGCTTCAGCCGCCCGTCGAGTTGCAGCGGGAAATTCCTCTCGCTCCTCGGGTACGTCGCGGCGCGCTTGTAGTTGTGTCGGTGTGGATCGCCTTCGCCGGGAGACTCGATCTTGATGACATCGGCGCCATAGTCGGCGAGTGCCGTTGCCGCGGCAGGTGCGGCGATGAAGGTGCTGACATCGAGCACCACGAGCCCGGCGAGCGGTAGCGGATCGCTCATCGCACGGCGCCGATCGCCTTCAGCTCGGCGATTTGTGGCGCGCTGAGACCGGCCTCGCGCAGGATCTCGTCGCTATGCTGGCCCAGTGCTGGCGCGGGATGGGCGACCCGCTGTTCGGCGAAGCTCAGCCGGATGGGGTTGCTGAGGGTGCGCGGCATCTCCGGTATGTCGGTGTCGACCACGGCGCCGCAGGCCACGGCCTGCTGGTCGTCCGGCACGTCCTGCGGCCGGCTGATCACGCCGAAGGTGATGCCGTGCTGGGCGAGCGCCTGACGCCAGTGCTCATAGGGCTTGGCCGCGAAGGTATCGCTGAAGATCCTGGCCAGGTCGGCCGAGTGGGCGCGTCGCTCAGGCTCGGTGGCAAAGCGCGGGTCATCGGCCAAAGAGGCATGGTCCAGCGCCTCACACAGCGGGCGCCACATCTTGTCGGTCCTCACGATGGTGAGCTGAAGCCAGCGATCGTCGGCGGTGCGATAGATGTTGCCCAGAGCCGAGCGCGGGCGGTCGGGCGGCGGGCGATGCGGCAGGTAAGCGCCGACCAGGGCTGCCTGGGCGATCACGCCGCACGACCACAGGCCGTTGCCCAGGAGCGACGTGCCGACCCACGAGCCTTCGCCGGTCTTCATGCGATGCATCAGCGCCATCAGGATCGAGGACACCAGCGCCATCGCCGTCGCGCGGTCGCCCTGGGCGGGGCCCGGCACGCCGGGCGGGCCGCCTTCGTAGCGCTGTGCGTCGAGCAGGCCGGAGCGCGCGAAGTAGGCAGTGGCGTCGAAGCCCGGCCGGTCGCGGTCGGGTCCGGTCTCGCCGTAACCCGTGAGGGAGGCGTAGATCAGCCTGGGATTGACGCGTCTTGCGTCCTCATAGGCCAGCTTGAGCTTGTCGCGCACCGGCGGCGGGAAGTTACAGATCAAGACGTCGGCCTTCTCGATCAGCTTGTCGAGCGCAGCGCGGGCTTCGGCTTTCTTGAGATCGAGCACGATCGAGCGTTTGTTGCGCGAATCCATCTGCCACGGATAGTTGACCTCGCTTTTCGGGTAGTTCGATGAATCGTGCATGATCCGGCGATTGGGATCGCCCTCGGGTCCCTCGACCTTGATCACGTCGGCGCCCCAGTCGCCCAGCACCACGGCCGCGGCTGGAGCGGCGATGAAGGAGCTGATGTCCAGCACGCGCAGACCAGCCAGCGGCCCAGGGCGCGTTCCTCCAGATTCCACCATGCAACAGGTCCCCTTTTGTCGATACTAGCGCGTCACGGGGAGGGGAGACATGGCGTCAAAGCGCAGACCGAATTTCCTGATCGTCCTGATCGACGATCTGCGGTTCGACGAGTTGGGAATCTGCGGCCATCCCTTCATGAAGACGCCGAATATCGACCGTATCGGCCATGAAGGCGCGATGTTCGAGGCGGCCTTCCACACGACGCCGCTCTGCTCGCCCAACCGCGCCTCGATCCTGACCGGGCAGTACGCGAGCCGCCATGGCATCATCGACAACGTGGCGCGAGACGCGCACAGCCATCGGCTGCCGAACTATCATGTCGTCCTGCAGAAGCTCGGCTACGAGACTGCCCATGTCGGCAAGTGGCACATGGGCAACTCCGGCGGACCGCGGCCAGGCTACGACCGCTGGGTGAGTTTTCCTGGCCACGGCTCGATCATGAATCCGGTGCTGAACATTGACGGCGAGGAGCAGCAGCACCAAGGCTACATTACCGACCTGTTGAACGCCCACGCCATCGAGTTCCTGCGCAAGGAGCGCGACAAGCCGTTCGCCCTGTTCTTCGCCCACAAGGCGGTACATCCCGATGCTTACCAGGCGGCCGACGGCACCATCGATTTCAAGAATGGCGGCTACCTGCCCGCGCCGCGTCATGCCGATCTCTACAAGGGCGAGCACTTCCCGCGTCGGCCCAACGCGCGGCCGGCGGCCGAGGTCGTCAAGCAAAAGCCGGCCTGGAAGGAGGCGCATGAGCTGCGGGTCAACGAGGCCTCGCGCAAGCTGCTCGACGGAATTCGCGCCGGAACGGATGAGGAGATACGCCTGCGGGCGGCCATGATGGCTTCGGTGGACGAGGGCATGGGCGAAGTCTTCAAGACCCTGGAAGAGACCGGCCAGCTCGACAACACCTTCATCCTGTTCCTGGGCGACAACGGCTACTTCTTCGGCGAGCACGGACTCGGTCCCGAGCGCCGCTTTGCCTATGAGGAAGGAATCCGCTCACCGTTTCTGGTGCGATATCCGGCGTGGTTCAAGCCCGGCACCGTGAAAGACGAGCTGGTGCTGGCTCTCGACATTGCCCCCTCGGTGCTCGACCTCGCGGGCGCCAAGGCCGCTGACACCAGGCACGTTCAGGGCTTGTCGCTGCGGCCGCTGGCCAAGGGCCGCGGGCGCGGCAAGTGGCGCTCCTCGTTCATGTGCGAGTATTTCAGCGAAAACGCCATGCCTTGGTTGATCGGCATGAGCTACAAGGCAATCCGCACCACGCGCCACAAATACATCCACTGGACGCAGAAGTCGCTCGACGGCGTGGCCTGCGACGAACTTTACGACCTCAAGACCGATCCCTTCGAGATGAAGAACCTGGTCGGCCAGCGCGCGTCGGCTCCCCTGGTTGCGCGGCTGCGCAGGCAACTCGCCCAACTCGTCGCGCATTCGGTGGGGCTCTGATGAAAAGACGGACCCTGCTCGCCGCGCCGCTCGTTCTGCCGTTGGCGGCGCGGGCTCAGCAATGGCCAAGCCGGACGATCCGCATGATCGTGCCCTACGCGCCGGGCGCCACCGGCGATATCGGGGGCCGCCTGTACGGCGAGGAACTTTCCAGGTCGCTTGGTCAAAGCGTGGTGATCGACAACAAGACCGGGGCTGGCGGTACCATCGCCATGGCCGAACTCGCGCGCGCGGCACCGGACGGCTACACGCTCGGGGTCATCGCGCAGGGTCTGCTCGTCTACAATCTCGGCCTCTACAGGAATCCAGGCTACGACCCGTTCAAGGATCTGATCATCCTGTCGATCAACTTCTCGGTGGCCAACGTCCTGATCGTTCATCCGTCCAATCCGGCGAAGACGGTGGCCGACGTCGTCGAGCAGGCGCGCGCCAAGGCCGGCGAATTCACCTTCTCGTCGGGCGGCATCGGCACCAGTCATCATATGTCGGGCGTGCTGATGGAGATGCGGTCGGGCGTGAAAATGACCCACGTGCCCTATCGCGCGACGCCCGCCGGTATCCAGGCGGTGGTCAACGGCGAGGTGGCGATGGGCATGTACAACATGCCGACGGTCGTCAGCCTGATCCGCGCCGGAAAACTCAAGGCGATCGCGGTGACCGGCGAGAGACGGTCGGATCAGTTCCCCGAGCTGCCGACCATGATCGAGGCTGGCTACAAGGATTTCGTTGTCGATACCTGGCTGGGTTTCGGCGCTCCGGCCGCCTTGCCGGCGCCGCTGGTGAGCCGGCTGAATACCGAGTTCAACCGCATCACCACCGATCCCGAGATGCGCAAGAAGATGGTCGAACAGGGCATGACCCCCTGGCCGGCACGTACGCCCGAGCAGGCGATGAGTTTCCTGCGGCAGGACAGCGACTTCTGGCTGCCCATCATCAAGGCGTCGGGAGCGACCGCGGAGTAGGTTGCCAAACCCCTCCTCGACGCCTATCTCCGCGCGATGGGATACAGAGTCGCCGTCATCGGCGCGACCGGCAATGTCGGGCGCGAAATGTTGCAGATCCTGGCCGAGAGGGACTTCCCGGCCGACGACGTCGTGGCGCTCGCCTCGGCCCGGTCGGTCGGCCGGCAGACTTCGTTCGGCGACAAGTCCGTGCTGAAGGTTCAGGACCTCGCAAAGTTCGACTTCAAGGGCATCGACATCGTGCTGAGCTCACCCGGCGCCAAGGTCTCGGCCGAGCACAGTCCGCGCGCTGCCAAGGCCGGCGCCATCGTCATCGACAACACGTCGTATTGGCGCATGGATCCGGACGTGCCTCTGGTGGTGCCGGAGGTGAACGCCCATGCGATCAAAGGCTACAAGCGCCGCGGCATCATCGCCAATCCCAACTGCTCGACCATTCAGATGGTGACGGTGCTGAAGCCGATACACGAGGCGGCGACGATCAAGCGCGTGGTCGTGGCGACCTACCAGTCGACCTCGGGCGCGGGCAAGGAGGCGATGGACGAACTCCTGAACCAGACCAAGAGCTTCTTCGTCAATCAGGACCTCGAGCCCAAGAAATTCACCAAGAACATCGCCTTCAACGTCATTCCTCATATCGATGTCTTCATGGATGACGGCTCGACCAAGGAAGAATGGAAGATGGTGGTCGAGACCAAGAAAATCCTCGATCCCAAGATCAAGGTGCACGCCACCTGCGTGCGCGTGCCGACGTTCATTGGCCATGCCGAGGCAATCAACCTCGAACTCGAGCAGCCGCTCGACGAGCACGAGGCGCGCCGTGTGTTGGCTGCCGCGCCTGGCATATTGGTGGTCGACCGCCGCGAGCCGGGCGGCTACGTGACACCCCAGGAAGCCACCGGCCAGGATGCGGTGTTCGTGAGCCGCGTGCGTGTCGATCCGACCATCGAGAACGGGTTAGCGCTATGGGTCGTGAGCGACAATCTGCGCAAGGGCGCCGCGCTCAATGCCGTGCAGATCGCCGAGGAACTGATCAAAGGCTACATCTAGCGCTCGGACGACGACATCAACACAGGTGCTCAACGCATTGATATGATGTAGGATTCAGGGTGTGAACGACACCTCGTCGATCCATCCCCTCAGTCCGCAGACGTCGTCCGAGCCCACGCCGCTGTTCGGCAACGACGTCGACAGCTTCGTCCAGCAGCTGCGGCTGGCCGCGCAGGCTCATCGCGCCGGCCGGCTCGAGGAGGCGATCTCCTCCTATCTGCGGCTGCTCGCGGTGAAGCCCTATCATGCCGAGCTGCACAACAACCTCGGCGTGGCGCTTCGGCTGGCCGGCAAGCTCGACGCCTCGGTTTCCCATCATCGGCTGTCTCTGGCCGTCGATCCCGACAATCCGGCGCTGCAATCCAACCTCGGCAATGCGCTCAGGGCCGCGAACCGGCTCGACGAGGCGGTGAAACATCACTTCCACTCGATCCGGCTCAACCGTGACTATGCCGAGGGCTTCTACAATCTTGCTCTCTGCCTGCGCGATCTCGGGCGGCTCGATGAGGCGGTGGGCTGTTTCGCGCGGGCACTCGCTCTCAATCCCGAAAATCGCCGGGCGCGCGCCGAGCTTGCCATTGCGCTCCTGATGCGCGGCGAGCTGGAGGCAGGCTTCGCCGCCTACGAAGTGCGCAAGCGCCTGCCGGAGACGCCCAAGCCCGACTTCGCCCAGCCAGCCTGGGATGGCGGGCCGATCGAGGGCAAGCGCATCCTGCTTTATCCCGAGCAGGGCCTGATCGACGCTCTCCTGTTCATACGGTTCGCGCGCCAGCTCAAGCGCCGCGGCGCCACCGTGCTGGTGCTCTGTCAGGCGCTCCTCAAGGAGCTACTGGCCGGCGCCGACTACATTGACGATGTCGTCGCCGAGGGAGAAAAGGTGCCCGAGTTCGACGTCCATGCGTCGCTGGTGTCGCTGCCCCATCTCTGCGGCGGCGATCTCGAAGGACTGTCGGTACCCTATCTCAAGCCACCGGCGGACAGCCGCATCAGGCTCGGCCGCCTCGAGCGCGCGAAGCTGCGCGTCGGCATCTACTGGGCGGCCATGCCGGGCCAGCCGCAAGATCGTCAGCGCTCAGTGCCGTTTCCGCATTTCGTGGCGCTGGCCGGCGACCCGGAACTGCTGGTGTTCAGCCTGCAGGGCGGGGCGCACCAGAAAGACATCCAGCAATTTGGCGCCGGCGGCCTCGTGCACGATGTCGGCCGGGGTATTTTCGACTTTGCCGAGGCCGCGACTGCTGTGGCGCAGCTCGACTTGCTGATCTCGATCGACGCGCCGATCGCTCATCTCGGTGCGGCGATGGGGCTCAGGACCTGGGTGCTGCTGCCTTCGATCGCCGACTGGCGCTGGCAGCTCGGCGGCGCGCATGCGCCGTGGTACCCCTCGGTGCGGCTGTTTCGCCAGCCAAGATCCGGCGACTGGGACTCGGTGTTCGAGAGCATGCGGCACGAGCTTGCAGATCTGAAAACACAGATTGCTGGCTGGTAACTCGACCTGCTCCAAAAGCTTCGATACGGTCCCTCCAACTTGAAGGGACCCCGCGATGCTCGACAGCACATCGATCGACAAAGTCTTGCGTGAGGCGCGTACGCACAACGGCTTCCAGGAGAAGCCGGTGACCGACGCACAGCTGCGCGATCTCTACGAAATCCTGAAGTGGGGTCCCACCTCGTCCAACTCCCAGCCGGCGCGTTTCGTGTTCATTCGCACCCCGGAAGGCAAGGAGAAGCTGCGGCCCGCCCTCTCGAGCGGCAACACCCCAAAGACGATGTCGGCGCCGGTGACGGTGATCGTGGCCTACGACACGCAGTTCTACGAGCATCTGCCCAGGACATTCCCGCATAATCCGACGGCGCAGACCTGGTTCAGCGGGCCGGGCAAGGAGGAGGTGGCGTTTCACACCGCCTTTCGCAACGGCACGCTGCAGGGCGCCTGGCTGATCGTTGCGGCGCGCGCCATGGGGCTCGACGTGGGAGCGATGAGTGGGTTCGACAACGCCAAGGTCGACCAGGCGTTCTTCCCCGACGGTCGCTACAAGTCGAACTTCCTGTGCAACATCGGCTACGGCGACCACAGCAAGCTGTTCAACCGCAGCCCGCGGCTGAGCTTCGAGGAAGCCTGCAGCTTCGCCTGACGGAGGCGGCTCGGTGGTGCCGGGGCTCGGATCAGAGATCGAGCGCCCGGCCGATCGCATGCCATGGCAGCGGCAGGAGCGAGATCAGCGCGACGGCGCCGAAGGCCAGGATCACGGCGCCGGAGATCCTGTTCAGCCATAGGAGCCCGAGGCCGGTGAAATGCTGGCGCAAGGCCACTGCGGCGGTGCACAGGATCGCCCACCAGCCGAGCGCGCCGCAGAACACCGAAGCGACCAGCACCGCGGCGTCCGGCAGGCTGCCGCCGACACCGGCAAGGTTGCGGCCGGCGAAGGCCGCGCCGAAGGCCATGATGGTGAGCGGATTGAACACGGTGATGAAGAAGCTCGACGTCGCGAAGTGAAAATGCGTGGCGACCCTGTGCTCGCGGTCGTCGGCCACCGGATCGCCCACCGTACGCGGCCGGTACCGCATGGTGGTCCAGCCCATCACCGCGAGCACGAGCCCGCCGATGCCGCGCAGCCAGGCCTCGTTCTGCGCCACGAACTGCTCGACGAAGCTCAGGCCGAACGCCGCCACCGCGCCGAACACTGCATCGCCCAGTGCCGCGCCGATGCCGGTCAGGTAGCCCGCCATGGCGCTGATCGTGATCGACCGGCGGATGCAGAGCGCCGCCGCGGGACCCACCGGCACCGCGATCACGAAGCCGATGACCGTGCCCTCGACGGCGAGCATCATCGGATTGAAGACGAAGCCCGGTACTGTCATCGCCACGCTACAGCTTCTCGGCGGCGAAACGGCGCGCCGGTGCCACCAGCCTGTCCTGTGCCGCCACCAGCTGCAGCTCGCGTTCGCCCATCGCCTGCGTTGCCTCCAGCACGGCGAAGATCGCGGCGGCGGCCTTCTCCAGGGCGCCGGCGATGTCGCCGCTCTCCAGCCAGTGGGCGGTGAACAGGGCGGCCACCGTGTCGCCCGTGCCGTTGGGCATGATCGGAAAGGCGATCAGCGGCGTGGCGATGCGCCATGCGGCTTCGCCGGTGACCGCCAGCATCTCGACCTGGCCAGCCGGTGCATCCCCACGGATCAGACTGGTGATCAGCGCCAACCGCGGCCCGGCAAGCAGTGAGCGGGCGGCGGCCAACGCTTCGGCGAGCGTGCCGACCTTGCGGCCGGTCAGGTGCTCCAGTTCGAAATGGTTGGGGGTGATGAGGTCGGCAGCGGGGAGCGCGCGGTCGCGGAAAAAGACGTCGATGCCCGGCTTCACGTAGATGCCGGTGTCGCTGTCACCCAGGACCGGGTCGCAGCACCAGATCGCCCGGGAATTGGCGGCGCGAACCTTGCGTGCCGTGTCCAGCACCACGTCGGCCAGGGCGGCGTCGCCGACATAGCCGGTGAGCAGCGCGTCGCACTTGGCGAGTAAACCCAGCGCCTCGATGCCGTGCACGATGTCGGCCACCTGGTCTGCCGGCGCCGTGCGGCCGCGCCAGGCGCCGTAGCCGGTGTGGTTGGAGAACTCGACCGTGTTTACCGCCCAGACCTCATGGCCCAATCGTTGCAGGGGGAACGTCGCCGCACGGTTGCCGACGTAGCCGTAGGCAACGTGGCTCTGAAGCGAGAGGAAGCGCATGATCTAGAGCATATTCCGTTCGACCGATTTCAACAGAACGGAATATGCACGTTGGTCGAAACACCGCTACAGCGGAAATGCGCACACCGTGATCGATATTGCCGGGGGACCGCCTTGTCACAAGGATGA
>CAZHQA010000109.1:11403-15890 GCA_964533955.1 uncultured Reyranella sp. | reverse complement strand
ACATGCTTGCCGTTGCTCTCCATGGTGAGCTGCTGGAGGTAGGCGGGAAAGCGCTTGAGATACTGCTCGTAAGGCAGCACGGCGGCGGTCTGGGCGCCGAAGAAATTGTTGTACCAGAGAGCGAGCAGCCCCATCAGCACCGGCAAGTTGCGCTCGAAGGGCGCGGTGCGGAAATGCTCGTCGATCTCGTGGAAGCCTCCGAGCATGGCGCGAAAATTGTCAGGCCCTATGGCAAGCATGGTCGAGAGACCGATGGCCGAATCCATGGAATAGCGGCCGCCGACCCAATCCCAGAAACCGAACATGTTGGCGGTGTCGATCCCGAACTTCGCCACTTCCTGGGCGTTGGTGGAGACGGCAACGAAGTGCTTGGCAGTGGCCGCGGAGTCGCCTTTCAGGCCGGACAACAGCCAATCGCGCGCGGTATGCGCGTTGGTCATCGTCTCCAATGTAGTGAAGGTCTTCGAGGAGACGACGAACAGCGTCTCGGCGGGATCGAGGCCCAGTACCGCCTCGGCGAAGTCCGTGCCGTCGACATTGGAGACGAAGCGAAAGGTCATGCCCCGTTCGCTGTAGTGCTTCAGTGCCTCGTACGCCATGACCGGGCCGAGATCCGACCCGCCAATGCCGATGTTGATCACATTGCGGATGCGCTTGCCGGTATGACCCGTCCAGGCGCCGCTGCGCAGCCGTTGCGAAAAGTCCGCCATCTTGTCCAGAACGGCATGGACCTCGGGCACCACATTCTGGCCGTCATGGAGGATGGAGGCGCCGCGCGGCGCGCGCAGGGCGACGTGGAGCACTGCGCGCTTCTCCGAGGTGTTGATCTTGTCGCCGCGGAACATCGCATCGATGCGATCCCGCAAGCCCGATTCATGGGCGAGCTGAAGCAGCAATCCAAGGGTTTCGTCGGTGATCCGGTTCTTGGAATAGTCGAAATAGACTCCGGCAGCCTCAACCACCAGCCTTTCGCCGCGCTGTTCATCCTTGGCGAAGAGCTGCCGCAGGCGGACACGCTTCATTTTCTGGTGATGCTTCTTCAACGCCGCCCAAGCGGGGCGCTGATGCAAAGCCGGAACGCTCATGATTGCTTCCTTGCAGACGGTGGGACTATGCTCAGCTCGCCTTGCGGATCGCGACCCGCTTGGAATCGATCCGCTCCATCAGGTCGTTCCAGGACTTGACGAAAGACGAGGCTCCCTCGTCCTGCAGACGGGCTGCGAGTGCGGCGATGTCGATGCCCGCCTTGGCGAAGCCGGCGAGAACCGTCTCGCAGTCGCCGCCATCCGGCGCGAGGACCTGGCCGACCTCGCCATGATCGGCGAAAGCCTTGAGAGTGCCCTCCGGCATGGTGTTGACCGTGAAGGGCGCAGCGAGCGCTTTTACATAAAGGGCGTCGGACGCCTTCGGGTCCTTCGTGCCGGTACTGGCCCACAGCAGGCGCTGGGCCCGGGCGCCGCCATTGGCCGCGCGCCGAAAGCGCGGCGATTCGAGCAACTCGAGATAGGACTTGTAGGCGCGCTGGGCGACGGCGATGCCGAGCCTGTTTGTCAGCTCACCGGGCACCTTGCCGGCGACTGCGACGTCCCAGCGACTGACAAAGAGCGAGGCCACCGAGGCGACGGCCGGGTTCAGCCCCGCCGCAATCCGCCGTTCGACGCCGCGCAGGTACGCCTCGGCCGCCGCAACGTATTGTTCGCGAGAGAACAGCAATGTGACGTTGACCGGCACGCCGGCGAAGATCGCTTCCTCGATGGCGGGCAGTCCCTCCGCGGTGCCAGGAATCTTGATGAAGAGGTTGGGCTTGCCGGCGCGCTTATGGAGGTCGAGTGCGGCCGCCAGCGTGCTTTTCGTGTCGTGCGCCAAGAGCGGCGAAACCTCGAGCGACACCCAGCCGTCCACGCCATCCGTCCGGGCAAAGACAGGCTGGAACAGGTCGGCGGCGCGCGTCAG
This sequence comes from uncultured Reyranella sp., assembly GCA_964533955.1. Classification (GTDB taxonomy): domain Bacteria; phylum Pseudomonadota; class Alphaproteobacteria; order Reyranellales; family Reyranellaceae; genus Reyranella. Next base: position 13,937 of record CAZHQA010000109.1, on the reverse strand, counting down.
ATCAGCCAGGGCCAGAGGGAAGAACAGCTCCTCGCCCGTCTTGGCCGAGGACGCCGACCGGGAAATATCCTCGTCATACATGGCACTGTTCTTGATCGCATTGTCGAAGATCGTGGGATTCGACGTCAGGCCCGTCACCGAGAGATCGGCGATGTAGTTCTTCAGCGTGCCGCTGTTGAGCAACTCGCGCGTGATATTGTCGAGCCACAGGCTCTGGCCGAGGTCGTGAAGTTTCTGGGTTGATTTCATCATGTCACCTTCAGGCTGGATGTAAGGCGGCCGTCCGCAGCCGCGCCAAGTCATAGTCGAGTAGATCGCCGATGCGCTCGATCGTGAGATCCGGCGGCGGCAAGGCACTGATCACTTTCGCATCGAGCGCATACTGGCCCTGGCGCGGCAATACGGTCGTCACGCGCTCTCCCCAGATTTTCTTGGCCGCGGTCAGGATTCGCAGCTTGTCGTCCACAAGAACGTAGTGTTCGGCCGGAAAGCGCCGCTCGACGTCGTCCAGCGCCTCTTCCTTATGGATGTAGATCAGCACGTCTCCGTCCGCGACTTTGGCCAAGCCTGCATGGTCGACCTTGCGCGGCTGGAAGACGACATCGCCGTCCGTCAGGATCACGGTCTTGCCCGCGCCGCGCAGTCGCTTCAACACTGCCAGGGCGTTCGGGTAGAGCCGGTCGGCGAAAGGGTAGTCCATGAGGAAGGAGGACATCGCCAACAGCTCGATCTCGAGCGGGTGTTCGACGCGGAAGTTCTGGAGGGCGCCGATATAGTCGCGATAGCCCAGTTGCACCATCAGGTCCTCGAGGATCTTCCAATAGCGGTCGCGCGCAGCGACACCATAGGTCCGCTCGAGATGGTCCTTCAGGTCCTGTTGGATCCCGTCGTTGTCGACCAGCGTGTTGTCTACATCGACAAGAAAGACGATAGGATGAGGCCGTGTCACGCAGCACCTCACGTGCAATTGGGCTATGGGTTCAGTGGCTCCGGCGAGCGGCAGGCCTCGGCAAGTAGGCTGATCGTCTGGATCATAGTGCGGGCGGCCACCCTCCTCTAGCCCCGTTCCGTCCCGAAGACTTTCATGCGTTTCGGCCGGCCCCAGCTTTCTCGCCCCGGGCCACCGCCATTGGCATGTCCCACCGGAGCGTCGCGACATCGCCCGGCCCCAGCTCCAGCGTTGCGTAAGCGCCTTGATGCTGAACACGAAAGCTCCTTGCACCATCGGCGTCATTCATGACCACCATCACCACCCGCGAGTCAGGCGTCCGGCAAGTGACGTTGGGAAGCTGATCGACCTCGCTCGAATGAACCCGCACCGAGCCCGGCCGGATATACCTCGCCGCGTGCGCCATCAGGTAATAGCCGGGGTTGCGCTTGATCGTGGCCTCGATGCTGACGCCGCCCGAGACTCCCCCGACGCCGTGGCGATGCTTGACTGTGACCCCGATGGTGACGCCGCCCAGGGCGCCCACGGCGCCGCGGCGCGTGTGCAGGGCGTACTCGGGATCGGACGCGAGATTCCATTCCAGCGCGGTGCGGCTCCAGTTCCGCAGCGTGCCGATGATGACGTTCTTCGTGTGCCAGCGGAGCGCGCCCATGAAATCGTCCCGGGCAGAGATCCATTGCTCGGTGAAGTAGACTTTCTTGTCCGGATACTGCGACCACACTTTCGACATCGCCTCGGCCGTGCCGTTGTAGAGATGCCAGGCCACGCCGGCGGTGTAGGCGCGCGCCTCGGGGTCGGCCAGCACCGCGAGCGGATATTCCGGCTCGTCGCAATTGTGGTCCCAGCAGAGGATTTCCGTTTCCGGCGCGCCTTTCTGCAATTCCGGTCCAAGCACCTTGATGAAGTCGGCCTGCTCCTTGGCGGTCATCACCATGCTGGGCTCGTTCTTGGGATTGTGCGGCTCGTTCTGCGGCGTCACGGCGGTGACGTGAATGCCATGCCCGCGCATCGCTTCCAGGTACTTCACGAAGTACCGGGCATATTCCGGATAATGGTCCGGCTTCAGTCTTCCGGCGACGTAGCTGCGGTTGCTCTTCATCCACGGCGGGGCCGACCACGGCGACGCGATGATCTTGATGGCCGGATTGATCCGCAATATCTCCCGCAGCATGGGAGTCACCGCCCGGTCGCCGGCGGAAAGATTGAAGCGCGCGAGCTCGGGGTCCGCCACGCCGGGACGCAGGCCCCAATAGGTGAAATCCCTGCGGCCGAGATCGGAGGCACCGATGCTGACACGCAGGCAGCTCAATCCGACCGCTTCCTCGCTCAAGCCAAACAGCTCCTGCAGCAGCTTCGCGCGCTGTGGCGCCGAAAGCCCGGCCAGCAGATACGCGCTGCCGCCGGTCAGCGCAAAGCCGAAGCCTTCGATGGGCTGAAAGGTCTTGGTGTCGTCGACGTCGATCGTGGGCAGCGTGTCTTGCGGCGGCACTTTGGAAAATGCCGCCGGCTGCATGGGCTGCAGCAACGACGTGGCACTATGCGTAATCCAGCCTTCTATCATCGCTTCTGCGCCCGGATGAACTCG
>CAZHQA010000109.1:0-11303 GCA_964533955.1 uncultured Reyranella sp. | reverse complement strand
TGGCACTATGCGTAATCCAGCCTTCTATCATCGCTTCTGCGCCCGGATGAACTCGGCGAACCAGTCGAAAGACGCCTTGGGAACACGCTTCAGGGTTTTGTAATCGACGTAGACCACTCCGAAGCGGCTGGCGAAGCCCGCGCCCCACTCGAGATTGTCCAGAAGGGACCAGAGAAAATAGCCGCGCACATCCACGCCGGCAGCGACAGCTTCCTCGACCGCCTTGGTGTAGTCAGCGAGATAGGAAATGCGCCCGGGGTCGTTCACCCCGCCGGCAGCATCCAGCGTCTCGTTCGCGCCGTAGCCGTTCTCCGTGATGTAGATCGGCAGCTTGTAGCGCTGGTACGCCGCGATCATTTCATTGCGGAAGGCCGGCGGGTCGATGCGCCAGCCGACTCCGGTCAGCGGGACATCGTGCGGTGCATCTGCCCAGGCAAAGCCCAGCGTGCCCTTGTCGGCGCGCGCATAGATCGGGCAGTAGTGGTTGAGGCCAAACCAGTCGATCGGCTGGGCGATGCGTGCCATGTCGCCCGCCTGAACGAATTCCTGCACGCCGTCGATCAGCTCGGGCGGATACTGGGCGAGGAGTTGCGGGTCCGAATAAAGCCGGTTCCAGCAGGCGTCGAGGAGATTGGCTCCCACTGCGTCCTCGGGCGCGGCGCTGATCGGCACACACAGCTGCCGGTTATGGACGGCGCCCAGCTGAGCGCCCGGCGCCATCGCCCGCAATGCGCGGATTGCGTCTCCATGCGCGAGGTTCACATGGTGAGCCGCCTGCAGGAAACTCCGCCGGTTGGCAATGCCGGGCGCATTCCAGCCCATGCCGTAGCCGAACAGGGTGCACACATTGGGTTCGTTGAACGTGGCGAAATGCTTCACCCGGTCGGCATAGCGGCGCGCGATCAGGGCGGTGTAGTCGGCGAACCAGCCCGCGATGTCGCGGTTCTGCCAGCCGCCGAGATCGTCCAGCGCCTGCGGCAGGTCCCAGTGATAGAGGCAGAGCCAGGGCTCGATGCCGCTCACGAGCAGTTCGTCGACTAGGCGATCATAGAAGTCGAGGCCCAGCGCGTTGGCCTGCCCTCGCCCTTGCGGCAACACGCGCGGCCACGCCACCGAAAAGCGGTAGACCTGCGTGCCCATGCGCTTCATCAGCGCCACGTCTTCGCGATAGCGGTGGTAGTGGTCGCACGCCACGTCGCCGGTATCGCCGTTGGCAATCTTGCCCGCTTGCTTGCCGAACAGGTCCCAGATGCTGGGGCCGCGCCCGTCCTCGGCGACGGCCCCCTCGATCTGATAAGCCGCGCTGGAGACGCCCCACTTGAACGAGGCCGGCAGCTTCAGGCGGGAAGGCGCCGGCGGCGCCTTGTCAGTTCCTGCCGATGCCATGGCTCATCCTCTCGCCTTCACATGCAGCACGCGCTGGAAGAATCCCTCGAACACCTTGGACTGGCCGACGGCCACGACCGTGGCCGTCGGAAGCGCCTCCCGCAGGAGCTCGGCCAGTTCACGTTGCGCCACGACATCGAGCGCATTCGTGGCCTCCGCGAGGAATATCCAGTCGGGCTTGTGGAGCAGGATGCGGGCAAAGCTCAGCCTCTGCTGTTGCGGCACGGAGAACACATGCTCCCAGTTCTCCGTCACGTTGAGCTGGCCCGCCCACTCGCCGAGGCCGACCCGGCGCAGGGCCGCATTGATGTCGTCCGGCACACAGACGCCGAGCGATAGCGGGTAGCAAACGACTTCGCCCAGGGCGCCCACCGGCAAGTACGGCCGGTCACTGGCAATGAAGATGTTTGCGCCCGCGGGCATCGTCATTTTCCCGGCACCCCAGGGCCAAAGACCGGCACCGGCGAGAATGAGCTTGTGGCAGACCTGCGTGTCGCCTTCGACCATCATATGCTGGCCGGGCAGGACCTCCGTCGTAATCGGGTCCATCAACGGTACGCCGTCCTGGTTCATCACCTGCACGTCGGTGAGCTTGAGCGATTCGCCCTCGCGCCCCAGCTCCATGCGGTTCTTGCCGAGCTTCTCCTGCAGCTGGCTCATCGCATTCTGCAGCGCCATCACACGCTCGACCGAAGCCCGCCACAGGGAGATGCCGGACAGATTATCGACGGGAAATGCCAGAGCGGCGGTGACCTGCGAAAACGCCTGCGCCGTCTGCATCAGCGTGCCGAGGGAAATATATCCCAGAATGTAACGCGGCGCCGAGACCAGCAGCGGAAACGGATTCGCCAGCACGCCGTACGCGGTGGTGAACACGATGAGGCGGACCAGACCAAAGGTCTGGCTCTCCCAGCCGCGTCGCACGCCGTGCAGCAGGTCCTGAAGATGGTTTCGCTCGTCGGTGTCGCCGCGAATGAGCGCGATGCCTTCGGAATATTCCCTGGCCCGCGCCAGGCCGAAGCGGAAATTGGCTTCGACCGTCTGGCGCAGGTTGGAGGCGCCGACCAGCGGGAAGCCCGCCCACAGCGCGAGAGTGGTGCCGATCCCGGAATAGACGAGGGCGATGAAGACCATGTAGCCCGGGATGGCAAGGGCCGTGGCGCCGATGTCGACGTGGATGACGCCGGACAGCGACCACAGCACGTCGACGAAGGTGAAGAACAGCAGGGTGCAATAGAGCGCAGCCTGGCCGAGTTCGACGGCCGATTCGGTCGTCACGCGGATGTCCTCGGCGATTCGCCCGTCCGGATTGTCACCTTGCTCGCCCGCGACCAGGCCGAGCTGATAGTGCCGGCCTTGCGCCATCCAGACCGCGAGGGTGTTCTTGGTGATCCAGACGCGCCAGGCAAACTCCAGGCGCCGCTTGGTATAGAGCGTTATCGAGAACACGAGGATGCTCGCCACGAGCAGCAGCACGAAGGTCTCGATCAGCGCGAGGAATGCCTCGAGGTGCCGGCCTTCGATGGCGTTGTAGAGCCGCGCCGACCAGGAATTCAGTTCGACCTGGACCCAGACCTGCGCGACCGTCAGGGTCGCGATCACCAGCAGGCGGCCGCGGTTCATCCATTTGTGCTCTGCGTTGAAGAAAGGCAGGGCAAACAGGATGAAGCGCCAGAAAAAGCGCCCGTGCTCGAGCACCCCCGTCGGGGGAGTCGGAGGGGCCTTGCCGGCCGCCTTAACCTCGGTCATGGGCTCAGGGCCGCCGACAGGAAGGCGAACACGCGCGCCATGTTCTCTTCCGTCTCGAAAGCCGGACCGCCATGCAGGGATCCGGGAATGACATCGAAGCGGACGTCGGTTTCAGGCAGCACCCCCCGTAACGCGCGTGCCAGCAACATGGATTGCTCCACCGGCACCAGATCATCGTCGGAGCCATGTTGTATCAGAAATGGCGGCAAGCCCGGCCCCAGATATGTGAGCGGATTGGTGCGGCGCAGCAAGTCTTCGCTCGCGTCCGGCAGTCGAATGCCCAAGAACCTCGATTCGGGTGAGTCCGGCAGGTCATGCATCGGCCGGCCCTTGCCGGAAGCACGCAGTTCCTCATCCTGGGAGCGGAAATCAACCGGGCCGAACCAGTCGATCACCGCCTGCACGTGGCTTGGTTGCGTTGCGTTGCCGAGCGCCGGATCGTCGAACGCCGAAGCCGCGCCAGTGACGCCAGCCATGACGGCAAGATAACCACCCGCCGAATTGCCCCAGGCAGCAAAGCGCGCCGCATCGAGATCGAACCTCTGGGCCTCGGCGCGCAAGAACCGGATGGCAGCCTTGACATCCTGGACAGCCGCCGGAAAGAGCGCCTCATCGGCCATCCGGTAATTCATCGCGGCCACTGCGTAGCCTCGACGCACCGCCTCCACCGGCGCGTTCACCTGGTCCTCGCGCTTGTCGCCGAAGATGAATCCGCCGCCGTGGATGGCCACAATGCACGGATGGGGACCGGGCGTATCGTTCGGCAGATAGAGATCGAGCACCTGGGCGGAGGAAAGGAGCGCATAGGCCAGATCCGGATACGAACGCTCGATCCAGGATGTGTCACGGATCGCGGTCATGTCTTTTGGGGGCAGCTCTGGGATGTCGATGGGACCTGGCTCCACGATGGCGGCCGGGTCACGCGATAGCGGCGCAGGCTCTGTGAGATTGGCCACAGATTCCTGCTTCTGCCCGAGACAATATCAGGTCGAGAATGCTTGGGGAGCATGCGAATGCAAAGCCTTCCTGCGTCGAGCCACAGCGTGCGAAAGACCGTCGACGTCTTCTTGAGGGATCGCCTCGTAGCCTCCTACCCAGTAGTCGCGGCGAATATCGATCGGCCGATGGATAGCGACTACACAGCTCATGTTAGGCGCTACATGCGCCGTTACTACAGTAGTCGCGATATTGCGTCGGCGAAGTTCGTCGTTCGAGGTCTAGCGGAATAATTGGCCATCAATTCTGCGCGACTCGATCCATCGCCTTCCACTGCTCGAGCAAGGCGGCCGAGGCCGGCTTGACCGCACACAAACGCCTCGGAAACTCTCTGGTCTTCGCTTTTTGTCTCCGTGGGGCGTAGCCGCCCGCCGACTGACGTCGCTCGACGAGCATACCGCTTCCCGCGAAACGCAGGGAAGTCCGTCGCCACAGCTCGATTCCCAAGCGATGCTGTTGCCAACACCCTGCAAACGCCAGAAAATAATCGCCTGTTCAACTTCAATTGGAGAAGCGTCCGCGTAGACCAAAAAACAAATCAGGAGGACTCGCCGATGTCCGCGTCCAGTACACCCGTGTCCGCGTTACCGTGGTGGAAAGAGCCCACCAAAGATCAGTGGTACGCTTACTGTGCTGCATGGATGGGTTGGACGCTGGACGCGTTCGACTTCACGGTCTTCCTCCTGATCATGGCGCCGATCGCGCAGGAATTCGGGGTGCCGCTGATCGACGTAGCCGCGGTCTTCTCGATCACGCTGATCATGCGGCTGGGCGGCGCGACCGCGTCCGGCTGGTTGGCCGATCGGCTGGGGCGGCGGGCGCCGCTGATGATCTCCATCCTCTGGTACTCGTTCTGCAATCTCGCCGCGGGCCTCTCGCCCAGCTTCACCTTCCTGTTCGTGGCCAGGGCCTTGCTGGGCATCGGCATGGGCGCCGAATGGCCGGCCGGTGCGGCACTGGCCATGGAATCCTGGCCGGTGCGCTCGCGCGGCTTCATGTCCGGCGTGTTGCAGGGCTCGTGGGGCCTGGGCTTCGCGCTGTCGGCGCTGGCTTACGGATTCCTCTACGGACCACTCGAAGCCATGGGCAAGGGCTACGGGTGGCGCGGCATGCTGATCCTAGGCGTACTGCCCGCTCTGGCGTGCGTCTGGATCCGCATCTACGTGAAGGAGCCGGAAGTCTGGACGGAGAACAAGCGGATCCAGAACGCGACCAAGAAGCAGGTCACGCTGCCGCTGTTCGCGATCTTCAAGCGTAAATATCTCTGGAACACCGTGACCGGTTGCGTGTGGATGGGCGCGAATTTCTGCGTCTACTACGCCATCTGGGCGATGCTCGGCACCTACCTGCAAAAGGAGCTGGGCTGGACACCGGCCGAGGTGGCGGTCCCGGTCTTCTGGGGCAACATCGTGACGTTCCTCGCGTCGGCCTTCTGGGGCGGGATGTCGGAACGGATCGGCCGGCGCTGGGCGCTCATGCTCCCCTGCACCATCTCGATCCTGTTCGTGCCGATCTATCTGAGCACGAAGGATCCCACGTGGTTCCTCGCCTCCTTCATGCTGTTCATATGCTTTGTCGGCGGCAAGGATGCCCTCAACCCGGGCTGGCTGTCGGAACGTTTTCCGACCGAAGTACGGGCGACAGCGGCAGGCTTCGTCTATCACCAGGGAGCGGTTTGGGGTGCGGCTGTTGCGCCGCTGCTGACCTATTTCGCCGTGAACCAGGGCATGGGCTTCGCCAAGCCGATGATGTACGGCACGATCGGTTCGCTGGTCGTGTATGTCGTGGCGGTCTTCCTCGGTCCGGAAACCAAGGGCAAGGTAATGACCGCCGATCTGGAAGTGATCGAGGTCGAAATACCGGCCTGAAAACTCGGTCGATTTCAAAGACCACGACGACCGGGACATCTGTCCCGGTCGCTTCGGTTGAGGCCTCCGCGGTCCGAACCGCGGCGGCCAGCCGAGCCCTCAAGGCGGGTCAATTGCATCGGCTCCCGCGCCAGCGCGGACGGGATGCGGCAAGGAACGCCGCGTTTGCAATGCCGTCACACGCGCAGCAAGATCGCGTTGGCGAGAAAATGGCCATGTCTGCGCTCTGGCATGGCATGGACCTCGACGCAGCGTTCGCGATCGCGCCACCGGTCTAGGGGGAAAGGCACCATGGGTCAGGGTTCCGGCATTCGCGAAGTTGCCTGGGTCGATATTGCCGGTGGCGGCCAGGTCGTCCTGGACGGCAACTACGCCTATGTCGGACATATGCAGCCGCCGCACGGGACCTCCGTCCTGGACGTGAGCGATCCGGCGAACCCGAAGGTCGTCGCGTCGGTCGACATTCCGCCGGGCCTGCACTCCCACAAGGTACGCGTGGCCAACGACATCATGGTGGTGAATCGCGAGCGCACGCGGGGGACCGCGCCGGACGGCGATTTCGTCGGCTTGCGCATCTTCGACGTCAGCCGGCCAGGCAGTCCGCGCGACATCTGCCACTGGCAATGTGCCGGATCGGGCGTGCACCGTTTCACCTTCGATGGGCGCTACGCCTACATCTCCACCGAGCAGGAGGGCTATGTCGGCACCATCGTCATGATCCTCGACCTCGCGGATCCGACCAGACCCGAGGAGGTCGGCCGCTGGTGGATGGAGGGGCAGTGGACCGCGGGCGGCGAAACACCGAGCTGGAAGGCCAAGAACCACCGCTGCCACCATCCGATCCGGCGCGGCGATCGTCTGTATGTCAGCTACTGGTACGGCGGCGGCGTCATCCTCGACATCAGCGACATGACCAGGCCGAAGCTGATCGCCAGCCTCGATTGGAGCCCGCCGTTCGGCTGGCCCACGCACAGCCTGGTTCCGATCGATGTGCCGATTGCCGGCCATCGCTGGATGCTGGTCGCCGACGAGCACGTGCAACCGCTGGATCCCAAGCTCTCGCCGGAGCTGCCGGCGGCGCTCTGGATGGTGAACATCACCGACGAGACCCGTCCGATACCGGTCAGCTGTTTCCAGCTGCCGGAACTGGTCGGGGTCGAGACGCCCTTGATGACGGCCTGCCACCAGCCCGTCGAAACCGTCGTCGGCAACGAGGTGCCCGCCGCCTGGTTTGCCAATGGTCTCAGGGTGATCGACATCGCCAATCCCCTGTCGATGAAGGAGGCCGCCTGGTGGATGCCGGACGTGCCGCCGGGCGCCGAGCGCGTCTGCAGCAACGACGTCTACGTCGATCATCGAGGCCTGATCTACCTGATCGATCGCATCCGGGGCTTGTCGATCCTCGAGCGCATCTAGACGACCATCTGCCCGAAGTGAACCCTCAAAGAAGAATGAATCTCTTCAGCACCCTGGCAACGGCCCATCATTTCCCGATGCCGATCGTCGACGCCCATCACCACCTTTGGGATCTCTCCGCCGGGCACTATCCGACCAAGCAGGATCAATACGACGACAACTTCTTCCTGGGCGATTATCGCAAGATCTGTTGCGACTACATGCCGACGGACTATGTCGGTGCGCTCGATGGCTACCGCGTGATCGGCAGCGTTCATATCCAGGCCGCGCGCGCCATGGACGAGCAACTGGCCGAGACCGAGTGGCTGGAGACGATGCACGCCCGGTTCGGCGTGCCGTCGGTGGTGGTCGGGCACGTTTCCTTCGTGCAGCCGGATTGCGCCGCGATCCTTGAAGGTCATGCCCGGTCGGCACTGATGCGCGGCATTCGCTCGCGGCCTACGACCTCGCCCGGGCCGAACGTCTCCGTGGCAGGTGCGCCGGGCACCATGCAGGACGATCACTGGCGCCGGAACTTCGCGCTCCTGCAGAAGCACGGCATGTCCTGGGACATGCGCATTCCCTATTGGCACCTGGAGGAAGGTGCAGAGGTCGCACGTTCCTTCCCGGGCATTCCCATGGTGGTCAATCATACCGGCCTCCCGCTCGATCGCTCGGAAGAAGGCCTTGCAATCTGGCGCAAGGGACTCGCCGCCCTGGCCGATTGCCCAAACGTCGTCATCAAGATCTCGGAACTCGGCTTGCCTCATGGCAATTGGGATATTCCCAGCAACATCCGCGTCGTGCGCGAGGCAGCCACGATCTTCGGACCGGACCGGATCATCTTCGCCAGCAACCTGCCGGTCGCCAGTCTCAGCACGACTTTCGGAGGAATTGTCGGCGTCATGCGAGAAGCGTTGGCCGGCGAAAGTGAGGAGATGCTCGGCAAATTCTTTGCGCGCAACGCCATCCGCTTCTATCGCATCCCGCTTCAAACGCCGTAACCCGGCCAATAACGCGATCGACTTGGGGAGGATGGGCGATGCTGGACGAGCCAACGCGACGAAAGCTGCTGGCAGCGGCGACCGGCGGTTTCGCGGCGGCGATCGTATCGGGTTCCGGCGCCCGCGCAGCAGACCCCTGGCCGAACAAGCCGATCCGCGTGCTGATGCCGTTCGGCGCCGGCGGCTCCATGGACATCCTGTCGCGACTGCTCGCTCCGATCGTGTCGGAATCGCTCGGCCAATCGGTGGTCGTCGAGAACCGCCCGGGCGCCACCGGCACGGTGGCGATGGCGGCGCTGGCCTCGGCGCCGGCCGACGGCTACACGCTGATGTTCACGGGCAGCAGTTTTTCGATCATTGCCCTGCTGATGCGCGATCTTCCGTTCAGGATGGACTCCTTTGCACCGCTCTCGCGACTGACCATCGGGCCTACCCTTCTGACCGTTCCGAGTCAGCTCGGCGTGAGGACCATGGCCGAATTCGTCGCCGCCGCGAAGGCACAGCCAGGCAAGTGGTCGTTCGGCAGTTCAGGCGTCGGCACGTCGGTTCACTTGGGCGGCGAACTCTTCAAGATGGCTGCGGGAGTCGATCTGACACACGTCCCTTATCGCGCCACGCCGGCAATCGTCGCCGATCTCCTGGAATCGCGAATACAGATGTCGATTCTTGGCGTGGCGGACGCCCGCCAGTATCTCCTGTCCGGACAATTGCGCGGATTGGCCGTCAGCCTCCCGGTGCGGTTTCCGGCCTTCCCCGACGTGCCGACCTTCGCTGAAGTGGGTTATCCGAACGTTCGGGCGAGCAACGACTTCGGCGTGGCGATCCGCGCCGATACCGCGAATCCCATCAAGGCCCGGCTGGAGGAAGCCTATCGAGCGGCGGTACTCCGTCCAGAAATCGTGCAACGGCTGGCCGACATCGGCCTGATCGCGGTGGGCACATCATCGGCGGAATTCGTCCAGGCGCTCGCCGAAGACAACGCCCGATACTCGGAAGTCATCCGGGTGGCCAACGTCAGGCTCGAGTGAGTGTTCAGTTCTTCTTGCTGATGTTCCAGACCACGGCCACTGGCCCGGGCAACCACCCTTCCAGCCGATCCTTTCGATAGGCGCCGAAGGCCTTGTACTGGCCGATCGGGACATAAACGCCCTGGTCCATGACACGGTCCGAAATCGCGAAGCCCAGCTCCTTGCGCCTGGCCGGATCGGTTTCGCTCAGGAAGGTGGCGCGCAGCTTCTCGATCTCGGGATCGCACGGCCAGCCGAACCATGCCTTGTCGCAGGTCGCGGCAGCAAAATTGCTGGTGCCGGGATTATCGACGTCGATCGTGATGTTGGTGGTGAAGAAGACGTTCCAGCCGCCCTGCGCCGGTGGATCCTTGCGGGCCCGTCGCGAAATCACGGTCTGCCAGTCCATCGGCTGGACATCGACCTTGAAGCCGGCGCGCTCGAGCTGCTGCTTGGCGACCGGCGGGAACTGGTTGGACGAGGCGAGATCGGTCTGGTGAAGCATCACGACCGGCGTGCCGTCGTAGCCCGACTCCTTGAGCAGCGCCCTCGCCTTCTCGAGGTTGGGCTTGATCAGGAAGTCGCCGTACTCCTTGCCATAGGTGGTGCCGCAGATGAACGGCGAGTTGCAGAGCTTATAGATCTCGGGATCGCCGTATTGCGCGCGCAACAGATCCTCCTGTGCGAGCGCGTACATGGCGGCTTGGCGAGCCTTGGGATTGTTGAACGGCGGATGCAGGACGTTGAAGCGCATCAGCGCCTGGCTGCCCAGCACGTTCCAGGGATAGAGGACTACGTTCTTGTCGGCCCTGAGGACGGGAAAGAGATCGGGCGGCGGCGTTTCGATCAGGTCGATCTCGCCGGCGATCAACGCGTTCATCGCCGTGCTGGGGTCGGGAATCGCGTGCCACTCGACGCGATCGACCTTGACCACCTTGCCGCCGGCCAGCATCGAGGGCGGCTCGGCACGCGGCCTGTATCGAGGATTTTTGACATAGACGACCTTCTCGCCTGCCTTCCATTCGTCCTTCTTGAAGATGAAAGGGCCCGAGCCGGTGTAGTCCTCGATCTGCTTGTTGGGATCGGTCATGGCGACGCGCTTGGGCATCATGAAGGGCACGCTCGAGCCGACCTTGCCGAGCGCCTCGAGCACCAGTCCGAACGGCTCCTTGAGGACGATCGCAAACGTCTTGGCGTCAATCACCTTCAGCTCGGCGGTCGCCCTCAGCAGGACCTGGCCATAGCCGTCGCGCGCGCCCCAGCGTTTGATCGACGCAACGCAATCCTCGGCGGTGACGGGCGTGCCGTCGTGCCATTCCAGGCCCTCGCGCAGGGTAATCGTGTAGGTGAGCTTGTCGTCCGAGATGGCGTACTTCTCGGCCATCTGCGGCTGGATCTTGAAGTTCGCGTCGGTAGCAAACAGCGTGTCGTAGATCATGTAGCCGTGGTTGCGGCTGATGTTCGCCGTCGTCCAGATCGGGTCGAGGATCTTGATGTCGGCGTGACTGACCATACGCAGCGTCGTCTGCGCTGCGGCCGAACCGGCCAGCATTCCCCAGAGGATGGCCGCAACTGCCGTCAATTGCCGCAAATCGACCATGAGCACCCCTTCCCGGTTGCCAAGGCTCGCGGGTAGCTAGGCAATGTCCATGCCGGGCCGGACCTGTCCGGGGAAAATCGACGGGCAGGCCTGCCACGTTAGGGAGCGTGTGGGGGCCCATGTTAGTACTCCCTCACGATGACGGACCGCGCCTATCGCCCCGATGTCGATGGCTTGCGTGGCGTGGCCGTCTCGGCAGTTGTCGGCTACCACGGCTTTCCCAGCTGGGTTAGCGGTGGCTTCGTCGGCGTCGACGTCTTCTTCGTCATCTCGGGCTTCCTGATCACCGGCATCATCG
>CAZHQA010000108.1:11652-15945 GCA_964533955.1 uncultured Reyranella sp. | reverse complement strand
TCGGCCGCCACGTGATCGGCGGCGCGGGATTCGTGGCCAACCTCGTGCTCTGGAGTGAGGCCTGGTACTTCGACACCGTGGAGGCGGCCAAGCCTCTGCTCCACCTCTGGTCGCTCGGCGTCGAGGAGCAGTTCTACCTCTTCTGGCCGCTGACCCTCGTCGTCCTTTGGCGCGTTGCCCGCCGTCATGTGCTGATTGCGACCGCGCTGATCGCGGTGGCGTCGCTCGTCTGGGGAATCAGCGAGGTCCCGGCCGAACCGGTGGCGGCGTTCTACTCGCCGGCATCGCGAATGTGGGAGCTGCTTGCCGGCGGATTGCTGGCGCTGCGTCCGCTGCCCCCGTTGCACGGCAATATCGCGTCACTGCTTGGTGCAGCCCTGGTCGGGGCGTCAGCCTTCGTGATCCGGGCCGACGTGTGGTTTCCAGGATGGCAGGCGCTGCTGCCGGTCGCAGGCGCGCTGCTGATCTTGTCGGCCGGGCCGCACGCGGTGATCAACCGGGCAGTTCTGGCGTGGCGGCCGATGGTGTGGCTCGGATTGATCAGCTATCCGCTCTATCTCTGGCACTGGCCGCTTTTGTCCTTTGCCTACATCACCGGCCACGAGGAGTCCGAGATTGGCTTGCGCGCCGGCCTCGTCGCATTGAGTGTCGGGCTGGCATGGGCAACCTGGCGTCTGCTCGAGACGCCGATCCGGCGCGGCGGGGCTTCGGCTGCCAAGGTCTCGGGCCTGGCTGCCGCCATGGTGGGCGTTGCGATGGTCGCCTGGCTTGGCGTGATGCATCAGGGCTATCCCGGCCGCTTCGCCTTTCCGCCCGCCATAGCCCGACTTGCGTCGGGCGACTACGATTTCGAGGCCGGTGGACGCTGGGGCGCCTGCTGGCTCGCCGAGAACGCGCCGGTGGACGGCTTTGCCGCCGAGTGCCGGACAGCCACGCGGCCCGCCAGTGAGACCCTACTGGTGTGGGGCGACTCCTATGCCGCGCGTCTCCATCCTGGCCTGCCCGAAGCTCTGCAATTCACCCGCAGCAGTTGCCCGCCGCTTCTGATGGTCGGCAATCCGGGCTGCCATCGCGCCAACGAGGCCGTGCTGAAAGAAATCGCGCGGCTCAAGCCGGGTACCGTCGTGCTATTTGCCGACTGGGCGACCATCCAGGCCAGCTGGAAGGAGGGCGATTACCTGATCCGCCAGCTCGACGCCACGCTCGATGCCCTGAAAGCCGTCGGCGTCGCCCGGACCGTTGTGCTCGGCCCGGCGCCGAAATGGATCCGGCGCCTGCCGCGGTTGGTGGTGGCGCGATGGATACACGGTGATGGCGGTCCGGAGATTCCGGAGCGCGCGGCGCTTGGGCTCGACTCCTCGGGTGCGTCGATCGAGCGGGTCATGCGCGCGGCAGTCGAGCGCCACGCCGGCACTTACGTCTCCCTGCTCGACCTTCTTTGCAACCCGCAGGGCTGCCTCGTCCAATCGGGCGGCGACCTCACGACCTGGGACACCGGGCATTTCACCGTGCCCGCTTCACAGTTGATCGGCGCCGGACTGCGAACGCGAGGGCTGGTGCCGTAGCGGCGGGAAGCGGCTATTCCGCCGCCTGAGCCCGCCGGTCAGCGGCGGGCGAGATCGCCTTCATCGTGCCGCCGTAGCGATCGGTGAAGGCTGCGGTATCGATCTCCTCGAGCTCGATTTCGCGGTTGAGCACCTTCTCCTTCCACTTGAGGAGCTCGGGATGGGCGCCCTGGAACTCGGGCATCACTTCCTTGGCGAAGAGTTCGAGGGATTCGCAGATGTGCTCGTGGGTGTTCCGGCCAGCCTGGTTGAGCAGGACGACCTGGTCGATGTTCGACGACTGGAACTTGCGCAGCTTGCGGCGGATCGTGTCGGGCGAGCCGATCAACCCGCCGCGCAGCGCCGCTGCATGGGCGTCCGGGTTGGCCGCTTTCCACTTGTGATATTCGTCCCACATGTTGACCGTGCCGGCGGCCGGCCGGCGGCGGCCCGGCGACGCCGCGTAGAAGCGCAGAGCGAACTGGAAGAACGTGTCGCCGTCGGCGCGCTCGCGCGCCTCCTCGTCGGTCTTGGCGCACATGAAGAAGCTGACCAGCGCGATGTTGGGGTTGGTCCTGTAGTCGGCGAGCTTCTTCTGGCGCTTCACGAAGGCGTTGTAATAGGCGTGAACCCAGGCGTGCGCCGCATCGGCCGAGACGAACTGGAAGCCGAGCGCGCCCATGCCCCATTCGCCGACCTTGGCCAAGGTCTCGAGTTGCGAGCAGGCGACCCACAGCGGTGGATGGGGCTTCTGCAGCGGCTTGGGAATGACCATGCGCAACGGCATGTCGAAGTACTTGCCGTGGTGCTCGCTCGGGCCGTCCTTGAACATCGGGATGAGGGCGCGCACGCCTTCCTCGAAGATTTCGCGCTTGTTCTCCATGTTGACGCCGAACGGCTCGAGCTCGGTGATCGAGGCGCTCTCGCCCATGCCGAGCTCGACCCGTCCGTTGGACAGCAGGTCGAGCGAGGCGCTGCGTTCGGCGATGCGCGCCGGATGGTTGGTGGTGAGCTGGTAGATGCCATGACCGAGCCGGATATTCCTGGTGCGCTGACTGGCCGCCGCCAGGAAGGTCTCGGGAGAGGGCGAGTGGGAATATTCCTCGAGGAAGTGATGCTCGACCTGCCAGGCATGGTCGTAGCCCAGCCGGTCGGCCAGTTCGATCTGTTGCAAGGCGTTCTGGTAGAGCCGGTGCTCGTCGCCCGCCTGCCAGGGCCGCGGCAGCTGCAGCTCGTAGAAGATGCCGAACTTCATGACCGTTCCTCCTGCAACGAGATGTGCCCGATATTCCTTCGCCCCGCCAGAGGCTCCCCCTAGCCGTGGAGCGGAACAACGGTTATTCGTGCCCTGATGAGCGATAGCCCCCGGCCGGCCCTGTCCGTCGTGGCGCCCTGCTTCAACGAGGAGGGCGTGCTGCCGGAGTTCCTGCAGCGCGTCGGGCTGGTGCTCGACGGGGTAGCGGGTACCACCGAGATCGTACTGGTCGATGACGGCTCGCGCGATGCGACGTGGCGGGTGATGACCGAGGCGGCGGCCGGCGACAAGCGCATCGTGGCGGTCCGGTTGATGCGCAACCACGGCCATCAGCTGGCGCTCACCGCCGGCCTGTCGATCTGCCGGGGCGAGCGCATCCTGATCATCGACGCCGACTTGCAGGACCCACCCGAGCTGCTGCCCGACATGATGAAGCTGATGGACCAGGACAACGACGTGGTCTACGGCCGGCGCCGGCAGCGCGAGGGCGACGGCCCGTTCAAGCGCGCGACGGCCTTTGCCTTCTATCGCCTGATCGGCCGCATGACCGACGTCGAGATCCCGCTCGATGCCGGCGATTTCCGGCTGCTGACCCGTCGGGTGCTCGACATCCTGCTCGCCATGCCCGAACGCCATCGCTTCGTGCGCGGCATGGTGGCCTGGATCGGCGGCCGGCAGGTGCCGATCCTCTATGACCGCAAGCCGCGCGCGGCCGGCGAGAGCAAGTATCCGCCAGCCAAGATGATCCGCTTTGCGGCCGACGCCATCACGGCCTTCTCAGTCGTGCCGCTGATGGCGTCGATGACGATCGGCTGGATCATGGCGGCGGTCGGCTTCGCTTTCTTCATCTATTCGATCGTCGGCTGGCTGCTCGGTGCCACGCTGCCCGGCTGGACGTCGTTGATGGCTGCGGTCGGACTGTTGGGCGGCATGCAGTTCCTCATGCTCGGCATCATCGGCGCCTATCTCGGCCGGCTCTACGACCAGAGCAAAGGCCGCCCCTTGTTCATGATCCGCGACATCGTCGGCGGCGGAAAATGAACGCCGAATTCGACCGCCACGCCGCAGGCTATGACGGTGGCCTCGACAACCCGATCAAGCGTGCGATCGGCAGTTCGGCCGACGACTATATCGCCGTGAAGGCGCGTTGGCTGATGCGCCGCGAGAAGGGCCTGCGTGAGGGCGGGCTCCGCCTGCTGGACTATGGCTGCGGTGCGGGCGATCTGATGCGCGTGCTGGCGGGTCTTGGCGCGCGCGCGGCCTTCACCGGCTGCGATGTCTCCATCGGCATGCTGGCCGAGGCTGCGAGGCGCTGGCCGGCCGGGCACGGCGAGGCCCCCGCCCTGGCGGTCCAGGATGGCGCGCGCACACCGTTCGAGGACGGCCAGTTCGACGTGGCGACCGTGAGTGCGGTGCTGCACCACGTGCCGGTCACCGATCGGCCGGCGATCTATGCCGAGCTCGGCCGTGTGCTCAAGCCGGGCGGCCGGCTCT
>CAZHQA010000108.1:0-11552 GCA_964533955.1 uncultured Reyranella sp. | reverse complement strand
CGGCCGGCGATCTATGCCGAGCTCGGCCGTGTGCTCAAGCCGGGCGGCCGGCTCTATGTCTTCGAGCACAACCCCCGCAATCCCCTGGTGCGCCACGTCGTTTCCCGCACGCCGATTGACGCCAACGCCATCCTGCTCGATGCCAACGAGGTGCAGGAAGGCCTGCTCGACAGTGCCCGCTACGAGGTCGAGACCGACTACCTGATGTTCATGCCGCCCGGCGTTGCCTTCCTGCGCGGGGTGGATCGGGCACTGGCGTGGCTGCCGCTCGGAGCGCAATATGCCGTGGCGGCGCGCAAGCCCGTATGAGGCGCACCCGCCCGAGGGAGACACGACGATGGACCAGCAGACTTTCGAAGCCGAGCTCAAGCGCGACGGCTACGACGTCATCACCAACACGACCCCCACGGCCAAGGTGAACCCCGAGCACAGCCATCCGTTCGACGTCCGCGCCATGGTGCTGAAAGGCGACTTCAGCCTGACGCGCGACGGCAAGACCGAGGCCTACAAGCCCGGCGAGATATTCACCATGCCGCGCGGTTGTCTGCACTACGAAAGCTACGGTCCGGAAGGCGCGGTGGTCCTGCTCGGCCGCAAGCTCTGAACCGGTCCGGCAAGCGCCACGCGGGAGAGCGATGAAGGCACCGGCGGTCGGCTGGCAGTTGGCGCTGGCGTTCGTTCTTTCGTTGCTGTTCCTGGCCGGACTGATCGGCTGGCTCGAGAACGTCCATATCGTCACCGGCAACGGCATGTTCAAGTCGATCCAGGCCGAGCCCTGGATCGCCGACTTTGCGCACGCCCGGCTCGATCCCTCGAACTATCTCTATTTTCCGCTCTATGGATTGCTCGCCAAGCTGCTCGACGCCCTCGGTATCCTGAAGGGCGCCGCGTGGAAGCAGTTCGCCTATCTCAACGCGTTCTGGGCAAGCCTTGCCGTCGCCTTCGTCTACGCGTTCGTGCTGAAGCTGACGGCGCGGCCGATCGTTGCCGTGCTGACGGCTCTGTTCCATCTCGGCTGCGGGACGTTCCTGCTGCTCGGGGTCATCAACGAAGACATCATGCCCGCCTACGCGCTGCTGCTCGCGTCGATGCTGATGGCCGGCCTGTGGTTCGATCGGCCGACCGTTGGGCGTGTGGCGCTGGTTGGCACCGTCTTCACGTTCGGCTGGCTGATCGAATGGCGGCTGATGTTTCCGACCTTGCCGGCCTTCATTCTGGCGCTCGCCTTCGCGCCGGGAACGGCCGGGCGACGCGCCAAGATGATCGCCACTCTCATCGTCTCGGTCCTCGCCGTGTCCGGACTCGTCGAACTCTCGTGGGAAGGGCATAACGGAGCGGTCGGGCTGCACGACATCCTGTGGACCGGCAAGGGCGTGTTCAAGGAGGGCGAGCACGACATTACGGGGTGGGCCGGGCTGTCCTGGGACAAGGCCTGGACCATGCTGGCCGGCGTCGGCAACTACTTCCTGCTGATCGGAGGCTTCGTCGATCCGCTGTCGGCCCGCCAGGCGGCTTCCGGCCTTTCGCTGTCCGTGCTCCTGCAAGTCCTGATTTTTGTCCTCACTGTCGTCGTGCTCTGGCCGCGCCGCCACGAACCGCGCGTGCGCTGTCTGGCGTTGGTCTTTCTCGGCACGCTCGGCGCGGGCCAGGTGCTGAACTTCTATTCTCAGCCGCAGGACCCGCAGATGCAGGTCAACGTCATGGTTTGGCTGACCGTCGCCTGGGCGCTCCTGCTTGCTGCGCTCCACGCGCGAGGCGCGGTGCTTGCCGCGCTGGCCGTGCTTTCGCTCGCGCCGCTTGCCTGGAACGTCGACGCGCTCGCCCGCTATCGCGGCGGCGACACCCAGTCGCTCGCCGCCATGGACCGGCTCGAGCAGCACTTTCCGACCGACCGTACAGTCTTCCTTTACTGGGGCTTCGAGCCGATCCTGGTCTGGCAGTTCTCGCAATGGAGCCGCAGCTGGGACATGCACTTCGACAAGACGGTCCCCGAAGCGCCGTCGGTGAACCCCAAGTTCAAGTGGCTCGCCGCGTCGACGGGCGCGGTGCGATACGCCCGATGGACGCCGCAGGAACATGCCGAGCAATTGAAGCGCGACATCGACCGCGTGCTCGACCACGGCTACCGCATCGCCGTCGACGAACTGTGGGGATGGAGCCCCGAGGAGCTGGCGGGACGCCTGGCGGGCCTGGTGGCGGCCGATCGTGCACCTGCGCTGTGGGCCATGCTGCACGACAACTACGACGCCACGCCGGTCTACACGGACCCGATGCTGGGGCCCTTCTGGGAGATGCGCCGCAAGAGCGCACGCTGATCGGCGCGCATTGACGGCTGGCCGCGCTCCCCCTATACGGGCGGCGGGCCACGCTCCCCCAACGGAGTGCAGCTCTTCTGTAAGGGAGAGGTCAATGAAGCCGAACTCACGTCCGGCGCGTCCCGACTTTTCGTCGGGTCCTTGCGCCAAGCGTCCGGGGTGGACTCCGGAAATCCTCAAAGACGCCGCCGTCGGGCGGTCCCACAGGTCGAAACTCGGCAAGAAGAAGATCGTCGAGGCGGTCGACCGTACCCGCGCCATGTTGGGCATTCCGGCCGACTACAAGGTCGCCATCGTGCCGGCCTCGGACACCGGGGCCGTCGAGATGGCGCTGTGGTCGATGCTGGGCGCGCGACCCGTCGACATGCTTGCCTGGGAAAGCTTCGGCGAGGGCTGGGTCACCGACGTCGCCAAGCAGTTGAAGCTGAAGGATGCGCGTATCCTCAAGGCCGACTACGGCGCAATTCCCGACCTCAAGGCCGTCGACTGGTCGCACGACGTGGTTTTCACGTGGAACGGCACGACTTCGGGCGTGAAGGTCCCGGACGGCGACTGGATTGCCGATGACCGCGGGGGGCTGGCGATCTGCGACGCCACCTCCGCGGTGTTCGCCATGGACCTGCCGTGGCCCAAGCTCGATGTCGTCACCTGGTCCTGGCAGAAGGTGATGGGTGGCGAGGGCGCGCATGGAATGCTGGTCCTCTCGCCGCGCGCCGTGAAGCGGCTGGAGAGCTACTCGCCACCCTGGCCGCTGCCCAAGATTTTCCGCCTGACATCCGGCGGCAAGTTCTCCGAGGCGATCTTCAAGGGCGACACCATCAACACGCCGTCGCTCCTGTGCGTCGAGGACGCGATCGACGGCTTGAAGTGGGGTGACAGCGTCGGCGGCCTCAAGGGCCTGATGGCGCGGTCGAACGACAATCTCGGCGTCCTCGAAAGGTTCGTTGCCGAGCGTGACTGGATCGCCTTTCTCGCCGGGGACAAGGCGATTCGGTCCAACACCTCTGTGTGTCTGTGCATCACCGCAGCCTGGTTCACCGCCTTGCCGGCCGACAAGCAGGCCGCAGCAGCGAAGAAGATGGCCGATCTGCTGGAGAGCGAGCAGGCGGGCTACGACCTGGGATCCTACCGCGACGCCCCGCCGGGCCTGCGCATCTGGTGCGGCGCTACGGTCGAGAAGTCCGATCTGCAAGCCCTGATGCCCTGGCTGGATTGGGCCTACTCGGAGATCGAGCGGGAATTTTCATAGCTTGGGGCGCGCCACTCCGGTGGCGCGGTCATGACGCGCCATTGGAGTGGCGCGCTCCCAGCAAAGAGGAGTCATGCAAATGGCAAAGCCTAAAGTCCTTATTTCCGACGAGCTGTCGCCCCGCGCCGTCGAGATCTTTTCCGAGCGCGGTTGCGACGTCGACTTCAAGCCCGGCCTGAAGCCCGCCGAGCTGCGCGCGATCGTCGGCAACTACGAGGGGCTGGCCATCCGTTCGGCCACCAAGGTGACGGCCGAACTGCTGGCCGAGGCCAAGAAGCTCAAGGTGGTGGGCCGTGCCGGCATCGGCGTCGACAACGTCGACCTCAAGTCAGCCACCGCGCACGGCGTGGTGGTCATGAATACGCCGTTCGGCAATGCCATCACCACCGCCGAGCACGCCATCGCGCTGATGTTCGCCGTCGCCCGCCAGGTGCCCGATGCCAATGCCTCGACGCAGGCCGGCAAGTGGGAGAAGAACCGATTCATGGGGACCGAGCTCTCGTTCAAGACGCTGGGCCTGATCGGCTGCGGCAATATCGGCTCGATCGTGGCCGAGCGCGCGCTCGGTCTCAAAATGCGCGTGGTCGCCTACGATCCGTTCCTGAGCGACGAGCGCGCCCACGCGCTGGGTGTCGAGAAGGCGACGCTCGACCAGGTGCTGACCAAGGCCGATTTCATTTCGGTGCACACGCCGCTCACCGATCAGACCAAGAACATCCTGAGCCGCGCCAATCTTATGAAGGCCAAGAAGGGGGTGCGCATCATCAACTGCGCCCGCGGCGGGCTGATCGACGAGCTCGCGGTGCGCGACCTGCTGGTGTCGGGCCACATCGCAGGCGCGGGCTTCGACGTCTTCACCGAGGAGCCGGCCAAGGCCAACGTGCTGTTCGGCGCTCCCAACCTCGTGTGCACGCCGCATCTCGGCGCCGCCACGGTCGAGGCGCAGGAGAACGTCGCCCTGCAGGTCGCCGAGCAGATGTCGGACTACCTGCTGACCGGCGCCATCGTGAACTCGCTCAACATGCCCAATGTTTCGGCCGAGGATGCGCCGCGTCTGGCGCCGTATCTCGACCTCGCCGAGAAGCTCGGCTCGTTCGCCGGCCAGCTCACCGACACCGATATCAAGGCGGTGTCGATCGAGTACGAAGGCGTGGTCGCCGGGCTCAACATCAAGCCGCTCAGCCAGGTGGCGCTGATGGGTGTGCTGCGGCCGCAGCTGGTTTCGGTGAACATGGTCAATGCGCCGGTGATCGCCCGCGAACGGGGCATCGAGGTGGCCGAGGTCAAACACGAGCGCGACAGCGACTACCATTCGATGATCCGCATCTCGGTCACCACGGAGAAATACACCCGTTCAGTGTCAGGCACGCTGTTCGGCGGCCGCCATCCGCGCATCGTCGACATCAAGGGCATCGAGATCGAGGCCGAGTTCGGCCCGCACATGCTCTACATCACCAACGACGACAAGCCGGGCTTCATTGGCCGGCTGGGCTCGCTGCTCGGCGAGAACAAGGTCAATATCGCCACCTTCCATCTCGGTCGCGACAAGCCCGGCGGCTCGGCGATCGCCCTTGTGCAGGTCGACCAGCCGCTGCCGCCGCCGCTGGTCGACAAGATTGCCAGGCTGGAGAGCGTGGTGCAGGCCAAGGCCCTGGGATTCTAGGCCAGGTCACTCGGTCAGGGCGTGGATGACCTGCCGCAGATCCTCCTGCGTGTAGGGCTTCGAGACGAACCGGATGTTGGCATCGGACTTGAAGCGGGCACGCAAATCGTCGCTGCCGTAGCCGCTGGCGATCACGATGGGCAGGCGCGGATAGAGTGCGCGCAGCTCGGCGGCCAGACGGTCGCCCTTGCCGTCGGGCAGGCCGATATCGACGATGGCCAGATCGATGTTGCCGGCCAGCAATTTCACCTTGTTCATCGCCTGGGTGACGGAGCCCGCCGTCTCGACCTTGCAGCCGAGTTCGATGAGCTGCTCCTGGACGACCATCTGCACCAGGATCTCGTCCTCGACCAGCAGGACGCGCGGCTCATTCGATTTCGAACCCAGCATTTCCGAGACCTTCGATGCAAGTGCTGCGTAGGTGAACGGTTTTGGCAGGAGCTGCACGCCCGGATCGAGCCGGCCGCCATGGACGATGGCGTTGCGAGCGTAACCCGTTGTGAACAGCACCTTGAGATTGGGCCGCAGCCGATGGACGGCATCGGCCAGTTGCCGGCCGTTCATGCCGCCGGGCAGGCCCACATCGGTGAACAGCAGGTCGATCTCGGGATGTCGCTCGAGGACCCGCAGCGCGGCCGCGCCTGTCGGAGCCTCGAGCACCTTGTAGCGCAGTTCGCGCAGCATGCCGGTCGTGTTGACGCGCACATCGGCATCGTCCTCGACCACCAGGATCGTCTCGCCGCTGGCGCTGAGCGGCACCTGGTCGGGCGTGCCGGGCAGCACGTCTGGCTCGTCACTCGAAAGCAGCCGCGGCAGGTAGAGCTTCACGGTCGTGCCATGGCCGGCCTCGCTGTAGATCCTGAGGTGCCCGCCCGACTGCTTGGCGAAGCCGTAGACCTGACTCAAGCCAAGTCCGGTTCCGTGCCCGATATCCTTGGTGGTGAAGAAGGGCTCGAAAGCACGGGACAGCGTCTCGCGATCCATGCCGATGCCGGTGTCGGTGATCGAGATCACGACGTACTGGCCGGGCACGACTTCCGTCTGGGACGCGGCATAGGCCTCGTCGAGATGCGTGTTGGCGGTCTCGATGGTGAGCCGGCCGCCGTCCGGCATCGCGTCGCGCGCGTTGACCGCCAGGTTGAGGATGGCGATCTCGAGCTGGTTGGGGTCGGCCAGGATGCGCCACAGGCCGCCGCCCAGCACCGATTCGATGGTGACCTGCTCGCCGAGCGTGCGGCGCAGCAGCTCCGACATGCCGGTGACCAGGCGGCTCGCGTCGATCGGCTTGGGATCGAGCGGCGAGCGGCGCGAGAAGGCGAGCAGCCGCTGGGTGAGCGAGGCGGCGCGCTGGGCGCCCTGGACGGCATTGTCGAGCGCGCGGGCGAGGCGGTCGGGATTGGGATTGCTCGTGCTGGCGCGCTGGGCGGTCTCGAGATTGCCGAGGATCACCGTCAGGAGATTGTTGAAGTCGTGCGCGACACCGCCGGTGAGCTGGCCGATGCCCTCCATCTTCTGGGCCTGGGCGAGCTGCTCCTGGGTGCGTAGCAGGTTCTCATGGGCCTGCCGGCGCTCGGTGATGTCCCGCGTGATCTTGGCGAAGCCGATCAGGTCGCCCTTGGAATCGCGGATGGGGTTGATGACGACGCTCGCCCAGAAGCGCGAACCGTCCTTGCGCACGCGGTAGCCCTCAGCTTCGAACTTGCCCTGGTCGCGCGCGGTCTGGAGGGCGCGGGCAGGATTGCCGGCCGCGCGATCTTCCTCGGTGTAAAAGCTCTCGAAGTGGCGGCCGACGATCTCGTTGGCGGCATAGCCCTTGATGCGCTGGGCGCCGGCATTCCAGTTGGCGACCGTGCCGTCGGGCTCGAGCATGTACAGCGCATAGTCGGTCACGCCCTCGACGAACTGCTGGAAGCGTCCTTCGGCATGCTCACGATGGGCGATTTCGTGCACCAGCTGGGCGTTCGATTCCGCCAGCTCCGCGGTGCGCTCGCGGACCTTCTGCTCGAGATTCTGCTCGCTCTTTTGGACAGCCCGGTAAAGCCGTGCCTTGTCGATGGCGATGGCGGCCTGCACGGCGATCGCCTCGACGACGCGCTCGGCGCGCGCATCGAACACGCCTGCCTCCGGGTGGCCGAAAAAGAGGCCGCCCAGCACCTCTCCGGTGCGCGACACCACGGATGTGGCGAGGTAGCTCACCACGGGCAGGTGACCCTTCGGATGACCGTAGTAAGGCGCGTTCTGGCCGAAGCGCGGATCCTTGCGAATGTCCGCCGATCGCACGGTGGCTTCGCCGGCAAAGGTCGGCGCGAAGACCGCAGTATTGCGCGGCATCGGGAACTTGGAGAACGCCTCGCGCGGCACGCCCGAGAGCGTGTAGAGCATGTAGGACTCGCCCGAATCGTCGACCACGTTGTAGAAAAACGCTCCGAATGCCGCGTGGGCAAGCCGGGTCGCGGAGTCAGTCACGACCTGGACCGCTTTTTCGAGTTCCAGCTCGGCCGACACGGCGGTGCCGACCCGGTTGATCTCCTCCAGCATCTGCGCCTCTTCGCGCAGTAGCCGCTCGGTCTCGCGTCTTGAGTTGGCGAGCCTGATGTTGCTGTCGACGCGCGCCACGAGCTCGCGCGCCGAGAAGGGCTTTGTAAGATAGTCGTCGGCGCCTGCCCGCAGGCCCTCGACCTTGGCTTCCTCGCCGGCGCGGGCCGACAACAGGATAACCGGAATGTCGCTGGTCGCTGGATCGGCGTGCAGCGCTTCCATCAGACCAATGCCGTCGAGGTTGGGCATCATCACGTCGGACAGCACCAGCCTGGGCTTGAGCGCCCGCGCCGCGACCAGTGCCGTTGCGCCGTCGGGTGCGCTTTCGACGCGATATCCCGCACTCCTCAGCAGGCGCGTGACGTAGTTGCGCATGTCGAGATTGTCGTCGGCCAGCAGGACGAGTTCGCCCTTCGATTCGACGAGCGGCAGGGCAGGATCTTCGGCCAGCGATGCTGGCGGGATGTCGCCGACCTGGCTGTCTGCGCCCAGCCAGCTGCTGGCTTCCTGCAGATAGGCTTCCGCATGAAGCGTCTTCCCGCTGGCCAAACCGGCTTGCAGCGGGGCCGAAGTCGCAAGCGGCAAGCGCACGGTGAACGTGGTGCCTTTGTCGACCTCGCTCCGCACGTCGATAGTGCCGCCCTGTAGCTTGACCAGCTCGAGCACGAGGGCGAGGCCGATGCCGCTGCCTTCGATGCTGCGCCCGCGCGCACCTTCCACGCGATGGAAGCGCTCGAAGAGATGGGGCAGCTCGTCTGCCGGAATGCCCGTGCCGGTATCGCTGACGGAAATTTCCGCCGATGTGCCGTCCGCGCCGGGAGCTACCCTCACTGTGATTCCACCCTCGAAGGTGAATTTCAGCGCGTTGGACAACAGGTTGAAGACGATCTTTTCCAACATATCCCGATCGATCGGGGCGGGATGTGCAAGTGGCGGACAGTCGAGCGTCAAGCTCAGTCCGGCGCGCTCGATGGCAGACCGGAATGTCGAGGCCAGTTCGGACGTGAAGGCGGAAAGGTCGATGGCCTCGACATGTGCCCTGGTCCGGCCGGCCTCGATGCGCGAGAAGTCGAGCAGGGCGTTGACCAGCTTGAGAAGCCGCACGCCATTGCGGTGCGCGACCGAGACGAGCTGGCGGTTGTCCTCGCGCACGCTGTCGGCCGGCTTGGCGAGCACTTCCTCGAGCGGCGACAGCATCAGGGTGAGCGGCGTGCGGAATTCGTGACTGACATTGGAGAAGAACAGCGTCTTGGCGCGATCGATCTCGGCCAGCGCCTCGGCGCGGCGCCGCTCCACCTCGTAGGCTTCGGCGCTGGCCACCGATGCGGCGATCTGGCCCGCGACCAATTCCAGGAAGGTGGCGTAGGGGCCCTCGTAGAGGCGAAACGGATTGAGGCCCGCAATCAGAAGTCCGGCACGGCCGGTGCCGCCGGGCGAGGCCACGGAGAGGATCACGGCGGCATTTGCCGGGACCTGCCAGGCGCCACTCGGCATCGGCGCGGAGAACAGCCTGTCGAGACCGCGCACGATGCGCGGCTGATGGTCCCGGATGACGTCGTTGACGGGCCAGGGGCTGCCGGCGGCGATCGGCAGCGAGGCGAGGCAGGCAGGATGGTCGATCGCGATTCCGGCGCGCGCGACCAGCGTCGCGGCCCTGCCGTCGGCCTCGACCGAATACAGGAGCGCGTAGGGCAGGTCGCGCGAATTGGTGACGAGGGCGTCGGCGCTGCGCTCGAAGGCTTGCTGCCAAGTCCGGGCGTCGGTCGCCGCGGCGGCCAGTTCTCGCAGCAAGGAGAGCTGGCGTTCGCCGATCACGCGCTGGGTATCATCGGTGTTGGCGCAGAAGATTCCGCCTGGCCTGCCGTCGTCGCCCGGGATCGGGCTGTAAGAAAAGGTGTAGTAGGTTTCCTCCGGATAACCGTTGCGCTCCATCACCAGGAACTCGGCCTCGACGTAGGTGCCGGTGCCGGTCATGGCGCTGTCGAGCATCGGCCCGATGCTGTCCCAGATTTCGCGCCAGACCTGCGAAGTCGGCTTGCCCAGCGCCCAGGGATGCTTGCCGCCGATGATCGACTTGTAGGGGTCGTTGTAGAGATAGATCAGCTCACGGCCCCAGCCGATCCAGATCGGCTGGCTGGAGGTCAACATGATGCTGACGGCGGTCCGCAGGCTTTGTGGCCAGCGATCGGGCGTTCCCAGCGAAGTCGAGTCCCAGTCGTGGACCCGCATAAGCCGGGCGAGTTCGCTATCACCCGGGAACTGGGACACAAAAGGCGCCGTGCCGTCGGCCATCAACAGAACTCTCCCCCGAGTGCTTCTAACGCAGATACTCAGCTTAGGTTGCCTGGGAATAATTTGCAGTCGGCTGACTGCGCCGCATGCGGAGGCACATGAGAAAACCTCGCTCGTTCGGGATGGAATATCAGAGCTATGATAACTTCGATTCCTGGAGGAACCGATGGCCCGTGTCAGCGAGATCGAGGATGATGGCGGAGATCCGACGCTCAAGGTCGTTTTCGACAAGCAGCACGAGATCTTCGGCGGGCTGCTGAATCCCACCAAGGTAATGGCGCACTGTCCTCCGATCCTGCGCGCGGCGGGCCTGCTCGGCCAAGCGATCGAGCAGTCGGGCCAGCTGCCCAAGGCGCTGTTGCCGCTGATCTACACCCGGGTCGCCACCATCAACGGCTGTCCATTTTGAATGGACATCAACGCTGCGCGTGCCGCAGAAGCCAATGGAAGCATGGACAAGGTCGGCGAGCTCCTGACCTGGCGGGACAGCAAGCTGTTCAGCGAGGCAGAGCGGGTGGCGCTCGAATATGCCGAGCGCATCACCTGCACCGGCCAGAAGGTCGATGACGCACTGTTCGCCCGTTTGCGCCTGCACTACAGCGAACCGCAGATCGTCGAGCTGACCGCAGCGGTGGCGTTCGAGAACTTCCGCTCGAAGTTCAATCCTGCGTTGGGGATCGAGGCTCAGGGTTTCTGCATGGTGCCGAAGCGCGGGTAGGCACTTCCGGCGAATCACGTCCGCTCGTCGTCACTCCATCTCGATATTGAGCTTTTTCAGGGTCTTGCCCCAGAAGGCATGTTCGTCGGCCACGAACTTGGTGAACTCCGCACGGCTGCGGTCTGGCGGCATCTCCAGGCCATCCCTCGCCAGAGCCGCTTCCCACTTGGGATCCTTCATCGCTTCCTTGGTGGCCTTCTCGATCTTGTCGAGGATGGCGTCGGGCGTCTTGGCTGGCGCGAACAGCCCCTGCCAGCTGGTCACGACGACGTCGACACCCTGTTCCTTGAGCGTCGGCACGTCGGGCAGCGACTTGACGCGCTTGTTGCCGGTCACCGCCAGCGCCTTGAGGTTGCCGCCCTTGATCTGCGACACGGCGGGAGGCAGCGAGGAAAAGTTCGCTGTGATCTGGCCCGAGATCACGTCGGCAACCGCCGGTCCGGTCCCCTTGTAGGGGACATGAGTCATCTTGATGCCCGCCGCTTCGGCGAACAGCGCGCCTGCGAGGTGATTGTTGCCGCCGACGCCCGACGACGAGTAGGTGAGCTTCTCCGGGTCCTTCTTGGCCAGCGCCACAAGCTCGGCCGCATTCTTGGCCGGCACCGAGTTACCGACCACCAGCACATACTGGTAGTCCGTGATCTGACAGACCGGCGCCAGGGCGGCGATGGTGTCGATCATGCCCTTCTGGACCCACGGGTTGATGATCACGTTGGTGCCGACGGCGACGAACAGCGTCTGACCGTCAGGCTTGGCGGCCGCCGCGGCGCGCAGGCC
>CAZHQA010000107.1:12890-16038 GCA_964533955.1 uncultured Reyranella sp. | reverse complement strand
GCCGGCACATTCGCCATCTCCTGGCCGACCGGCGAGTTCGGCGGCATGGGGCTCGAAGGCGCGGTCAAGCTCGGCTACCGCAAGGAGCTCGAGGCGGTGAGCGAGCCGGCCGAGCGGCGGGCGCTGTTCGACAAGATGGTGGCGGCGGCCTATGCCCGCGGCAAGGCGCTCAGCACCGCGACCTATTTCGAGGTCGACGAGGTGATCGACCCGGCCGATTCGCGCAAGTGGATCGTCACCGGACTGCTCGGCGCGACGCGCCAGCCGCGCCACGCCCGCAAGCGCCGGCCCCACATCGACACGTGGTAGCGGCGGTTGCTATGGTTCTGGGACCAAGAAAGAAAGGGAGAGACGCCATGAAACGTATCATCGCTATTGCTGCGTGCGTTGCCTCGTTAAGCGTTGCGGCTTCCGCCCAGGATGCCAAGTGGACGACCATCGTCGACGGCAAGACCATGGGCGACTTCGGCAAGGTCGGTTCGGCCAACTGGCGCATCGCTGACGGCGCGCTCGTCGTCGACAAGCTGGACGGCAAGGATCCCTCCTATCTGGTGACCAAGGAGAAGTACAAGAACTTCCAGATCGTCGCCGAGTTCTGGGCCGACGAGGACGTCAACAGCGGCATCTTCATCCGCTGCAACAGCGCGACCGCGATCGACGCCAAGAACTGCTACGAGGTCAACATCTTCGACAAGCGCCCCGACCCGAGCTACGGCACCGGCGCGATCGTCGATGTGGCCAAGGTCGTTCCGATGCCCAAGGCCGCCGGCAAGTGGAACACCTACGACATCACCGCGACGGGCGATCATTTCGTGGTCGTCTTCAACGGCCAGAAGACGGTCGACGTCACCGACAAGCGGCTGACCGAGGCCGGCCCGATCGCGCTCCAGTACGGGTCGGGGTCGCTGAAGTGGCGCAAGGTCCAGATCCGGACGCTGCCATGAAGGATCTCTCGGGCCGTCTGGCCGTCGTCACGGGAGGCGGCTCGGGAATGGGGCGCGAGCTGGTCCGCCAGCTCGTTGCCGAGGGTTGCAGCATCGCGACCTGCGACGTGTCGCAGCGCGGGCTGGGCCAGACGAAGGCGATGTGCGAGCAGGAGCGCCTGCCGCAGGGCGTGCGTATCACGACGCACATCGCCGACGTCTCGAACGAGGCCGAGGTGCTGCGCTTCCGCGACGAGGCGGCGGCGCAGCACCAGACCGACCGCATCCACCTGTTGTTCAACAACGCCGGCATCGGCGGCGGCTCGTCGATGTTCGTCAACAGCCGCGACGAATGGGAGCGCACCTTCAACATCTGCTGGTTCGGCGTCTACTACTGCACGCGCGCCTTCCTGCCGATGCTGCAGAAGGCGGACAAGGGCCACATCGTCAATACCTCGAGCGTCAACGGCTTCTGGGCGCAGATCGGCGCGCACATCCCGCAGACCGCCTACAGCGCCGCCAAGTTCGCGGTTAAGGGCTTTTCCGAAGCGCTGCAGACCGACCTCAGGCTGAACGCGCCGCACATCAAGTGCTCGGTCGTGATGCCCGGCCATATCGGCACCGGGATCGCCGCCAACACCGGCAAGGTCCAGAGCGGCAACGATTCCGACACCCTGACCGCCGGCCAGCTTCGCGTGGCGCGGGCGCGCATCGCGGCCAGCGGCGTCGATACGTCGAAGATGTCGGATGCCGACGTCGAGAAGATCGCCCGCGAGCGCATCAGGCGGTTCCTCGAGGAGGCGCCGATGACGGCGGCCGAGGCCGCGACGGTGATCCTCGACGCTGTCAAGGCCGACCGCTGGCGCATCCTCGTGGGCGAGGACGCCAAGAAGATCGACCAGCTCGTGCGCCAGTCGCCCGAGCAGGCCTACGACGTCGATTTCTTCGAGAAATTCGCAGCCGAGATCGGCTGGAAGGTGGCGCGCTGACATGCCGGACGCTTCTGCCTCCAAATCCTCACCGATCGACTGGACGCCTTCGTCGACCCTGCCCGGCAAGCCCGTCTCGTTCGCCGGCGTGGGCTACCAGGAAATGCTCGAGCGTGCCCGCGCCCTGGTGCCGAGGTTCGCCGAACGGGCCGAGGCCTGCGAGAAGCTGCGCCGCATGCCCGACGAGACCGAGCGCGACCTGCATGCCGCCGGCCTGTTTCGCATGTGCCAGCCGGCCCGCGTCGGCGGCGCCGAGCTCGATGTCGGCATCTTCGTCGACGTCTGCGCCGAAATCGCCCGCGTCTGCCCGTCGACCGCCTGGAACGTCGGCAATCTCGCCAGCCATCACTGGATGCTGGCCTACTGGGATCCGCGCATCCAGGAGGAGATCTGGGGCAAGTCGGTCGACACGCTGATCGCCACCTCGCTCGCCTTCCCGTCGGGTCGCGGCCGCAAGGTCGAGGGCGGCTACGAGGTCAACGGCCGCTGGCCATTGTCGTCGGGCATCGACAATTCCGACTGGAACATGCTGGCCTTCATGGTGCGCGAGAAGGACGACGGCCCGCCGGTCGACCAGCGCTTCGCCATCGTCCACCGCTCGCAATACGAGATCATCGACACCTGGCACGCGGTCGGGCTGGCCGGCACCGGTTCGAAGGACGTCGCGGTCAGGAATCTGTTCGTGCCCGACTACCGCACCATCACGGCGTGGGCGATGAACGGCAAGCCGCACCTCGGCTCCGGCGTCAACCCGCAGCCGCTGTTCCGTCTGCCGCTGCTGGCGCTCGGTCCCTACGTGCTGTCCGGCGTCATGCTGGGCTGCGCGAAAGGCGCCTACGAGACCACGGTCGGCACGGCGCGCCGGCGCAACGCCACCTCGACCGGCCTGCCGGTCGGGGCGAGCCAGGCCATCCAGCTCAAGGTCGCCGAGGCGAGCGCGCGCATCGATGCCGCCGAGGTACTGATGCGCCGTGTCTGCGAGCATGCCATGGCGGTGGCGCGATCGGGCGCCGAGTGGACGCACGACGACAAGGTGCGCTACCGGCGCGACGCCTTCTTCTCGGTGCGCATGTGCTTCGAGGCGGTCAACATCCTGATGAACGTCGCGGGCTCGAGCGGCCTCTATCTCGGCAACAGCATGCAGCGGCTGTTCCGCGATGCCCATGCCTGCAACGCCCACGTCATGTTCTCGCCCGACCTGCAGGGCTCGCTGTTCGGCCAGCACGCGCTCGGCAT
>CAZHQA010000107.1:0-12790 GCA_964533955.1 uncultured Reyranella sp. | reverse complement strand
TCATGTTCTCGCCCGACCTGCAGGGCTCGCTGTTCGGCCAGCACGCGCTCGGCATTGCCGGCCCGCCGCCGCTCATGTGACTTTTGGACCGCGCGCCTCACGAGCGAGCCGGAGGCTTGTGGTCCGGAAGAGAATGAGTATGAGCCGGCCTGGAGGCCCGCGGTCCCAGAGAACTCAGTTCGACAGCCAGAAGGTGTCGGGCTTGTAGAGGCCGATGTAGCCGCCCGGATCCCACGCCCAGTAGCCTTCCTTGGGCACGTTCTTGACCTTGGGACTGACCACGACGGGCTGCATGATGCCGCTCACCGTGCCGATCGAGAACTGCTGGTCGGTGTAGGTCGACAGCACCTTGTCCCATATCTTGCGACGTTGCTCGTCGGTGCTCGACTTCTCCCAATCGCGGAGCAGGTCAAGGAGCTGCTGGGCTTCCGGCATGTCGCAGGGCTCGCCCTGCTTGCCCTTCATCTGGATGTACATGCCCCAGCGCGACCACTGCAGGCCGCCGGTCTCGGCGGGCGCGAATTCCTTGGGGCTGGAGTCGGGCGTGGGCACCACGGTGGTGATTCCGGCATAGGCCGTCATCACGGCCTCGCCCGAGAAGGTACGCAGGCGCAACTGCTCGGTGGGCTCGGCCTTCGAGATCAGCTGGATGCCGATCTTCTTCCAGTGATCCTTGATCAGCGTCAGGATGTCGGAGACTTCGGTATCCTCACCGGAGTGCTCGACCACGATGATCATCGGATCACCGCTCGGCAGCAGGCGAATGCCGTTTCCATTGCGCTTGGTGAGCCCGATCTCGTCGAGCAGCTTGCTGGCGGCCTTGGGATCGTGATTCGCCCACTTGGCGGCGTAGTCCGCCTTGAACAGCACCGAGCGTGGCAGGATGGTGTTGTTCGAGGGCTTGGCGAGCCCGATGAAGGCGATCTGGTTGATCTCGTCGCGATCGATGGCGAGCGACAGGGCGCGGCGGAAGCGGACGTCGCGATTGAGCTTGCGCCAGTCGTCGTCGTTGGCGGTCAGGTTGGGATAGAGCGCGAGCTGCGAGCCCGAACCCTGTTCCCACAGCACCACGTTGACGCCCGATTGCTTGGCGCTTTTGCGCAGGAACGTGTAGTCGCGCATGTTGATGTAGCGCGACTGCAGGTCGGATTCGCCCAACCCCGCCTTGGCCGGGATCAGGTTGGCCGCGGCCTGGGTGAAGACGACGCTGTCGAGATAGGGCAGCTGAACGCCCTTGGAATCGATCCGGTAGTAGTAGGGATTGCGCTGGAACACGAAGCGCTGCGCCGGCGGCACGGTGGTCAGCATCCAGGGATTGAGCGTCGGCAGGTCCGGATTGTCGTTGTTGTACATGACGTCGTGGCGACGATGGATCTGCACCCAGTTGCTGCCGTCCTGGCCGCCCTTGGCGGCCTTGGCGATCGCTTCCGGCGAGCTGTACTTGGCGTGGAACTGCTTGAGGTAGTGGGCCGGCCGGAACAGCCAGAGCGGCGCCGCCTGCGCCTGCGAGGAGATGAAGTAAGGGTTGGGCCCGTCCCAGGTGTACTTGATCGTCACCTCGTCGATGATGTCGACCTTGGGCGGCTTGCCGTCGACCAGCAGGATGACCGACGGACCGCCCGACGACAGTTCCTTGTTGTTGGCGACGTCTTCCCAGAAATAGCGGAAATCCTCGGTCGTGAAGGGATGGCCGTCCGACCACTTGTGGCCGGGCCTGAGCTTGAGGGTGAATTCGCGGCTGTCCTTGATCTCGTAGCTCTCCAGGATGTCGGGATGCAGCTCGAACTTCTCGTCGTAGACCATCAGCCGGGCGTTGCTGTAGAGCGTCATCAGGCGCGTGTCGCGCGCGCTCGCGATCAGCATGTTGACCTGTCCGCCGGACTTGCCCGGACCGTCGGCGCCGGCGAAGTGATCGACGACCGAAGGATGCAGCGGAATGCGCTTGTCGACCGGCGGCAGGGCGCCCGACTTCACCTGGTCGGCGAACATCGGCGTTTCCTGCATTTTCGGCAGCGCGTCCGCCCTGACCAGACGCGGAGCCAGCAGAGCAGCAGCTGATGCCGCCGTAAAGAAACGCCGCTTCATTCTCGACCTCGCCCGTTATACGCCGCTCTTGCTGTCACTCGGCCTTTGCCCCCGATATCCTGACCAACTCCGCCCAGCGAACAGCATCACGTCTGATGAAATCGCCGAATGCTGCAACCGTCAATGGCAGCGGCGCCATGCCGTTGTCACGCAGTCTTTGGATAAAGTCCGGATCGGCGAGCGCCATATTTAGGACAACATTCAGCTTGTCGACGATAGGCGCCGGCGTGCCGGCCGGGGCCACGATCGACATCCAGGGCTGCAGGTCGAGATCTGCGAAGAATTTCACGAGCGGCGGCACGAGAGGCTGCGTTGGATCGGCGGCCGTTCCCGTGACAGCGAGCGCCCTGATCTTGCCGGCTGCAATTTGCGGCAGCGCCACCGTGGCGTCGAGGAACATGAAATCGAAGCGACCTTCGGCCAGGTCGATCACCGCCTTGGCCGAGCCGAGATAGGGCACGTGCACGGCCGTGAGCTTCTCGCGCGACAGGATGAGCTCGCTCAGGAGGTGGTGCGCCGTGCCGACGCCGGGCGAGCCGTAGGAGTAGCCGCCCGGCTTCCGGCGCAGCAGCGCGACCAATTCTCGGGGATCGCGCGCATCGAGCCCGGGCCGGCAGACCAGGAACAGCACGACGTTGCCCATGAAGGCGACCGGGGCGAAATCCGAAGGGCTGATCAGCGGCCGGGTGTAGAGCGCGGGCGTGATGCAGAGCGTGCTCACCGTGGCGAGGAGGAGGGCATGGCCATCGGGCGGCTGCTTGGCCACCCACGACGCGCCGAGCTGGGTCGCGGCGCCCGGCTTGTTCTCGACGATCACCGGCTGGCCGAAGGCCGCCTGCAGGCGCTCGGCGGAGAGCCGGCCCAGCACGTCGGTCAATCCGCCGGGGGGATAGGGCACGACGATCTTGATTGGCTGGCTGGGGAAGCTTTGGCCCCAGGCGCTGACGGGCAGCGCCAGGCCGGCTGCCAGCAGCGATCGACGACTCATTGCTGCGCGCCACTCCGTTGGCGCCTCATGAGCCCGAGCGCCACGGGAGTGGCGCGCTCCCATGATCATGATCAATACCGGTCGAAGGCGCGCTTGGGTCCGGGCCGTGTGCCCTCGGCGATGGCGGGCTTGACGGTGCCGTTGGCCGGCACGGTATCGGGCGTGTAGTCGCCGCTCACGCCGGCCGGGCGGTCGCCCTTCACGGTGACGCGCTCCATGGTGCGGCGCGCCGGATAGTAGTCGTGGCTGGCATAGTGCTGGACCGAGCGGTTGTCCCACATCACCAGGGTATTGGGCTGCCACTTCACCCGCAGCTGGTACTCGGGGATGGTGGCCTGGCGATAGAGGAACTCGAGCAGCGCGTCGCTCTCGTCGGCCTTCAGGCCCTTGAGGCGCACGCAGAACTGCCGGTTGACGTAGAGCACGCGCCGGCCCGACACCGGATGCACCCGCACCACCGGATGCCACGGATTGGGAAACTCGTCCTCGAGCTTGCGCAGCTTGTCGCGGTCGGCATGGCTGAACAGCGGTCGCCACGGCTTGAAGTCGTGCAGCGCCTCGAGCCCGTGGATGTGCTGCTTCATGCGTTCGCTGAGGCCGCGGTAGGCCGCGCTCATGCTGGCGAACAGCGTGTCGCCGCCCGCCTCGGGCACGACCTTGGCGCGCAGGATGGTGGCCAGCGGCGGCGCTTCGCGGAACGTCTCGTCGACGTGCCAGATGTCGGTCAGCGCCGGCGGATTGTCCCGGGAATAGTCGAGGATGATGACCTCGGGCTTGTCGGCGAGGTTGGGCGAGAAGGGATGGATCGAGAGCTCGCCGAACAGGGCGCCGAAAGCCATCTGCTGATCGACTGAGATGTCCTGGTCGCGCAGCACGATCACCTCGTAGTTCACGAAGGCGTCGTGCACGACCTTGAATTGCTCGCGGCTGAGCGGCTTGCGCAGGTCGACGCCCTCGATCTCGGCGCCGATGAAGCCACCCAGGGGTTTTACGCGAATTTTTGCTTCGCTGTGCAGCACGGCCGCAGTCTGAGCCGCCATCGTTTCCTCCGCTGACTTATTGCGCTAATCCTAGCCCGAACAAGGCGAGGGAACCATGGCGAGCGGGCTGGAAAGCGAATACGTCACGCTGCACGAGGTCGTGAAGGCGGCGAAGCTCCGGCTGAACGCCAACATCTGGGACTACCTGATCGGCGGCACCGAGACCGAGACGACCTTGCGGCGCAACCGCATGGCGCTCGATTCGATCGCCTTCAAGCCGCGCGTGCTGCGCAACGTGAGCTCGATCGATCCGTCGTCGGAGATCCTCGGCAAGAAGCTGCGCATCCCCGTGCTGCTGGCGCCGGTCGGCTCCCTGGAATCGTTCGAGCCCGGCGGCGGCATCACCGTCGCCAAGGGGGCGGGGGCGGGCAGCGTCGGCATGCTGATCAGCTCGGTGACGACGCTCAGGCTCGAGGACATCGTCAAGGGCGGCGGCGGTCCCAAGATCTACCAGCTCTATGTGCGCGGCGACGACAAGTGGGTCGAGGAGCGCGTCAAGCAGGCGATGGGCGCGGGCTACGACGCCTTCTGCATCACCGTCGACACCGCCGTCTACTCGAGGCGCGAGCGCGACATCGCCAAGCGCTTCGTGAAGTCGTGGCGCACGGCGGCCACCGGCCAGGACCACCAGGCGGCCTTCTCGTGGGAGAACTTCAAGCGCGTGAAGGCCAAGTTCCCCGACGTGAAGTTCATGCTGAAGGGCCTCGGCTGCGCCGAGGACGCCGAGATTGCGCTGCAGCACGGCGTGTGGGCGGTCTACTGCTCCAACCACGGCGGCCGCCAGCTCGACCACGGCCGCGGCTCGGCGGCGGTGCTGCCGGAGATCGTCGAGGTCGCCAAGGGAAAGGCCCAGATCGTGGTCGACGGCTCGTTCAGCCGCGGCAGCGACATCGTCAAGGCGATCTGCCTGGGCGCCGACTATGTCGGCCTCGGCCGGCTCTACTGCTATGGCCTCGCCGCCAACGGCGCCAACGGCATCGAGCGCGTGGTCGAGCTGCTCGAGGAGGAAATGAAGGAGGTGATGGGCCTCCTGGGCGTCAGCAGCCTCAAGCAGCTCGACAAGAGCTACATCAGCCCGGCGATGCCGACCAACCTGCCGGGCGTGCACTCGGCCTTCCCGCTGATGCACGAGGGATACTGATCTCGTTCCTCGGAAGACGGGAGGGGACATCGACCCGGCTGGCGAATCGTTAATCGTATAATTATGTTGAACAGATAATACGTATACAGTATATACGTACACGATGCATGTCGTTGACTATTGCGCCGTGCCGGCGCCAAGGAAGAGTAGGGCTGCGCGCGGCACGTCCCGTTATTTTCCCGTTATTTTAACGGTTACCGTCAAGAAACCACCCACTTGGGGTCCCGGCCTGCCCGCCGCCATGAAAGGGATTGGCAGCCGTCGGGCAGACCCCCCGTGTTTTTTGCTTATTAAAAGCGTTACCGCGGAGAAACTGCCCTACCTGGCCTATAGTCGAGGCGCGCTAGCCGCGGCCGACGAACGGCATCTTGGTCGCCATCACCGTCATGAACTGCACGTTGGCGTCGAGCGGCAGGCTGTCCATGTAGACGATGGCGTTGGCCACCGCCTCGACGTCCATGCGCGGCTCGACGCGCGTGGAGCCGTCGGGCTGCAGCACGCCCTTGGTCATGCGCTCGGTCATCGGCGTCACGGCGTTGCCGATGTCGATCTGGCCGCAGGCGATGTCGTACTGGCGGCCATCGAGCGAGGTCGATTTCGTGAGGCCGGTGATGGCGTGCTTGGTCGAGGTGTAGGCGACCGAGAACGGCCGCGGCGCATGCGCCGAGATCGAGCCGTTGTTGATGATCCGCCCGCCCTTGGGACTCTGGCCCTTCATGATCTTCATGGCTTCCTGGGTGCACAGGAACGGACCGGTGAGGTTGGCGGCCACGACCGAGAGCCAGGTCTCGTAGGGCAGCTCCTCGAGCGGCACCGGCGGGGCGCCGCCGCCGGCATTGTTGAACACCAGGTCGAGCCGGCCCCAGGTCGCCTTGACCTTGGCGAACAGCGCCACGATGTCGTCGCGCTTGGTGACGTCGGTCGGCACGGCGAGGGCGTTGGGCGCGTTGTTGCCCGCAAGCTTGGCGGTCTCGTCGAGCGCGTCCTTGCGCCGGCCAGCCAGCGCCACCTTGTAGCCGTTCTTCAGCAGGGCCAGCGACGATGCGCGGCCGATGCCGCTGCCCGCGCCTGTGACGACCGCGATCTTTGCCATGGGTTCGTTCCTCCTCGAAAGGACGACCCTAGCAACCATGGCGCCGTCATTGAAGTGTCGCCTTCGCGGGCTCAGACTTCCGCCATGCAACGCCGTGCCTTCGTCGCGGGCCTGGGGGCAGCCGTGTGGCTGCCGTCACAGGCGCGCGCCCAGGCGCCGCTGGCCGACGATCCGTTTGCGCTGGGTGTCGCCTCGGGCCGGCCGGCGCCGCAGTCGGTCGTGCTGTGGACGCGGCTGATGGCGGCCGACCGCAACGGGCGGCTCGGGTCGCCGCTCCCGGTCGCCTGGGCGGTGGCCGAGGATGACAAGCTGCAGAAGATCGTGCGCTCGGGCGAGGCGACCGCCGAGGCGCGCTGGGCGCATTCGGTGCACGTCGACGTCGCAGGCCTCAGGCCCGATCGCCCCTACTGGTATCGCTTCACGGCGAACGGCAAGGAAAGCCCGATCGGGCGAACGCGCACGACGCCCGACGCCGCGAGCAGGACCGCGGCGCTCCGCTTCGCCTTCGCCTCCTGCCAGCAGTACGAGCAGGGCTACTATTCAGCGTTGCGCCATATGGCGGCCGAAGAGCTCAACGCCGTCCTGTTCCTCGGCGACTATATCTACGAGGCGTCGTGGGGCCGCGACCTGGTGCGCCATCACGAGAGCGGCCGCACCACCTCGCTCGACGACTATCGGAACCGCTACGCGCTCTACAAATCGGATCGCGACCTGCAGGCCGCCCATGCCGCGCATCCCTGGATCGTCACCTGGGACGACCACGAGGTGACCGACGACTACACCGCCGACATCGGCCCCGACGATCCCGACCCCGCCCGCTTCCTGGCGCAGCGCGCCGCGGCGTACCAGGCCTACTGGGAGCACATGCCGCTTCCCAATGCGATGCGTCCCAGCGGGCCGTCGCTCCGCCTCTACGACCGCTATCGCTTCGGCGACCTGGCCGAGCTGTTCACCCTCGACGACCGGCAGTACCGCGCCCATCACGCCTGCCGTGCGACCCTGACACGCGGCAAGTCGCTGGAGAATTGCGCCGAACGGCTCGACCCCGGCCGCACCATGCTGGGCGCCGACCAGGAAAGATGGTTCGCCGATGGCATGTCGGAAGCTTCTGCGCGATGGAACCTCGTGGCGCAACAGACGCTGATGGCCGAACTCGATCGCGGGCCAGGCGAGCGCCACGTCTACTGGGCCGATGGCTGGGACGGCTATCCGATCGCCCGCCGGCGCCTGCTCGATACGGTCGGCGCCTCGCCGGCCAAGGACACGCTGGTGCTGGGCGGCGACGTTCATTCCTTCTGGGCGACCGATCTCAAGCAGGATTTCGCCGATGCAAAGTCGCACACGGTGGCGACCGAATTCGTCGGCGGCTCGATCACTTCGCAAGGGCCGACCAACGAGCGCGCACGGGCGGCGCTGTCGAAGAACCCGCACATCCGTTACGGCCTGGGCGGCGCCTACGGCTATGGCGTGGTGGCGCTCGAGGCGAAGCAGGCGCTGGTGTCGTTCCGCACCGTCACCGATGTGCGCGATCCCAGGTCGGCCATCACGACGGCCAAGCGCTTTGCCGTGGAGGCGGGCCGTCCCGGCGCGGTGCCCGGTTAGTTCGCGGCCCTGAGATAGTTGCGCCAGCTGCCGGACGAGGTGACGTCCCGCGCGCTCTCGGTCGCATAGGCCTCGCACAGGAAGCCGAGCACGTTGGCACCATCGGACAGGGTCACGGCGCCGAGGCCGAGCGGCGAGGGAATGCGTCGCGCGAAGGCGCCCACCTTGTCGGCGGGCAGGCTCCAGACCTCGAGCTCGATGGCCGCGCCGTCTTTGGCGACGCGAACCATGCCCGGGCGCTGCGGCGGTCCGCCGTTCAGGGCATAGAGGCGATAGGCGGGCGCGGTCCTGCCGGCGAACTCCAGGCGTCCGCCCAATTCGACCAGCTCGCCGTTGAGCGGCAGGCCGCTCATGTGGGCGCCGACGACGGCGATCGGCACGCGATCCTCGGCCACTACGGGATCGGTCTCGGCCGGCGGCAGTCGGCTCGCCGTCTTGCCGAGCGGCAGGGCGAGTGCGCGTTGCCAGCGCGCGCCCAGGGCCAGCAAGGCGCGATCCGCATGAGGGCGGGCGACCAGCGTGATGCCGAACGGCAGGCCGTCGGGCCGGAACCCGGCCGGCAGGGCGAGCGCGCTCATGCCGAAGAAGTTCACGAAGTTGGTGTAGCGGCCGAGATGGGTGTTGTAGAGCACCGGCTCGCGCTCGAGGTCGCTCAGGCGATAGATCGTGCCGGCCGTCGGCACGACGAGGAAATCGAGGTTGGCCATCTCGG
This sequence comes from uncultured Reyranella sp., assembly GCA_964533955.1. Taxonomy (GTDB): domain Bacteria; phylum Pseudomonadota; class Alphaproteobacteria; order Reyranellales; family Reyranellaceae; genus Reyranella. The sequence continues at coordinate 4,129 of CAZHQA010000107.1, read as the reverse complement.
CCGCAGCCTGGCGCTTGAGCTCGTCCAGTTCGTACTGGCCTTCGAAGGCATCGACGGCGCTGTACTCGCGGCCTCCCAGGATAATCTGGCGCGTCACCGGCCAGACGCCGGCGTCGTCGCGCGCGCTCTCGAGGAATGCGCCGACGGCGGCGGTGCGCTCGGCGACCCACGGGCCGCTGTACAGCAGCTGGGCAGCGTCGCGGAACGGCGTGTAGTCGAACGGCACGGGCGTGCCGCCCAGATCCTTCAGCCGCTCGAGCGCCTCGCCGTACAGCGCGGCATAGGCCCGGTCGCCGAAGAACTCGGCGTCGGCGGGCTTCAGCACGCCGAACCGGAAACCGGGCGCGATGGCGCACGACGCATGGGCTGGCGCCACGACCTCGAACACCGAACCGGCATCGCCGCAGGACAGCGCAAACACCGACACGCAGTCGAGCGAGCGGCAGGCCGGCACCGTGCCCTGGTTGCTGAGCAGGCCGGTGGTGGGCTTCAGCCCGACGATGTTGTTGAAGCCGGCCGGGACGCGGCCCGAGCCGGCGGTGTCGCTGCCCAGCGCGAAGCTCACCAGTCCGGACGACACCGCGACCGCCGAGCCCGAGCTCGAGCCGCCGGGGATGTAGTCGGCATTGAACGGATTGCGCGACACGCCGTACGGCGAGCGCACGCCGACCAGGCCGGTGGCGAACTGGTCGAGGTTGGTCTTGCCGATCACGATGGCGCCGGCCTCGACCAGGCGCTGCACCACTTCGGCCGAGGCCTTGGCCTGGTAGGCGAAGCCCGGACAGGCGGCGGTGGTCGGCAGGCCCTCGACGTCGATGTTGTCCTTGACCGCGAACGGCACGCCGTAGAGCGGCAGGCTTTCCAATTCGTCGTGGCGCGCGTCGAGGGCATCGGCGACCCGCCGCAGCACGTCGTCGGACGGACGGGTGATCCACACCTTGTCGTCGCCGGCGGCGGCGATGCGCTGCAGCACCTCCTCGATCACCTTCTTGCAGTCGAGTGCGCCCGAGCGATAGGCGGCGCGCAGGCTGTGGATGCCCAGGTCGAGGGACGCGTTCATGGCGTCGTCTTAGCGGACCCCCGGCCGGAATGCATCCCGCGCCTCGCGGCGGACCCTTGGCACAGTCCTTGCGTTTGGCCGATCGGGGACAAGGGGAAGTCAATGAAACGTCGCACATTCATCAAGACGACGGCGGCCGCGACGGCGGCGCCCGCGATCTGGTCCGAAGCCAAGGCCCAGGCGCGCAACGAAACACTGCTGATCGTGACCGAAGCGCCACCCAACTCGATGGACATCCATGGCGTCGGCGCCAACCGGCCGGCCTACGAGGTGTCGTGGAACACCCACGACCGGCTGATGACCTACGGCGTCAAGAAGGACGCCAACGGCAACGACCATTACGACTACACCAAGCTCGAGCCGGAGCTGGCGACCGACTGGAACCTCGGGCCGAACTCGGTGACCTTCAAGCTGCGCAAGGACGCCAAGTTCCACGACGGCACGCCGATCACCGCCAAGGACGTGAAGTGGTCATTCGACAGGGCCGTCACGGTGGGCGGCTTCCCGACCTTCCAGATGGCGGCGGGTTCCCTGCAGAAACCCGAGCAGTTCGTCGCCGTCGACGACGCCACCTTCCGCGTCGACTTCCTGCGTTCCGACAAGCTCACCATGCCCGACATCGGCGTGCCGGTGCCGGTGATCATGAATTCCGAGCTGTGCAAGAAGAACGCGACCGCCGCCGATCCGTGGGCGATGGAATGGTGCAAGAACAACCATGCCTCGGGCGGGGCCTACAAAGTGGAGAAGTGGCAGCCCAGCACGGAAGTGGTCTTCGTGCGCAACGACGACTGGAAGAACGGGCCGCTGCCCAAGGTAAAGCGCGTCATCCAGCGCATCATCCCGTCGGCCGGCAATCGCCGGGCGCTGCTCGAGCGCGGCGACGCCGACATCTCCTTCGACCTGCCGTCCAAGGACTTCGCCGAGCTCAAGAAGCTGCCCAAGCTCACCGTCATCGGCACGCCGATCGAGAACGCGATGATCTATGTCGGCATGAACGTCGCGAGCAAGCCGTTCGACAACGAGAAGCTGCGCCAGGCCGTGGCCTGGGCGATCCCCTACCAGGAGATCATGGACACGGTGATGTTCGGCCAGGCGATCGCGCTGTTCGGCGGTGCCGACAACAAGTCCAAAGGCTCGGTGTGGCCGCAGAAGGACGGCTACTCGACCAACCTCGACAAGGCCAAGGCGCTGATGGTCGAGGCAGGCTATCCCAACGGGCTGGAGACGACCCTGTCGTTCGATCTCGGCGCGGCCAGCACCAACGAGCCGCTCGCCGTCCTGGTCCAGGAAAATCTCGGCAAGATCGGCATCAAGACCACGATCAACAAGGTGCCGGGCGCCAACTGGCGGGCCGAGCTGCTGAAGAAGAACATGCCGCTGATCGTCAACGCCTTCGGCGGCTGGCTGAACTATCCGGAGTACTTCTTCTTCTGGTGCTATCACGGCCAGAACGCCGTCTTCAACACCATGTCCTACAAGAACCCGACGATGGACGCGCTGATCGACAAGGCGCGCTTCACCACCGGCCCGGAATACGACGCGGCGGTCAAGGGATTCGTCGACATCGCCTTCGAGGAGGTGCCGCGCGTGCCGGTGTTCCAGCCGCTGCTCAACGTGGCGATGCAGAAGAACATCACCGGCTACCGCTACTGGTTCCACCGCCAGCTCGACTACCGCCAGCTCGCGAAGGGTTAGCGTGGGCTCGACGCTCACCGCGTGCAGAGTGTCATCCCGAGCTAAGCGAGGGACCTTTGGCGCCGCCGATCAAAGGTCCCTCGCTTTGCTCGGGATGACACGGTTCGCGCCGCACATGGGCGCGTATGCGCTGCAACGATGACCAAACTCCTTCTCTCACGGCTGGCGACGGCGATCCCGAGCATCATCGGGGTGGTGATCGTCACCTTCATGCTGACGCGCCTGCTGCCGGGCGATCCGGCGGCCTATTTCGCCGGCCTCGCGGCGAGCCCGCAGGCCATCGCCGAGGTCCGCACCAAGCTCGGCCTCGACAAGTCGCTGCCCGAGCAGTTCGTCGCCTACATCGTCGACCTGGCGCACGGCAATCTCGGCAACTCGCTCAGCACCGGCCAGCCGGTCGTCGCCGAGATCGTCAACCGCCTGCCGGCCTCGGCCGAGCTCACCCTGGTGGCGCTGATCGTCGCGGTCGCCATCGCCATCCCGCTCGGCGTGCTGGCGGCGGTGAAGCAGGGCACCTGGATCGACCATCTCTGCCGCGTCGTCGCCACCGCCGGGGTGTCGCTGCCGGTGTTCTTCACCGGCCTGCTGCTCGCCTATGTCTTCTACTATCTGCTGCAGATCGCACCGGCGCCGACCGGGCGGCTCGACGTCTTCCTCTCGGCGCCGCCCGACATCACCGGCTTCTACCTGATCGATTCGCTGCTGACCGGCAACCTCGAGGTCTTCTGGAGCGCGCTCAAGCAGCTCGCGCTGCCGGCGATCTCGATGGCGATCTTCTCGCTCGCGCCGCTGGCGCGCATGACGCGCGGCTCGATGCTCGCGGTGCTGAACAGCGACTTCATCCGCACCGCGCGGGCGAGCGGGCTGGCGCCGCGCACCGTCGTCTTCACCTACGCCTTCCGCAATGCCGTGCTGCCGGTGATCACGACGCTCGGCATGGTCTTCTCGTTCCTGCTGGGCGCCAACGTGCTGGTCGAGACGGTGTTCGCCTGGCCGGGCATTGGCCTCTATGCCGTCAACGCGCTGATCACCTCGGACTACGCGCCGGTGCAGGGCTTCGTGCTGACCATGGCCGTGCTCTATGTCGCGCTCAACCTGCTGATCGACCTGCTCTACGGCCTGGTCGATCCGCGCGTGCGGCTGGACGCCTGACATGCTGGCGATGGTCCGCCACACCCGCTACGTGCTGTCGGAGAACCCGGTCACCGGCCTCTCCTTCGGCCTGTTCGCCCTGTTCCTGATCGCCGCGATCCTCGGCCCGGCGATCGCGCCCTACAATCCGCTGCAGTCGGATGCGGCCAATGCGCTGAAGGCGCCGTCGGCGGCGCACTGGTTCGGCACCGACCAGCTCGGCCGCGACATCTTCAGCCGCGT
>CAZHQA010000106.1:0-16128 GCA_964533955.1 uncultured Reyranella sp. | reverse complement strand
GCAGCGTGCTAGAAGACCCCGCAAAGGGAGGAATTGCAATGGCGGCCAGGATCGGGAAGACGGTGGGCGAGTCCCAGCCGTACTGGCCAGATGCGCCCAAACGGCCGCTTGGTTCGAATGGAAACGGCGCCCCCAATATCCTGATCATACTGTTCGACGATGTCGGCTTCTCCGATTTCGGCTGCTACGGCTCGCCGATCGCTACGCCCACCATAGACGGTCTGGCCAAGCGAGGCCTGCGCTACACAGGCTTTCACACCACGTCGATGTGCTCGACGACGCGCGCCTCCCTGCTGACCGGCCGCAATCATCATTCCGTCGGCGTCGGTTGCCTGGCCAATTTCGACTCAGGCTACCCCGGCTATCGCGGCAAGATTTCGCGCGAAGCGGGCACCATCGCCGAGATGCTGCGCCCGCACGGCTATCGCAACTACATGCTGGGCAAATGGCACGTGACGCCGCTCACCGAATCGGGCGCGACGGGGCCGTTCGACGGCTGGCCGCTCGGCCGTGGCTTCGATCGCTTCTATGGCTTCATGGATGCCGAGACCGATCAGTACGCGCCCGAGCTGGTGCGCGACAACACGCCGGTCGATCCGCCGGGCACTTTCGCGAGCGGCTATCACCTGACGGCCGACCTCGTCGACCAGACGATTCGCTACATCGCCGACCATGTCGCCGATGGCGCCGGAGTTCCGTGGCTTACCTGGCTGGCGCTCGGGGCCTGCCATGCGCCGCATCAGGCGCCGTCCGACCTGATCACGAAATACGATGCGGTGTTCGCCGAGGGTTGGGACAGCGAGCGCGACCGCCGCCTCGCCCGCCAGAAGGAAAGCGGCGTCGTGCCGAAAGACACGCGCCTGCCGGGGCGCAACGACCTCGTGCGGCCGTGGGCCGAGCTGGCCGACGGCGAGCGCCGGCTCTACACAAGGCTACAGGCAGCCTATGCGGCGATGCTCGATCACGCCGACCAGCACCTGGCGCGTCTGGTGACGTTCCTCGAGCAATCGGGGCAGCTCGACGACACGCTGATCGTGGTGATGTCGGACAACGGCGCGAGCCAGGAGGGCGGGCCGTTCGGCATGGTCAACGCCATGGGTCCCTACAATCTCCGCCGCGAACCGATCGAGGAGAAGATCGCGCGGATCGACGACATCGGCGGACCTGACACCCATTCCAACTTTCCGCTCGGCTGGGCCATGGCGGCCAACACGCCGCTGCGCCGCTACAAGCAGAACACCCACGGTGGCGGCATTCGCGATCCGCTGGTGATGTCGTGGCCCAAGGGGCTGATGGCCCGCGGCGAGCTCAGGCACCAGTTTTGCCATGCCTGCGATCTCGTGCCGACCTTGCTCGATATCGTCGGCGTGAAGCCGCCGGAGACAATCAACGGCGTCGCGCAAATGCCGCTGGAAGGCACGAGCTTTGTCGCCAGCCTGCGCGACGGCAACGCACCGTCGAAGGGAGCAGCCCAGTATTTCGAGATGTTCGGCCATCGCGGGCTGGTGCAGGGCGGCTGGAAGGCCGTGGCCTTCCATCCCCTGGGCGCCGACTTCGAGCAGGACAAGTGGGAGCTGTTCCATCTCGATCGCGACTTCAGCGAGACCGACGATCTCGCCGGGAAGGAGCCCGCGCGGCTCGGTGCCATGATCGCCGAATGGTGGAAGCAGGCCGAGGCGCACCAGGTACTACCGCTCGACGACCGCTTCCAGCAGCGCTTCGGCGACAACGCCAAGCGCTTCCACGGGCCACGCAAGCGTTTCGTATTCCACGCCGGCATGGGCCATGTGCCGACCGACGTGGCGCCCGACGTGCGCAGCCGCGCCTACACGATCGAGGCCGACGCGCGGATCGACGCCGCCAGCCAGGGCGTGCTGATCGCCCACGGCGACATGACCTGCGGCTACTCGCTTTACCTCAAGGACAATCGGCTCACCTACGACATGAATGTCGGCGGCGTGCATAACATCGCGGTCTCCGACCGCCCGGTGGCCGCAGGAAACCGAAAGCTTGGCCTGCGCCTGCGGCGTGACAAGGGCAACAACGTCGCCACGCTGCTGATCGACGGCGAGCCGGCCGGCGGATTCACGACTCAGCTCGGTTTCATCAGCTTCATCTCCTGGTCGGGCCTCGATATCGGCCGAGACCGCGGCAGCCCGGTCTCGCACTACGAGGCGCCGTTCGCCTTCACCGGCACATTGCGCAAGGTCACCTTCGTCCTCGACGACGACCAGGTCCTCGACTCCAAGGCCGCGGCCGACGCCGCACTGGCGCGCGAATGACGACAGCCCCCGATCGGCGGACGGGCGTTGACAGCCTCTACGCCTGGCGGCTGGCCTTCCTGTCGACGTTCTGCATCGTGCTGGGCGGCGGTGCGATCTACCTGCCCGTCGTGGCCTTGAAGGAGATCGCCGCCGAGTTCGGCGACCGCCGCGCGGTGCCATCGATGGCCTACATGCTGGGATTCTTCGCCATGGGTTTGGGCGGCGTGTTCATGGGCTGGCTCGCCGATCGCACCAGCCCGCGCGTGCCGCTGCTCATCGCGGGCGTGTCGATCCTGGCCGGCGGCTGGCTGGCGGCGAGCGGCGGCGAGTGGGCGCTCTATGCGGGCTACATGATCCCGCTCGGCTTTCTCGGCAACTCCGCCACCTTCACGCCGGCGATGAACAACATCCAGGGTTGGTTCGATCGGCGGCGCAGCGTCGCCGTGTCGGTCATCTCGGTCGGACCGGCGCTCTCGGGCTTCACCTGGCCGCAGGTCTACCGCTGGCTGTTGCCCGATTATGGCTGGCGCCAGAGCCTGGTGATCTACGGCATCACGGCGGGTGTCTTGATGTTCCTCAGCGCCTTGTATATCCGGCCCTCGCCGGTCGCGCGGGCCCGGGCGGCGCGCGCGCCGGAGGACCTGGCGGGTCTGCCGATGCCATCGCGGTCGCTGATGGCACTGCTCTCGGCCGCAGCCTTCTGCTGTTGTGCGGCCATGGCCGTGCCGTTCGTCCACATGGTGGCGTTCTGCGGCGACCTCGGCCTCAGCCCGGCACGCGGCTCGGAGGCGATCTCGCTGATCCTGCTGATGGCCGTGGCGGCGACCTTCGCCATGGGCCGGCTGTCCGACCACATCGGCCCGCTCCAGGTCAGCTTGCTGTGCTCGGCGATCCAGGTCGTTTCTCTCGCTGGCTACGTCTTCGTGACCGGCCTGTCGGGTATCTACATCCTGTCCGCAATCCACGGCATCCCCTACATAGCGATCGTGCAAGGCTATGCGCTGATCCTGCGCCGCCTCTACGGCGCCAGCATCGCCAGCTGGCGGTTGGGCGTGGTCATGCTGTTTGCCATGGCCGGCATGGCCGTCGGTGGCTGGATGGGCGGGGCGATTTTCGACGCGACCCTGTCCTACCGGCCGGCCTTCCAGCTGGCGCTTGCCTTCGACATCCTCAACTTGATGCTGCTCGGCTTGCTGCTTGTCCGGCGGCGTTCACGACGGACGGTACTTATTCTCCCCTGAGGTGATGCAATGGCCGAGCTCTGGAAATTGACCGCGGTCGAGGCGGTGGCACTCCTCAAGAAACGCGAAGTCTCGCCGATCGAGCTTGTCGAGGCTTCGGCCAAGCGCATCGCCGAAGTCGAGCCCGACGTTAATGCCCTTCCGACGCTCTGCCTCGATCGTGCCCGCGACCATGCCCGGCGCGTCATGGCGGGGGGACAAGCCTGCGAAGCGTCCGGCGAAGCGGGCTGGCTCGCGGGCCTGCCGGTCTCGATCAAGGATCTGACCGACGTCGCGGGCGTGCGCACCACCTACGGCTCGCCGATCTTCGCCAATCACGTGCCGACGAAATCACATCCGGTTGTCGAGCGCATCGAGCGCAAGGGCGGCATCGTGATGGGCAAGTCCAATACGCCCGAGTTCGGTGCGGGCGGCAGCACCTTCAACGAGGTGTTCGGCAGAACGCGCAATCCGTGGAACACCTCGCTGACCTGCGGCGGCTCGACCGGCGGCGGGTCGGTCTCGCTGGCGACCGGCGAGGTCTGGCTGGCGCAGGGCACCGATCATGGCGGCTCGCTGCGCCGGCCCGGCACCTATTGCTCGACCGTCGGCATCCGCCCGTCGCCCGGTCGGGTGACGCGCGGCACGGTGAGCAATCTCTGGTCGCCGCAGTCGGTCCAAGGGCCCATGGCGCGCAACGTCGCCGACCTGGCGCTGTTCCTCGACACCATGGCGGGCCTCTGCCTGCAGGACCCGATGACTTTCGATGCGCCGGCCGTCTCCTTCAGTGCCGCCGTTGCCCATCCGATCATGCCCAGGCGCATCGCCTGGACGGCGGATTTCGGCGGCCGCTTCGAGCTCGACCGCGAGATTCGCGAAATCTGCACCAAGGCGGCTCGGCGCTTCGAGGAACTGGGCTGCATCGTCGAGGAGGCGTCGCCGGATTTCGGCCCGGTCGACGAGGTCTTCATGGCGTTTCGCAGCCAGCAGTTCCTGGTCGATCGCGAGCTTCAGCTCAAGGAGCATCGCGACAAGATCAAGCCTGACATCATCTGGAACACCGAGCTCGGCCAGAAGCAGACGACGAGCCAGCTCGCCTGGGCCGAGCGCGAGCGGGCGGCGCTGTTCCGGCGCATGGTCGATTTCTTCCAGAAGTACGACCTCCTGGTGACGCCGAGCGCGCCGACTGCCGCGTTTGACGTCAACCTGCGCGCGCCGGCGACGATCAACGGCAAGAAGCTCGAGAACTACATGTCGGGCTCCACGCTCAACTCGGCGATCACCGTCGCCGGCAGTCCCGCGCTCGCGATTCCCTGCGGCTTCGACTCCTGGGGCCGTCCCACTGGCCTGCAACTGGTCGGCAAGCCGCGCGGCGAAGCCGCCGTGCTGCAGGCCGCGGCGCTCTTCGAGAAGCTCCTGGGCCTCGACAAGCTCCTGCCCATCGACCCCAAGCCGGGCATGGTGCCGCCGGGTTGATCCTCGTCGGACATCTGTCGCGTCCGCTGCCGCCGGATTTCTGGCGCCTGTGGTATGCCGGCCTGATCAGCTCCACGGTCCGATGGTTGGAAACCGTCGTGGTCGGCGTCGTCGTCTACCAGCAGACCGATTCGGCGTTCGTCGTCGCCGCGATCACCATGCTCCGGCTGCTGCCCATGGCGCTGTTCGGCGCCTTCCTGGGGGCCTTCGCCGAGGTATTCGACCGGCGACTGCCGTTGGCCGCCCTGATCGGCCTGATGGCCGTCACGTCCGCGGCGCTGTCCGTCGTCGTCTGGACGTCGACGCTGGAGGTCTGGCAGCTCGCCGTCGCAAGCTTCGTCAGCGGCTGCGGCTGGGCCACCGACAATCCCCTGCGGCGCATGATGATGGGCGAAGTGGTGGGGCGCGATCGGATGGCGACCGCGATGGCGCTGGATGTCGGCGCCGGCAACGCCAGCCGCATGGTCGGCCCGACCTTGGGCGGCCTGTTGCTGGCCGGCATCGGGATCGGCGGCGCCTTCATGCTGAGCGTCGTGCTGTATGCCACGGCCATCGCCGCCACGCTGCTGGTGCGTCACCGCATTGCGCCTTCGTCGAGTGTTGGCCCCGTTCTCACCCGGACCTGGGAGGCCGTGGTGATCGTGTTCGAAGACAAGCGCTTGCGCGCCACCATGGCGGTGACGGTGATCTACAATGTCTTCGCCTGGCCTTTCACCAGCATGATTCCGGTGATCGGGCGGGACAGGTTGTTCCTGGGACCGGAAGGCGTCGGCATCCTGACCAGCCTCGATGGCGTCGGCGCCTTCGTCGGCGCCCTGCTGCTCGCGCGCTGGCTGACGCCACGCTGGCATGCCAGCGCCTACGTCGGCGGCGTGGCGGTCTACCTGGCCGCGTTGATCGGCTTTGCCTTCGCGCCCGATATCGTGCCGGCCGGCGCCGCTCTGCTGGTGACCGGTCTCAGCGGTGCCTCGTTTGCAACGCTGCAGGCCACCATCGTTTACCTCGCCGCGCCGGCGCACATGCGCTCGCGTGTCCTCGGCGTCCTCGCGGTGTGCATCGGCACGGGGCCGATCGGCTTCCTCTGGCTCGGCTGGCTCGCCGACTGGATTGGCGCACCCGACGCCATGGCGATTACGGGCGGGGCGGGCCTGCTGGCTCTTGTCGCGATCTATCCGATGTGGCGCAGGATCTGACGCGTCGCTGTACGAAAAGCCGCGCCGTCTGCCTCCCGATCTGAAAGAAGCGCTTCAGATTCCCGTCTGAAGCACTACCCTGCGGGCAGGGAGGAAAACACCATGCCACAACATACTCGCCGCAGCCTCGTCAGGGCGTCGGGAGCCGCCGTCGCCGTCGCGACCCTGGGCTCGCTCGCCGGACGCGCCGGCGCGCAGGCAGCGCAACTCGAATCGATCCGTATCGTCACAGGCTTTCCGCCGGGAGGAACGTCGGACACTCTGTGCCGCCGCGTCGCTGAAGGGCTGAAGAGCACACCCTATACCAAGGTGGCGATCGTCGAGAACAAGCCGGGCGCCGGGGGCCAGATTGCCGTGCAGTCAATGAAGGGAGCGGCGACCGACGGCAGCGTCATCCTGCAGACGCCCGCCTCGATGCTGATGATCTATCCGCACGTCTACAAGAAGCTGGCCTACGACGCCTTCGCCGACGTCACCGCGGTGTCGCTGGGCTCGGTGTTCGATTTCGGCTTCTGCGTCGGTCCGGCAGTGCCGGATAACGTCAAGGACGTGGCGGGCTTTCTTGCCTGGTGCAAGACCAACCCCGACAAGGCGAACTTCGGCTCTCCCGGGGCCGGATCGGTGCCGCACTTCATCGGCGTGCTGATGGGTCAGGCGGGCGGCATCGAGCTGAAGCACGTGCCCTACCGCGGCACGCAAGCCGCCATCCAGGATCTGATCGCTGGTCAGGTGCAGGCGGTCTCCGGCCCGGTGGGCGAGTTCACCCAGCACGTCAACGCCGGCAAGATCCGCTATCTCGGCGTGTCGGGCGAGACGCGCAGCCGGTTCGCGCCGGGTGTGCCGACCTTCGCCGAGCAGGGCTACAAGGACCTCGTCTTCTCGGAATGGTTCGGCTTCTTTGCGCCCGGCGGCACGTCGCCCGCGGTCGTGCAGCGTGCCAACGGAGCCTTGCGAGCCGCGCTCGCGCAGAAGGATGTGGTGGAGGGCCTCGCGGTGATGGGCCTCGAGTCCAAGTCCTCGACGCCCGAGGAACTCGCCAAGCTCTTGAGAGAGAGCTACGACCGGTGGGGACCGATCGTGAAGAAGATCGGCTTCACCGCCGACTCCTGACGGCCACAGCACCATGAAGGCTTCGCTCTTCTATCTGCCGACCATCGCCAGCCGCGCCGAGATCGAGGCCGGCATGGCCGGCATGAACCCCGATTTCTACCAGCGCATGCTGGGCGAGCTCACCGAGCAGATCAAACTGGGTGACGAGCTCGGCTACGATTCGGTCTCCTTCACCGAGCATCATTTCCACATCGAGGGTTTCGAGCTCTCCAACAATCCGGTTCTGCTCGACCTCTACTTCGCGATGCAGACCAAGCGCATCCGTGTCGGCCAGCTCGGCATCGTGCTGCCGGCGTCCAACCCGATCCGGGTCGCCGAAGACATCGCCATGCTCGACCACATGACCGGCGGGCGCGCCAATGCCGGCTTCGCCCGCGGCTATCAACGCCGCTGGGTCGACGTGATGGCGCAGCAGACGCACGGCATCCATGGCGCGCTGCCCAATCAGCACGACGAGATCGACAACGCCAATCGCCTCGCCTTCGAGGAGAATTTTCGCATCGTCAAGAAATGCTGGACCGAGGAGATGCTCACCTACGACGGCAAGTTCTGGAAGGTGCCGGCCGGTCCGACGCCGTGGACCCTCGATACCACGGCGAAATGGGGCAAGGGGGTGGAGAACGGGATTCTCAAGTCGGTCGGCGTGGTGCCTAAGCCTCTGCAGAAGCCCCATCCGCCCTTGTTCCAGCCGTTCGCCAGCTCGGAAAACACCGTGCGGTTTTGTGCAAAGGAAGGCGTCACGCCGATCCTGCCGCCCATGCTGCCGGTCTATGAGGAGAAGCTCTACAGCGTCTATTCCGAGGTCTCGGGCAAGCCCAAGGGGCAGGGGGTGGGCGTGCTGCGAGACGTCATCATCGCCGACACCGACGAGGAAGCGATGGCGATGTGGCGCGATTCCGGCCAGTTCTCCGGCCGCGCCTGGTTCGAGCCGTTCGGCTTTCGCCGCGGCATGCAGGACCCCGGGACCGGCAAGTTCCCGACCTCCGAAGAGGTAATTGCCATGGGCTACGCCTATGTCGGCACGGTCGACACCGTGCTGCGTGCCATGGAAACCCAGCAGAAGCGGCAACCGGTCGATTGGGTGTTCTGCTACACTTACAACAGCCTGGTGCCGCATCCGGTCCTGATGAAGTCGATCGAGACATTCTGGACCAAGGTGATGCCGCGCTTCCGTTGAGAGATGGAGGTCGATCATGGGCATGTTGAGCGACAAGGAACTCGCTGACCTCGTTCCCGCCTGGCAGGCGACCAGTCCGACGCCCGTCCCGACCAAGCTCGTCTCGAGCGACGAGTACCTGCCGATCCAGCAAACCGAGCGCCAGAAAAAGGTCGAGGCGCGCATGAACGAACTCGGCGACGAGTACGGACGCAAGAATGGCCTGTCTCGCCGCCGCTTCTTCCAGACCGCCGCCGGCATGACGGCGGCCTATGTCGCCATGAACGAGGTCTATGGCCCGTTGTTCGGGGCATCGCCGGCGGAGGCGCGGAGCGTCGACCTCGCCCAGGCCCGCGCCGACGGGCTCAAGGACCAGTTCATCATGGACGTGCACACGCACTTCCTGCGCGACGACACCAAGCTGGTGGGTTTTGCTCGCATGCGCGAAGCGGTCGGCAAGGCCGGCTGGAATCCGGCGCTCGCCGGCAAGCCGCAGACGGTCGACGATCTCAAGTATCCCAACTGGTTCAAGGAGATCTACCTCGACAGCGACACCAAGGTGGCGCTGATCAGCGGCTCGCCGTCGGAACTTCCCGAGGACTGGTTCCTGACCAACGACATGAAGCGCGATGCCCGCACCAAGGTGAACCAGTGGGCCGGTTCGCGTCGCCTGCTGAGCCACGCCATCTTCGCGCCGGGCTATCCCGGCTGGATGGACGAAGTCGATCGCGCCATCGCCGAGGACAAGCCCGATTCGTGGAAGGGCTATACGGTGGGCGACAACACCCACAAGGAGCTGAGCAAGCATCCCTGGCGCATGGACGACGAAAAGCTGGTTTATCCGTTCTACGAGAAGATCGTGAAGGCGGGCTACGACATCGTCTGCGTGCACAAGGGGCTCTATGCGCCGTCGGTCGAGCAGCAGTTTCCCAATCTCACCTCCTACGCGGGGGTCGACGACGTCGGCAAGGCGGCCAAGGACTGGCCCAACATCCGCTTCGTCATCTACCACTCGGCCTATCGCTGGGTCGGCGGCAGGCCCGAGGATGCCTGGGCGCAGTTCGAGAGAACCGGCCGGCTGGAGTGGACCAGTGATCTCGCCGACATTCCGGCAAAGTACGGCGTCAGCAACGTCTACGGCGATCTTGGTCAGCTCTTCGCCATGACAGCGGTGGTCGAGCCGCGGCTCTGCGCGGCGCTGATGGGCATGCTGGTCAAGGGCCTGGGTTCCGACCATGTCATCTGGGGCACCGATGCCCTGTGGACCGGCTCGCCGCAGTGGCAGATCGAGGGATTGCGGCGCCTCGAGATCCCCGAGGACATGCGCAGGAAGTTTGGCTACGCCGAGCTCGGCCCGGCCGACGGGCCGGTCAAGCAGGCGATCTTCGGCGGCAACTCGGCGCGCATGTACAAGTACGACGTCAAGAAGGCGGCCTGGCGCGACGACCGCTTCGCCGCGATCAAGCAGGACTACGAGCGCCTGGGCCGCGAGCCCTCGAACCTCCGTTACGGCTACGTCGTTCCAGCTTCCGGCACCACGTGACGGCCTACGGCATCGTCGGGTTCGGACGCATCGGACAACGACTCGCGGCGCGCCTGCCGGGCGCTGTCGCCGTTCTGACACGCTCGAGGGCAGCATCTGGTGGAGACGCCCGGGGAGGGGCCAGGGTCTGCGGCGATCTTGCAGAATTCCTGGGGCAAAGGCCGCAGGTCGTCGTCGAATGCGCGTCGCGTGCGGCACTGGCCGAGGTCGGCCCCGCCGTTCTCGCAGCAGGTTGCGACCTCATCCCGCTGTCGCTGACCGCTTTCGCAGAGCCCGACATCGAGCGCCGGCTGCTGGCAGCGGCGCAGAAAGGGCCCGGCCGCCTCGAGATCGCGCCCGGCGCCATCGGCACGCTCGATCTGCTGGCAACGGCGCGAGAGGAGGGGTTGACGCGCGTGGTTTATCGGCAGCTGAAGCCGCCGATCATGTGGAAGCTGGTGCGCGGAGCGCCGCTCGATATCGACTCGACCCCCGAGCGCACGGTCTTCCTGCGCGGGAGCGTGCGCAACCTGTCGCACCGCTTTCCCGACAATCTCAACACCTCCGTGGGCGTCGCCCTGGCCGGCCTCGGACTCGACCGGACGGAGGTCGAGCTGGTCGCCGATCCAGCGCTTTCGGAGACCGCGCACGAGCTCGAGGTCTACGCCGCGCCCGGCAAGGCGGTGCTGAAGCTGGGCGGCCGCGACGTACCGCCGGACGGCGACCCGGCCGATTACACGACTTTCAGCGTCATGCGCCTGGTGAAGCGGCGCTGCGCGCGGCTCGCGATCTGATGGCCGACGCGGTCGATTTCCTGCGCACCCTGATCCGTGCCCAGCGGGAGGGCGAGGCGGCGGTGCAACGCATCGTGGCGGAAGCCGCCCATTCCCTTGGCTGCACGGTCGAGAAGGTGCGCTATCGACCGGCCGACGTGCCGATGGTGGCCGAGTTCGCCAGTGCACAGGCGATGGATGCGAGTGAACGCGAGAGCGTGGTCGCCCGTTTGGCCGGCAGCGGCGGCGGACGCAGCTTGATTTTCTTTGCTCATCCCGATGGCGAGCCGGCGATGGATCTCGAACGCTGGCGGCTCGATCCGTTTGCCGGAGTGATCGAAAGCGGCCGCATCCACGGCTGGGGCGTGGCCGACGATCTCGCCGGTGTGGCTGTCATGATCGAAGGCTTGCGAGTGGCCTTGGCGGGGGGCCTGAGGCCGGCCGGCGACATCGTGCTCGCCAGCACCCCCAGCAAGCGCCACGCCCGCGGAGTCTCGGCTCTGCTCCATGGCGGCTTGCGCGCCGATGCAGCGGTCTATCTTCATCCTGCGGAGTCCGGTGTCGGCCTGCGCGAGATCAAGGCATTCTGCCTGGGCCAACTGGACTTTCGGGTTGTCGTCGAGGGGCGCCCGCCGGCGACGAACGAGATCAGCCATCTCGCCTTCGTCCACGAGGCCGAGAATCCGGCAGACATGCTGGTCGCGATCCATCGTCGCCTGCACGATTTCGTCGAACGGCGCGCCGCGAAACTGCGCCATCCGCTACTGGTCCGCTCGGCCAACCTGTTGATCTCGCACCTGGCTGTCGGGACGCCGGGCGTGCACAACCGGGTTGCCGGGCGCGGCGTGATGGAGGGTTCGTTGACGCTTCTGCCCGGCGAAGATCTGCTGTCCGTGCGCCAGCACGTGGCCGCGATCGTCGGTGAAGGCGCCTCCCTCGAATGGATGTCCGGCGTCTCTGGCGCGGAAGTCGCGCTCGACGGCCCGCTGTACCGCCTGGTTGCCGACTCGATCGTCGCGGTCACCGGCCGGCAGCCGCATGTCAATCCGCTGCATACCGCGAGCGATATCCGCAATCCGATCGTGCAGGCAGCAATTCCCACCGTCGGCCTGGGTCCGCTCGGGGGCAATCTGGCGCAGAACGGCCTGACCGACGAATGGGTTGATCTCGAGGAGTACCGGCGGGCGGTCGAGGTCGCTGCGTCGATCATCCGCGGCTGGTGCGGCACGGTTTGATCGGGCCCGATTTCGGCGTCAAACTTGCATCCCATTGGGGAATCGGAAGAGGGGAAGAACATGAGCACGTTGATCATTCGCCGCCGCGGCCTGTTGCAGGCCGGTGTCGCGGCGTCGGCACTGGCTGCCGCGCCGTCGGCAGTGCGCGCGCAGGCCAAGCTCGCGCCGCCCAACATCATCAAGGCCGGCACGCTGGTGATGTCGATCAATCCGACCCTGCCGCCGCTGCAGTTCGTCGACGACAAGGGCCAGCTGCAGGGCATGCGGGTCGAGCTCGCCAACGAATGCTGCAAGCTCCTGGGCCTGGCGCCGGAATACATCCGCACCGAATTCGCCACCATGATCCCCGGCCTCGCCGCCAAGCGCTGGGACATGATCAACACCGGCATCTTCTGGACCGAGGAGCGGTCCAAGCTGATGTACATGGTGCCCTACGAGCAGGCGGCGATCAGCTTCCTGTCGGCCAAGGGAAATCCGCTGGGCCTGAAGACGGTCGATGACCTCGCCGGCAAGCGAATTTCCGTCGAGTTGGGCGGCATCGAGGAGAGGCGCACGCGCGAGGTCAACGACATCGTGACCAAGAAGGGCCTGAAGCCCGTCACGGTCATGACCTTCAACAACTTCGCCGAGGCTTTCCAGGCGTTGAAGGCCGGGCAATCGGACGCCGCGACCTGCATCGACGCCACCGCCAAGTTCCAGGAGCAGCGTGGCGACTTCACTCGGGCAATCTCGGGCGTCTTTCCGCAGACCGCCTGCTTTGCGCTCGCCAACAAGGTCGCCGCCGACGCCATCGTCGCATCCCTCAATGAACTCAAGAAGAACGGCACCTACGACAAGCTGCTCGACCAGTACGGGGTGCTGAAGATCGACGAGGCGACCTTCTCGATCAAGGGTCCCGGCCCCGCCTAGGGTCGTGGCTGGGGGCGCGCCACTCCAGTGGCGCGATCATCCTAGAGCCGGCAAAGACGCGCGACTGGAGTCGCGCGCCCCCAGCAAAGAGCGACGGCCATGAAAGTCTGGAATTGGGAAGGCTTCTGGAGCTACTTCACCAATCTCTATCTCCTCGAAGGCGCCCTCTGGACGATCGGACTGACCATCAGCACGCTGATTTTCGGCGGCGTGATCGGTCTGCTGCTCGCGGTCATGCGGCTCAGCAAGCACAAGGCACTGTCGCGCGCGGCGCAGACCTACATCTGGATCTTCCGCGGCACGCCGCTCCTGGTACAGCTCATCATCATTTACACCGGCCTGCCGCAGCTCGGCCTGGTGCGCTTCTCGGTGCTCGAATCGGCGGTGATCGGGCTGGCACTGAACGAGGCGGCCTATCTGTCGGAGATCCTGCGCGGCGGCATCCTTAGCGTCGCCAAGGGCCAGACCGAAGCGGCGCGCGCCATGGGGCTGAAGCCCTTCCATATCTTCCGCCTTGTCGTGCTGCCCCAGGCGCTGCGCGTCATCATCCCGCCGCTCGGCAATTCAGTGAACGGCCTGCTCAAAACCACGTCGATCGCCTCGGTGATCTCCATGGAGGAGGTGCTGCGCCGCGGCCAGATCCTGATGCAGCAGAAGTTCCAGGTGCTCGAGGTCTTCATGGTCGTGGCCATCATCTATCTGGTGATGACGACCTGCTGGGACTTCGTGCAGCGTCGCATCGAGGCTTACTATGGGAAAGCCTATGGTGCCGCCGCCAACCATCAATTGGCGCGCGACGATCACTGAGCCCGTCCCGGGGGGGGCGCGAGACTCAGGACGGTCGCAGGATCTACGCTCGCGCCCGCACTTTATCCTCGGTCACTACGCCCATCTGGCGCAGCACCTCGCGCAGGACCGGGCGCTGCGACTCGGGCAGCGGCAGGCGGGGCGCGCGCGGTGGGCCCATCGGCATCCCCATCATCTCGAAGCAGGCCTTGGTGCCCGAGACGTAGCGCGGCCCGCCGACCCACCAGAGCAGCGGCGTGATCTTGTTGTAGAGGGCCAGCGCGGCGTCCATGTCGCGCCTATCGGCGACCAGCTCGAACAGTTCGGCCGACCAGCGCGGGATCACGTTCGAGCAGACCGCCACCCAGCCCTTGGCGCCCAGCCAGAACGACTCGTAGCCGAGAACGCCGGCGAACACCGTCATCCTGTCGCCGGCGAGGCGGATTATGTCGCGCACGCGCGTCGGATCGAGGGTCGACTCCTTGACGTACTGGCAGTTCGGAATCTGCGCGAGCCGCGCAATCAGCTCCGGCTGCATGTCGACGTTGGCGGTCGCCGGATTGTTGTAGACCATGATCGGGATGCCGATCGCGTCCGACACTTTCTTGTAATGTGCATAGAGCTCGTCGTCGGTCGGCACGCTGTAAAAGGGCGGGATGATCATCACGCCGTCCGCGCCCATCGACTCGGCTTCGCGGCTCGCCCGCACGACTTCGTCGGTCCATTCCGCGCCGGTGCCGATCAGCACCGGCACGCGGCCGGCGGCCTGCTTGATGACGACGTCGACGATCTGGCGCCGTTCGTCGGGCGTGACGCTCAGGAACTCGCCGGTACTGCCGAGCGGGATCAGGCCGTGGATTCCCTCGGAGATCTGAAAGTCGACCAGGCGCTTCAGCGCGGCCTCGTCGACCTTCTTGCCGTCGGCAGTGAATGGCGTGATCAGCACGGTAAAAGTGCCGCGAAACTTCTTCATGTCGTACCCCTCGCCGCCATTGTAAACCTTTTGCCATGCGCCTGAAGCACCCCAATATGCAGCCGGCGGCCGCGCCGGTTCGTATCCGGTTCGATGGAGCCGAGATCGACGCGCTGCCGGGCGAAACCATCGCCGCGGCGCTGGCGGCGGCCGATATCGTCGCGGTGCGGCGGACCCGCTCGGGCGCGCCGCGCGGTCCGTATTGCGGCATGGGCGTGTGCTTCGACTGCCTGGTCACGGTCGACGGCCGCCCGAACCAGCGGGCCTGCCTCACCAAGGTCGAGCCCGCCATGGATGTCCGCTCGGCGCCGGAGGCGACCGGCCGGTTGGCCGATCCGGCGGTGCCTGCCGAGGATATCGCCTGCGACGTCCTGGTGGTCGGTGCGGGACCGGCTGGCCTGTCGGCGGCGCGTGACCTCGCACTGGCCGGAGCCGACGTGATCGTTGCCGACGAGCGGCTGCATCCCGGCGGACAGTTCTTCAAGCCCCTGGCCCCCTCGCAGGTTGCCGACCTGTCCGTCCTCGACCGCCAGTTCCGCGATGGCGCGGCGCTGCTTCAGTCGGCGCTGAGCGCGGGCGTCCGGATCCTGAACCAGACGACGGTCTGGGCGGCTTTTTCGCCGACCGAGGTGGCGGCGATTGTCGCCGGCCGTTCGACGCTGTTCCGGCCCACGCGGCTGGTGCTGGCGACCGGTGCCTACGAGCAGTCGATTCCGGTTCCGGGCTGGACCTTGCCCGGGGTGATGAGCGTCGGCGGCCTGCAGGCCTTGGCGCGCTCCTATCGTGTCGCGCCGGGTCAGCGCATCGTCATCGCGGGCAACGGCCCGCTCAGCCTGCAGACGGCCGCGGAGTTGCGCGAGGGCGGCGCCAACGTGGTGGCGGTCCTCGAATCCGCAGCCCGCCCGGGCTTCGGCCGCCTGTCCACATTGGCCCGGGCGGCGTGGGCCGATCCGGCGCTGCTGTTCAAGGGTCTGTCGCTCGCCGCGAGCCTGCGCGACGTTCTGCATTGGCGGCGCCGCGTGACTAGGCTGTGGGGCGACGACCGGGTGCGCGGCGTCGAGGCGGCGGACCTGGCGATCGAGGCCGACGTCGTCGCCCTGGGCTACGGCTTCGCCTCGTCGACAGAACTTGCGCGCTCGCTGGGCTGCGCTCACCGCTTCGTGGGTCGCGGCAATGGCTCGATGGAGACGCTGACCGACGAGGACGGCCGAACCAGCTTGCCCGACGTCTTCGCGATCGGCGACGGCGCGCGCTTCGGCGGCGCCGTGGTCGCGCAGGCACAGGGCATGGTGGCGGCGGCGGCGATCGCGCGCGATCTCGGGCTGGCGCCGCTGCCCGTCGATGCTGCACGCCTGGCGCTCGGCCGTGCGGTGCGCTTCCAGGCTGCGCTGTGGCAGGTGTTCGAGGCCGCCCCCCTGCAGGTCCAAGTCCTGGAGGACGATGCCCTGGTCTGCCGCTGCGAGGAGGTCCGGGCCGGCGGGCTGCGCTGGCTGGCGAATAACGGCCACGGT
>CAZHQA010000105.1:0-16205 GCA_964533955.1 uncultured Reyranella sp. | reverse complement strand
GCAGCAGAAGCTCGCTGCCCTCGATGATGTCGCGCACGTCCATGTTGCCGCCGACATTGCGCGGCGGGACGATGCTGTGCAGCCCGGGCGCCGCCGGCGCCAGGCCGATCGTGCCGGGGAACGGCCGCAGCGGTACCTTGCCGCCAGGCCCGTACATGGCGGGCTTCAGGCCCGGGTCGTAGTGCCAGTGATGCAGGCGCGGATCGGGGAACTGGTCGGCCAGCAGGCCGAAGCCCGGAATGTTGCCGGTCCAGCCCCAGCCCGACGGCTTGAAGTTCAGCACCGTCACCTTCACCGCATCGCCAGGCTTGGCGCCGTCGATGAAGACCGGCCCGGTCACCGGATTGACGAAGGCGAGGTCGAGCTTGGCGAGATCGGCCGCCGTCGATGCGTTGGACAGTTGGCCCGACGAGGCGTCCCTGGTCTCGAAATGGATGGTGTCGCCCGGCGCCACCGTCAGCACCGGCTTGAAGGCGTTGTTCCAGCCGTGGTGGCCGTGCTCGCGGTGAATCGTGTGCTTGGGATGGCTGTGGGGATGGCTGGGCATCGGCGGCTCCTAGACGGCGACGGTGAGCGCGCCGTCGATCACGAGGTTGGTTCCCGAAATGCGGCTCGCCATCGGGCTGGAAATGAACACGACGCCGTTCGCCACCTCCTCGGCGGTACCGAACTTGCCCGTCGGGTTGACCTTGAGCGTCGAGGCGAACAGGTCCGGCATGTTCTTCTCGATGTTCTGCCAGATGCCGCCCTCGAAATAGGTGTTGCCCGGCGACACGCAGTTGACGCGGATGCCCTTGCCGACGAGCTGACGGCTCAAGCCCTTGGCATAGTGGATCAGCGCCGCCTTGATCGCGCCGTAGGAGCCGGCGGCGAAATCGACCTCGAAGCCCGACACGCTCGAGATCAGGGTGATCGAGGGCGACCTGGATTTCTCGAGGAACGGCACCGCGGCAGCGACCGCGTTCACCGTATGCATCATGTCGGTCTTGAACGACTTCTCCCAGCTCTCGGCGGTATCGCCGACGGCGAGCGCGCTCACGTTGCAGACCAGCGCATCGAGGCCGCCCAGTTCGGCCGCGGTGTCGGCGATCCATGCCTTGAGTGCCGGTCCGTCGGCGACATCGAGCGCCCGTCCGAACGCCTTGACGCCCCCGGCCTTCAACGACGCGACGGTCGCCGCGACGTCCTGGGCGTTGCGCGCGCAGATCGAGACATCGGCGCCCTCGGCGGCAAAACCCTCGGCGATGGCGCGGCCGATGCCCTTGCTGCCGCCGGTGACGACGGCCTTCTTGCCCTTGAGCCCGAGATCCATGGCAGCCCTCCGATGGGAGACGTGTGCGGGCTAGGCTGCCATGGCGAGGATCAGGCCGCCAGAAACTCGTTCCACTTCTCGGTATAGTACTCGAGGTTCTTGGGCCGCGTGTTCCAGACGTAGACGCGCTCGGCGCGGTCGGCCAGCGAGCCGCCGTCGCGGCCCTCGCCGCCATAGACTTCCTTGACGAGCTTGGGATCGAGATACTTCTCGTAATTGTTGACCGTCGAGAAGTAGCCGATCTCCGACTGGCGCGCGCCGGGATAGCCTTCCATCCAGTAGTTCAGCCACTCGTAGCAGGCATCGACGTTCTTGGCGTTCGCCGCAATGCCGTAGCCGTTGCACCAGGCGCGGTAGCCTTCCTTGGCGACGCCGTAGTGCACGGGAATGCCCTTGCTCGCCACCTCGACGACCACCGGCCACCAGGCGTCGGCGATCCACACTTCCTCGGACGCCATCAGGTTTACCAGCTCGCCATAGGCCTTCCACATGGCGCGGAACTGGCCTTCCTTCTTCTTCTCCTTGAGGAAGGTCGTGACGGTGTCGACTTCCTTCTCGGTCAGGTTGCTGATGTCGACCGGATTGAACAGGCCGAGCGCCTTCATGCCCATCGAGGCGTTGATCATGCCCAGCCAGTCGATGCCGAACATCGCGACCTTGCCGCGCCATTTCGGATTGAACAGCTCGCCCCACGACAGCGTGTTGTTCTCGACCGGGATCTTGCTGGCGTTGTAGGCGACGCTGTCCATCTGGAAGAACATCGGGGCGAATGTGACCTTCGTCCGGCTCTCGTCCGTGTACATCATGCGCCCGGGGTTGGCGCCGAAGCCGAGCGGCGCGGTCGGCGTGGCGCGGCCGTCCTTGAGCAGCGGATGGAGCTTGCTCCAGTTGGGCAGCCGGGAGATGTCGATCGGCTGCAGCAATTTCTCGCTGCTCGCATAGGCGGCGAAGGGCGCATCGAGCAGCAGGCAGTCGACCGGCGCGGTGCGCAGGCGGTCGACGCGGGCCTGGGTCGACGGCGTCACGAACGGCCGCGGCGTGATGCCGGTGCGCTTGGTGAACTCGCCGAGGATGGCGTCGCGCATGTCGTAGCTGGCGCCGGCGAGGTTGATCTGCTTGGTCTGGGCTGCGGCCGGCCGGATGAGGCCGGGGGCGGCAAGGGTGGCCGCACCGGTGGCGGCGAGCAGATGGCGGCGTTTGATCAGCATGGCCAGGGTCTCCTTTGCTTCGAGATCAGGTTCTTCGCGGGAATGTCGAACGCCTCATTGCCCAGAAGCCGGCGGTGCACATGGTCACGGCGATGAGGGAGAAAAGCGTCGTTGTCGTGCCGATGGCGTAGATCTCGGGCGTGAGCTGGCGGTCGAGCTGCGCCATGACGGCGAGCGGCAGGGTGAGGTCCGGCCCGGTCGTGAACATGCTGCGCGGGTACTCGTCGTAGCTCAGCGAGAAGCCGAACAGGCCCGCCCCGATCACGCCGGGCAGGATCAGCGGCAGGGTGATGCGCCGGAAGGTGGTGAGCCGCGAGGCGCCGAGCGTCAGCGCCGCCTCCTCGACCTTCTTGTCGAAGCGGTTGAACACCGCGAGCATGGTGAGGAAGCCGAACGGCAGGGTCCACGAGACCTGGACGAGGAACGTCGTGGTGTCCCAGGCGAGCTCGACGCCGAGCAGCCGCATCATGATGGCGAAGCCGAAGCCCACCAGGATGCCGGGCGCCATGATCCCCAGCAGCATCAGGTAGAAGAACGTGCCGTTGCCGCGGAACTGGCCGCGCATGGCCTGTGCCGACATGACCGACAGGACGATCGTGGTGATGGAGCAGGCGAGCGCCAGCAGCGAGGAGCGCAGCAGCGGCGGCTTGAAGTCGTTCATGACGGTGGCGCGCCAGACCTCCTCGTACCAATGGAACGAGGTGCCGTTCATCGGGAAGGTCGTGCCGCCGGTCGGACCGCTGAACGACAGCAGGCCGAGCGTGAGGATCGGCAGCCACTGATAGGCGAGGAAAACCACCGTCAGCGTGCCGAGGATCCAGCCGGTGAGGCTCAGGCGGAACTTCCAGCCGAACAGCGCCCCGCTCCTCATCGATCCGGGCCTCATCGATCCGGGCCTCATCGATCCGCTCCCAGCCGGCGTATGTCGACGACGCGCAGGGCGATCACGACGCCGACCAGCATGCAGATCATCAGCAACACGGCGACGACCGAGGCGGCACGGTGCTGCGAGCCTTCGTAGAACAGCAGCACGAGGTTGGAGAGCAGCGCGTGCTTGTTGCCGCCGATCGTCGCCACGGTGGCGAAGTCGGACATCACGTTGAGGAAGACAAGAACCTGTCCGATCACGACGCCGGGCAGAGTGAGCGGGAAGACGATGCGCCAGAAGACGACGAGCGGCGGCGCCTTGAGCGTCATCGCTGCCTCGCGCAGCTGCGGCGCAATCGAGTTCAGCATGTATACGACCGGCCCGGCAGCCAGCATGGTGTAGAGCGAGACCTGCGCCAGGGTGATGCCGGTCTTCGAATAGAGGAACGCCTCGATCGGCGACTGGGTGGCGCCGACGAACATCAGGGTCTGGTTGATCACGCCGTTGACGCCGAGGAACGGCACCCAGGCGATGCCGCGAATCAGGGTGCTGGTCCAGAACGGCACGACGAAGGCCAGGAACAGGATGAAGCGCCAGCGCGGGCTGCGGATCTTCATCGTCAGGAAATAGGCGATGCAGTAACCCAGCACGCCGGTGACTGCCATCAGGACCGCGGTGTGGCCGACCGTGCTGACCACCAGCTTGAGATAGGTCTGGTTGGCGAAGAACCTCGTGTAGTTGTCGAAGGTGAGCGGGCTGGCCGGCGAGAAGGTGCGGCCGCCCCACAGCGACACCCAGGCCAGCAGCACGATCGGCACCACGACGACGCCCAGCATCCAGGCCGCTGCCGGGACGGCCAGCCAATAGCTGGCCGGCGAGCGGACGCGGATCGTACTCATCCGGCCGCTCCGGTATGCAGCACGCAATCCTCGACCCGCCAGCCGAGCACCGCCATCTGGCCGGGCACGATGCGCGCAGCCTGGGCGCCGAACTGGTCGTACTTGAGCACTTCGCCGTCGGCTTGCGTGAAGATGTGCCGGCGCACGGCGCCGAAATACTCGACCGCCGCGCAGCGTGCGGACAGGCGGTTGATATGGGCGTCCGAGACGACATCGGTGATCTGCTCGGCGCGGACCGAGAACGACACCTCGCGTCCGGCGGCGACGGCGGCGCCGGGCACGAGGAACGCGCCCGCGGCCGTCTCGACCTTCAGCAGGCCGTCGCAGGCCTGCACGACCTTGCCCCGGAACACGTTGTTGCCCTGCACGAAGCTCGCGACGAAGGCGGTGGCCGGCCGCTGCAGGATCTCCTCCGGCGTACCCTGCTGCTCGATGCGCGCATGGTTCATCACCACGACGAGGTCGCCCAGCGAGAAGGCCTCGTTCTGGTCGTGCGTCACCCAGATGAAGGAAATGCCGGTGCGCTGCTGCAGCGCCTTCAGTTCCAGCATCACCGTCTCGCGCAACGAATAGTCGAGCGCGCCGATCGGCTCGTCGAGCAGCAACAGGCGCGGCTCGGTGATCATGGCGCGGGCGAGCGCCACGCGCTGGCGCTGGCCGCCGGAAAGACTGCCGGGCTTGCGGTCGGCCAGCGCCGCGATCTCGAACGATTCGAGGACCTGGCGCACGCGACTGGCGATCTCGGCCTTGGGCTTCTTCAGCATCTCGAGGCCGAAGCCCACCTGCTTGGCGACCGTCATGTGCGGAAAGAGCGCGAAGTCCTGGAACATCATGGCGATGTCGCGCTGCCATGGCGGGTCCCTGGTCGCCTCCTTGCCGCCGATCAGGACGTCGCCGTCGTCGGGCTCCTCCAGCCCCGCGACGCAGCGCAGCGTCGTGGTCTTGCCGCAGCCCGAAGGGCCGAGCAGGCAGACGAACTGCCCCTTGCTGACCTTGAGCGAGACGCCGTCGATCGCGGTGAAGTCGCCGAAGCGCTTGCGGATGCCGCGCAGCTCGAGATCGAGCTGCGGTCTTGCCGTCACCTCCGGAGGATGAGCCAAGGCAGGCGCCAGCGTATCCACGTCACGCCGCCACGGCGAGCTTGGCCCGGCTGCGCATCAAGGGCTGGATGCGCTGGCCGAACTGCTCGACACCGATCACGAAGTCGTCGAAGGTCAGCATGACGCCGGCCAGCCCCTCGATCTCCGCCATCTCGTCGAGCAGGCGCGCCACCGTGGCGTAGGAGCCGATCAGGCGCGAGCCGCCGAACGGCACGCCGATGCGGCGCTGGATGCGGCCGGCGGTCGAGTTCTCGGCGGCGCTCTTGTCGCCGCTCGCCTGGGAGCGACTCCATTCGACCGCCTCGTGGTCGGTGCCGGCGACATAGTGCTCCCACTTCTTCATCGCTGCCTCATCGGTCTCGTCGGCGATGATCATGGTGAGCGCCAGCGCCTTGGTGTCGGTGCCGGCCGAGGCGGAAGCTGCCTTGAGCCGCGTCACCGTATCGGCACTGTCGCGCGGGTCGTTGATCTTGCCGGCGCCGCTGCAGAAATTGTAGGCGCAGAACTTCGAGGCAAAGGTGATGCCGGGGTCACTGGTGCCGGCGCAGATCAGCGGGATCTGCCGTGACGGCAACGGGCCCAGCCGGCAATCGTTCATCGTGTAGAACTTGCCTTTGAGGTCGCAGTGCCCGGTGGCCCAGAGCTGCTGCATGACCGTCGCGTATTCGGCGAGCAGCTCGTAGCGATGCTTGTAGTGGTCGTCGCCCGGCCACAGGCCCATCTGGTCGTACTCGGCCTTCTGCCAGCCGGTGACCAGGTTCACGCCGAAGCGGCCGTGGCTGATTGAATCGATGGTCATCGCCATGCGGGCGCACAGCGCCGGCGGCAAGGTCAGGACGGCGACAGTGGCCATCAGCTGGATGCGCGAGGTGATCGAGGCCAGCCCCGCCATCAGGGTGAAGGATTCGAGGTTGTCGTCCCAGAAGCGTGACGGCCCGCCGAAGCCGTGAAGCTTGATCATGGAGAGCGCGAAGTCGAAGCCGTATTTCTCGGCCCTGAGCACGATCTCCTTGTTGAGATCGAAGCTCGGCGTGTATTGCGGCGACGTCGTCGAGATCAGCCAGCCATTGTTGCCAATGGGAATGAAAACGCCGATCTCCATGCTGCGCACCCTGTCATGACGGACTCCTAGGTCGCAGCAACACCCATGCCAAGGGATCGGGAAATGCGCCGGCCACTCAACCGCGGCGCCGCATTCAACAGTTCACGCGTGTAGGAATGCGTCGGCCGCGCGAACACATCGCCGGTGACGCCCGTCTCGACGATGCGGCCGAGCTGCATGATGGCGACGCGATCGGCCAGGCGTTCGACGACCGACAGGTCGTGAGAAATGAACAGATAGGTGAGGGAGAATTGTTTGCGCAAAGCCAGCAGTAAATTGAGCACCGTCGCCTGCACCGACATGTCGAGGCCCGAGGTCGGCTCGTCGAGGATAAGCACGCGCGGCTTGAGCAGCAGGATTCGCGCGAGCGCCACGCGGCGCAGCTGGCCGCCGGAGAATTCGTGGGGGTAGCGCCGCGCCCATTCCGGATCGAGCCCGACGGCAGCAAGCATTGCCCTCACCCGCTCCCGGCGTTCGGCCTTGTCCTTGACGCCCTGGATCAGCAGTCCTTCGGCCAAGGTGCGCCCGATGTTCCACCATGGGTCGAGGGCGGCGCCGGCATCCTGGTGGACGTACTGGATGGCGCGGCGTGCCTCGCGGGCAGCATCCGGCGCGAGGCCCGCGACGCTCTTGCCGTCGAGCAGGATGTCGCCGGCGTTCTCGCGCTGCAGGCCCAGGATCGTACGGCCCAGCGTCGTCTTGCCGGAGCCCGATTCGCCCACCAGGGCCAGGATCTCGCCCAGATGCAGGTCGAGGCTGACGCCATCCACTGCCCTGACAGGAGGCACCGGCTTGCGCAGAAAGCCGCGCCGCCCGCCGAGCAACACCGCGAGGTCGCGCACCGATACCAGCGGCGCGGTCATGTGAATTGCACGCAGCGCACGGCGGCGCCCGACGCTGCCCTCCCCTGTCCCGGCGTCGCCTCCCGGCAGAGCTGCCGCACGTCGGCGCAGCGCGGCGCGAACAGACAGCCAGCCGGCCGCGCCAGGGGCGATGGCACCAGGCCCGGAATGCCGACGAACGACGTCGCGCGCTCGGGATGGCAGGCGAGCAGCGCGCGCGTATAGGGATGGGAAGGCGCTTGCAGGATCGATTGCACTGTGCCGGCTTCGACGGTCTGGCCGGCATAGATCACGCACAGATCGTCGCAGAGTTCAGCCACGACGCCGAAGTCGTGGGTCACGAACAGGAGCGAGATGCCGAACTCGCCGACCAGCTCGCGCAGCAGCAGCAGGATCTGGTGCTGGGTGGTGACGTCGAGCGCCGTCGTCGGCTCGTCGGCGATCACGAGCTGCGGAGCACAGGCCAGCGCCGCCGCGATCAGGAGCCGCTGCCGCTGGCCGCCGGAGAACTGGTGCGGGTAACGTTCCAGCGCGCTCGCCGGGTCGGGCACCTGCATCCGCCCGAGCAGCATCACCAGCCGTGCGACGTGATCGCGCCGGGTGCCCGGTGCGTGCCAACGCATCACCTCGAGAAGCTGCGTGCCGACCTTGAACACCGGATTCAGTGCCAGCAGCGGATCCTGCGGGATGAAGCCGATGCGGCTCGACCGCACCCGCTCGTTCAGCTCCTTCTCGGAAAAGACCAGCAGGTTCTCGCCTTCGAACCAGATCTCGCCGGCATCGACCGCGGCGCCCTTGGGCAGGATGCCCATGACCGCCCGGATCAGGGTGGACTTGCCGCAACCCGATTCGCCCACCACGCCCAGGATGCGCCCGCGCTCGAGGGTGACAGTGACGTCGTCGAGCACGCGCGCGATGCCTTCGTCGGTGCGGATCGAGATCCTGAGGCCACGGACGTCGAGCGGCGCGATCATCGCGAGCGCCGGATGCGGGGATCGACGATGTCGCGCAGGCCGTCGCCCAGCAGATTGAATCCCATCACCGTGATCAGGATCGCCAGGCCCGGGAAGGTCGCGTACCACCAGGCGCGCGGCAGATAGGTGCGGCTCTCGGCGATGGCGAGGCCCCAGTCGGGCGCGGGCGGGGTGGCGCCCATGCCCAGGAAGCCCAGCACCGCGGCGACCAGGATGGTGAAGCCGAGGCCGATGGTGGCGCGCACGATCACCGGCGACAGCGCATTGGGCAGGATGTGGAGAAAGACGATGCGAGGCGTGCCGGCGCCGACGCCGCGCAGGGCATCGACGAACATCGAGGCCGAGAGCCGGCGCGTTTCGGCGTAGACGATACGGGTGAAGAACGGCCAGTAGGTCAGCGACAGAGCCAGCATGGCGCTTTCCAGCGACGGCGACATGAGCTGGGCCAGCGCAAGCGCCAGCACGAGCTGCGGGATCGCCAGCACGACATCGGTCACGCGCATGATGCTTTCGCTAAGCCAGCCGCTGCGATAGCCCGCCAGCAGGCCGAGCGGCACGCCGATCAGCATCGCCACTCCGACCACGGTGAGGGCGATCGCCAGGGCGCCACGCGCGCCCAGGATGACGCGCGAGAAGATGTCCCGGCCGAGATTGTCGGTGCCGAACGGGTATTCGGCGCTGGGCGGCTTGAGGCGGCGCAGAAGATGCGATGCCGAGGCGTCCCCCGGATAGGGCGCGAGCCACGGTCCCAAGACGGCGAGCAGCAGCACGAACAGCACGATTGCGAGCCCCAGCATTGCCGGCACGTCTCGCGCGAGCTTGGCGAACAGCGCCCTCACCCCTGCTCCATCAGGCGGGGATCGAGCATCCCGTGCACGACATCGACCAGGATATTGATCGCGGCGTAGATCGTGCCGACCAGCAGGGTGACGGCCAGCATCACCTGGCGGTCGCCGGTCAGGATCGCCTGCACGGTGTAGGAGCCGATGCCCGGCCAGTCGAAGATCGCCTCGACGACGACGCCGCCCGCGATCAGGCCGCCGAACAGCAGGCCGATCTGGGTCACCGTGGCGGTCACCGAATTGCGCAGGATGAAAATCCAGACCAGACGCAGCCAGCGATAGCCCATGGCGCGCTCGTAGAACACGAAGTCCTGCTGCAGGGTATCGAGCACGCCGGCACGGGTGAAGCGCACGATGGTGGCGAGCCCGCCGAGCGACAGCGTGACCGCCGGGAGCACGAGATGGCGCAGGTGATCGACGAACACGTCCCACCGGCCGGCCAGCAGTGCGTCCAGCGCGAGGAAGCCGGTGACCCTGGGCGGCCGCGTCATGGTCGAGGCGAGCTCGTCGCGCAGCGGCAGCCAGCCGAGGTCCATGGCGAAGAAGAGCTGCAGCATGATCGCGAACCAGAAGGCGGCGACGGCGATGCCCATTACCGAGAAGACGCGCAGCAGGTAGTCCGGCCAGGTGTTGTGATTCAATGCCGCGACGACGCCCAGCGGCACGCCGATGCCGATCGAGAGCGCGAGGGCGGCAAAGGTGAGCTCGAGCGTCGCCGGCAGGCGCTGCAGGATGTCGAGCGCGACCGGCCGGTGCGAGAAGGCACTTTCGCCGAAGTCGAGATGGGCCACCTTGCCGAGATAGACGACGAACTGCTCCCACATCGGCCGGTCGAGGCCGTATTGCTGGCGCAGCCGGGCGATCTGCTCGGGCGTCGCGCCCTCGCCCGCCATGGAGACGGCGGGATCCGACGGCACGGCATGGATCAGCAGGAAGGTGACGACCAGCAGCCCGAGCAACGAGGGCACGACGAGGAGGCAGCGCCTCAGAAGGAAGCGCGCCATCCCGGTCAGCCGTCGAGCGAGATCGTACGCACCTCCAGGCCCTGGCCGACCGTGCAGAAGCGGCGGCCCTTGACGCGCTTGTTGATGCCCTGGAGTTGCATGGAGTTGTAGATCCAGATGTCCGGGCTGTCGGCCATGATCTGCCGAATCGCGGCCTCGTAGAGCGGCGCGCGTTCCTCCTGCTTGACCAGCCCGCGCGCCTTGCGCAGCAGCGCGTCGACCTCGGCATTCTTGTAATAGGCCGAGGCCTTCCAGGTGCCGTGGAACTGGCTGTCATACATCTGGCCGACCCAGTTCTCGGGATCGACGAAGTAGGTCGAGACCCAGTGCACCCACATGTCGGGCGTGGTGTCGGGTTTGGTCGCCGACGACACCAGGTTCGACCAGATGCTGCCCACCACCTTGAGGTTGATGCCGATCTGAGCCAGGTCGCTCTGGAACAGCTGGGCGCCCTGCACGCTCTGTTCGTTCTCCGACTGCACGTGGATCTCGAAGGTCCGCTTCATCGGCGCGCCCTCCGCTGCCGCCTTGGCCGCATATTCCTTGGCCTTCTTGAGATCGTAATCGTAGCCCTTGGCATCCTTGGGGATGCCCCACAGCGTCTCGGGCTGCGGATAGGGATCGCGCGTGGCATAGCCACCCAGGATGTCGTTGATGAAGCCCATGTAGTTGAAGGCGTGCGCGAACGCCTTGCGGGCATTGACGTTGTCGAACGGCGGCTTGGTGTTGTTCATGCGGACCACGAAGGTCCGCATCACCACGTCCTTCTGGACATAGGCGACCTTCGACTTGTTGATCTCTTCGACCTGGTCGGCGGGAATGTTGGTGTCGGTCCAGTCGATCGAGCCGTTGAGCAGCGCCAGGATGCGGGTCGAGGTCTCCTTGATCGAACGCACGGCGATCTTGCGCACCGGCTTGGCGTTGTGCTTCCAGCCCAGGAAGTGATCGTCGAAAATCTCCATGTCGAGATATTCGAGCGGCCGGTAGCCGACCGGGTTGATGCGATACGCCCCCGAGCCCGCGCCGTTCGAGGCAAGCCAGGCCTTGCCCCAGTCGCCGTCCTTCTCGTTGGGCTTGATGGCGCGCGGGTTGACGATGCAGACCGAGGGAATGGCGGCGAAGAACGGCGCGTAGCTGGTCTCGAGCTTGAAGCGCACCACGAGCTTCCCGGTTGCCGTCACGTTCTCGGGCTTGAGGATCTTGAGGAAGGCGCCGGCCGGACCGAGGCCGAGCGCCAGCACGCGGCGGAAGGTGTAGACCACGTCCTCGGCGGTCATCTCGCTGCCGTCGTGGAACTTGATGCCGGGCCGCAGCTTGAACTCCCACACGAGGCCGTCGGACGAGGCGGTGTAACTCTCGGCCAGCCAGGGCACGATCTCCGGCGGATCGTTCTGGTAGCGGTAGAGATTGTCGTAGGCGTTGAACATCATCGCCTGCATCGGCACGTCGAAGATCTGATGCGGGTCGAGATTGGCCGGCAGCTGCACGCCGCTCACCAGCGTCGAGGAGTCCGCGGCGTGTCCCGGCAGGGCGCTGGCGACCAGCGCGCCGGCGGCGATGCCGCCGAGCTGGCGACGTCCCACACCCTTGCTCGTCGGGCCGCTCATTGCGCGGCCCCGGCGAAGCGGTGGTGATGGCGGTTGGCCGGCTTGGGCAGGCCGAGGTTCTCGCGGAGCGTCATGCCTTCATACTCCTTGCGGAAGAGTCCCCGGCGCTGCAGCTCCGGGACGACCAGATCGACGAAGTCCTTGAGCGAACCCGGCAAGTAGGCCGGCATCACATTGAAGCCGTCGGCCGCACCGTCCTTGAACCAGTGCTCCATCTCGTCGGCGACCTGGCTCGGCGTGCCGATCGACATCACGTGGCCGCGCGGGCCGGCGTTGGCGAGGCAGAGCTGCCAGAAGGTGAGCTTGTCGCGCTTGGCCTGTTCGAGCAGCAGGCGCTGGCGGCTGAGCGGGCCGTTGGTGTCGGGCATCTCGGGCACCGGACCGTCGAGCGGCAGCTTGTCGAGATCGTGCACGCCGATCGTGTGCTCGAGCACCGAAATGCCGACCGGCACCTGGATCAGGGACTGGAGGTGGTCGAACTTTTCCTGCGCTTCCGCTGCGGTCGGCGCGACCACCGGATAGAAGCCCGGCATCACCCTGACCTCGTCGACCGTGCGGCCGAAGCGCGGCAGGCGCATCATGACGTCGGAATAGAAATCCTTCGCCTGCTCGAAGGTGGTCTGCGCGGTGAACACGATCTCGGCCAGTCGCGCGGCCACGTCGCGGCCGGTGCCCGAGGCGCCGGCCTGGACCAGCACCGGCCGGCCCTGCGGCGACGGCGCGACGTTGAGCGGCCCGCGCACCTGGAAGTGCTTCCCCTTGTGGTTCAGCACGTGCATTTTCGCGACGTCGTAGAAGACGCCGGACTCCTTGTCGCGGATGAAGGCGTCGTCGTCCCAGCTGTCCCACAGGCCCTGCACCACCTCGGCGAATTCGATCGCGCGCTCGTAGCGGTCGGAATGCGACATGTGTTGGTCGCGGCTGTAGTTCAGCGCGTCCTGCTCGTTGTTCGAGGTGACGAGGTTCCAGCCGCTGCGGCCGCCGCTGATCATGTCGAGCGAGGCGAACTGGCGGGCCAGGGTATAGGGCTCGTTGAAGGTCGTGGTCGAGGTGGCGACGAAGCCGAGGTGCCGGGTCACGGCGGCGAGCGCCGACAGGATCGTCATCGGCTCGAACTTGACCACCTTGCCCATGCGGCCACGCGCATCGGGGCTGCCCTCGAGATCGACCGCGGCCGAATCGGCGAGGAACACGAAATCCATCTTGCCGCGCTCGGCGAGCTCGGCGACCTCCACCATGTCCTGGAAGCGGACGCCCGAATGATAGTGCGCGTCGCGGTGTCGCCAGGCGGCGACGTGCTGACCGGTCTCGTGCACGAAGGCGCCGAGATGCATCATACGTTTGGCTTGCGATGACACGCTTGGCTCCCCGAGGCTGTTTTTGCGAACAGCGTGAATTGTCACGCAAGTTCCGTGCCGCGGGAAGCGGAGACGTCCGAAATCCTCCCTGAGCGGGAGGCGACCTGGTCGAGGCTATTCGGCCGCGACGGCCGACAGGCTGGCCAACTCCTCGGCGATCTGGACGGCGTTCCACGCCGCGCCCTTCAACAGCTGGTCGCCCGCCACGAACAGCACCAAGCCATTGGGATTGCTGAGGTCGCGCCGGATACGGCCGACATGCACGTCGAGGTCGCCGCTCGCCTCGAGCGGCATCGGAAAGTGGTTGGCCTCGGCGTCGTCAACGATCTTGATGCCGGGCGCACGGCCCAGCAGCTCGCGCGCTTCCTCGGGCGACATCGGGGCGGCGAGCTCGAGCGTGATCGCCTCGGCGTGGGCACGCAGCACCGGCACGCGGATGCAGGTCGGCTGGATCGCAAGGTCGGGCGCATGGAACATCTTGCGCGTCTCTTCGACGACCTTGTTCTCCTCCTCGTTGTAGCCGTTCGCGGCCATCTTGGTGTTGTGCGAGAAGACGTTGAAGGCGATCTGGTGCGGGAACACCGACTTGGTGATCTCCTTGCCCTCGGCGTATTCGTGCGTCTGGTCCTCGAGCTCGCGCATCGCCGCCGCACCGGCGCCCGACGCCGCCTGGTAGGTGGAGACGATGATGCGGCGCACGCCGACTGCCTGGTGGATCGGCCACACCGCCACGGCGAGGATCGCTGCCGTGCAATTGGGGTTGGCGATCACGCCCTTGTGGCGTCGCAGGTCGCCCGGATTGACCTCGGGCACGACCAGCGGCGTGTTGGGGTCCATGCGGAAGGCCGACGAATTGTCGATCACCACCGCGCCCGCGGCCTTGGCCGCCGGCACGAATTCGCGGCTGCGCGTGGCGCCGGCGCTGAAGAAGGCAATGTCGACGCCCTTGAAGGCGTCGGCCGTGAGCTCCTCGACCTTGCAGGGCTTGCCGCGGAACTCGAGGGTCTTGCCGACCGAGCGCTTGGAGGCAAGCAGCTTCAGCCCCGCGACCGGGAAATTGCGGCGCTCCAGCACACGCAGGATTTCGACGCCGACGGCACCCGTGGCGCCGACGATGGCAATGTTCTGAGCCCTCATGATCCCGACTTCCGGTTGGCGAAAAAGCTGGCCGCCACTTTATCCGCCCGTATGATGGTCAACAACCAGAACGGGCCTAATGGCCCGCGATAAATCGCCTAGGGAGGGCGCGCTTTGAGGCCGGATGTATAGCTACATCACCCGCAGACTGGCGTTTGGCGCGCTGACGGTGGTCGGCGTGTCGATCATGGTGTTCGTCATCATGCGCGTGCTGCCCGGCGATCCGCTGATCGCGATCTTCGGGCCGGAGGGCTTCACCAAGCTGACCGACGAACAGCGCGCCAACTACATGCGCGACCTCGGCCTCAGCGAGCCGCTCTGGGCGCAGTATCTCGCCTGGGTGAAGGACATCGCCCAAGGCAACTTCGGCCGCTCGTTCTTCCGCTCGGAGAACGTCGCCGACATGCTGCTGCGGCGCGGGCCGCTGACCGCCGAGATCGCCTTCCTGTCGGTGCTGATCTCGTGGCTGGTCGGCATCCCGGTGGCGATCGTGAGCGCGCTCAAGCCGAACACCGCGGCCGACAGCGCCGTGCGTTTCCTCAGCATCCTGTTCCTCGCGGTGCCAGGCTTCTGGATCGGCATGCTGATCGTGCTCGGACTCCTGTTCTGGTTCGGTTATCGCGCGCCGTTGACGGGCGCGGCACTGTTCGTCGACCCCAAGGCCAACTTCGAACTGGTGATCGGCCCGGCGGTCGTGCTCGGCCTCGGCCAGGCCGCCTACATCGCCCGCATGGGCCGCTCTGCGCTGCTCGAGGTCATCCGCGAGGATTACGTGCGGACCGCGCGCGCCAAGGGGCTGAACGGCCGGCTGGTGATCGCCTGGCATGCGCTGCCCAATGCGCTCCTGCCGGTGATCACCCTGTCCGGCGTGCTGATGGGCCTGGTGCTGGCGGGCTCGATCCCGGTCGAGCGCGCCTTCGCCACGCCGGGGCTGGGCTTCGCCATGTTCATCGCCGTCAACGAGCGCGACATCTTCGTGATGCAGAACCTGGTGTTCCTCTACGCCGTGGTGTTCGTGCTGCTGAACATCGCGATCGACGTCACGATCGCCTTCCTCGATCCCCGGATTCGTCTCAGATGACCGCGATCACCCAACCCCTCGCCGCGCCGTCGCGCTGGCGCACCGCCTGGCGCGGCATCGGCAGCCTGTTCCGCCGTGCGCCGCTCTCCGCCTTCTGGGGCATCGTCGCGGCGCTGATCGTGGCGATGGCCGCCGCCGCGCCGGTGGTCGCGCCCTATCCGCCGCTCAAGTCGGATTTCCGCTCGATGCAGAAGCCGCCCAGCGAGAAGCACTGGTTCGGCACCGACCAGATCGGCCGCGACACGCTGAGCCGCGTGATTTACGGCAGCCAGATCTCGCTTACCGTCGCGTTCGGCGCGGTGCTGTTCGGCACCACGCTCGGCGCCCTGTGGGGCCTGGCCTGCGGCTACTTCGGCGGCCGCTTCGACATGGCGAGTCAGCGTGTCATCGAGTTCCTGCAATCCTTTCCCGACCTGATCCTGGCCATGGCGATCGCCATGGCGCTGGGCGGCGGCATCACGACGGTGATCGTCGCCATCGCCATAACGCGCATCCCGTTCGGCGGGCGGGTGATCCGGTCGGTCGTGCTGTCGCTCAAGGAAATGCAGTACGTCGAGGCCGCGCGCGGCATCGGCGCCAGCCACGCCCGCATGATGTTCCGCCACATCCTGCCGCAATGCGTGGCGCCCTATCTCATCCTGGCCACCACCCATCTCGGCGTCGCCATCGTCATCGAGGCCTCGCTCGGCTTCCTCGGCGTCGGCATTCCGCCCCCCGTGCCAACCTGGGGCAACATGCTGTCCGATGCGCTCAACGCCGGCCTGGTGCCGCCGTGGTGGCTGGTGCTGTTCCCGGGCGTGGCGATCACCGTCACCGTGCTCGCCTTCAACCTGCTGGGCGACGGCATCCGCGACCTGCTCGACCCGCGGCT
>CAZHQA010000104.1:3416-16450 GCA_964533955.1 uncultured Reyranella sp. | reverse complement strand
TGGTGCCGGCCTTCGTCGGCCTGGGCGCGCCCTATTGGGACGCCGAGGCGCGTGGCGCGCTGCTCGGCCTCACCCGCGACACCGGCCCCGCCGAGATCGCCGCCGCCACGCTCGATTCGGTGTGCTACCAGACCCGCGACCTGGTCGAGGCGATGCGCGGCGACGGCGCGCGGATCGACGAGCTCCGGGTCGACGGCGGCATGGTGGTGAACGACCCGCTGATGCAGCGCCTGGCCGACACGGTGGGGGCGCCGGTCGAGCGCCCCAAGGTGATCGAGACCACGGCCCTCGGGGCGGCCTTCCTGGCCGGCCTGCAGGCGGGGCTGTGGCCTTCCCTGGACGCCCTGTCGGCGACCTGGGCGCTCGACAAAGCCTTTCAGCCCGCCGAAGCGGCGCCGTCGCGCGACAAACGCTATGCCGGCTGGCAGGACGCGGTGCGCCGGGTCCGCACTTCCTGATTGCTGCTGAGGGGCGCCGCCACTAGGTTGCGCCCCGCCATGGCCAGCCGTTCCAATCCCGTCTACTGCGGCGTCGACACGACCGATCTCGCGCAAGCCACCCGGCTGATCCAGTCCATCGCCGGCGGGCCGAGGCCCGCCGTGGGCGGCATCAAGCTGGGGCTGGAGTTCTTCCTGGCGCACGGCGCGCCGGGCGTGCGCTACGCCTTTCCGACGCCGGTGCGGGCGACGGGCGTCGGCTTCTTCCTCGACCTCAAGCTGCACGACATTCCCAACACCGTGGCCGGCGGCATCCGCGCCGTGGTCGAGCTGGCGCCGACCTACATCACCCTCCATTCGAGCGGCGGCCACGAGATGCTGAAGGCGGCGGCTGCTGAGGCGGCCAACATGGCGGCCAAGCTCGGCGTGCCGCGGCCCAAGCTGCTCGGTGTCACGGTGCTGACCTCGCTCGACCGCTCGGACCTCGAGGCGACCGGCGTCAATGCCGATCCGTCCGAGCAGGTGCTGAGGCTGGCCGACCTCGCGCGCAAGAGCGGCCTCGACGGCGTCATCTGCTCGCCGCTCGAGATCGCGGCGCTCCGCAAGCAATGCGGCAACGACTTCGTGCTGATGGTGCCCGGCATCCGTCCGGCCGGCAGTGCCGCCAACGACCAGAAGCGGGCGATGACGCCGCGCCAGGCGGTCGATCTCGGCGCCAGCCATCTCGTGGTCGGCCGGCCGATCTATCAGGCAGCCGATCCGCGCGCCGCCGCCGAGGCGATCGCGCGCGAGGCCGGCGTCAACGACCTATGAGTGTCGAGGCCAAGATCTGCGGGCTGTCGACGCCGGAGACGCTCGACGCCGCCGTCGCCGGCGGCGCGCGCTTCGTGGGCTTCGTGACCTTCCCGAAGTCGCCACGCCATATTTCGACCGAGACGATGCGCGCCTTGGGCGCGCGCGTGCCGAAGGACGTGACGCGCGTCGGACTGTTCGTCGATCCCGACGATGCCCTGCTCGACGAGAAGCTCGCGACCGGCGCGCTCGACCTGCTGCAGCTCCATGGCGCGGAGACGCCCGAGCGCGTGGCGGCGATCAAGCGCCGCACCGGCACGCCGGTGATGAAGGTGATCAAGGTCGCCGAGGCCGCCGACGTCGAGCGCGGCATCGCGGCCTATGCGTCGGTCGCCGACCGCCTGATGTTCGAGGCGGCCGGGGGAGACCTGCCGGGCGGCAACGCCACCGCCTTCGACTGGACGATCCTGTCGGGCCGGACCGTACCGCTGCCGTGGATGCTGGCGGGCGGCCTGACGCCTGACAACCTCGCCGAGGCGGCGCGGGTGACAGGAGCCCGCACGGTCGACGTTTCTTCCGGCGTCGAGTCGAGCCGCGGCGTGAAGTCGATTGCGTTGATCCGAGCGTTTCTGGAACGGGCTGCGAGAAGTTAGGTCTCCGGCCGACGATTTCCACACCCGTTTCCGGGACGCGGCCCACAACTGTTCCGGATATCGGTCTCCCGGCGAATAATTCGCCGAAGCGACAACTATCGGAACAGCCGCGCTGGCGAGTGCCGTCGCAGGCGCCGCACAATCGCCTGCATGTCCTCACACCTCGCCGGCACCTATGCGAAAGGTGCGCTCTACGGTGTCGC
Organism: uncultured Reyranella sp.; assembly: GCA_964533955.1. Lineage (GTDB taxonomy): Bacteria > Pseudomonadota > Alphaproteobacteria > Reyranellales > Reyranellaceae > Reyranella. The sequence goes on along the minus strand of CAZHQA010000104.1, from coordinate 14,365 downwards.
TGCGGTCAGCATCTGGGCGGGCTGGATCGTGGTCGCCCGCTTCGGATTGCGCACCTCGCTCGCGCCGCAGGACATCACCGCGATCCGCTTCGCTGTCGCAGGACTCATTTTCCTGCCGTACGTGCTTCGCCGCGGTCTGGCGTTCGACAGGCTGGGATGGGGCGGGGTGCTGGTCCTTTCGATCGGCGGCGGCGCGCCGATGGTGCTGCTGGCCAATAGCGGCCTGCAGTTTGCGCCGGCGGCCCATGCCGGCGCCCTGTTCCCGGGCGCCATGCCGCTGCTTGTCGCCCTGCTGGCCGTGCCGGTGCTGGGGGAGGTCTTCTCGCGCACCCGACGTTTCGGCCTGGCGCTCATCTTCGCCGGCGTGATCGCCTTGCTGCTCGCCGCCGGCTTGCAGGTCGGCACGCGCCAGACGCTGGGCGACGCCATGTTTCTCGGTGCGGCGCTGTTGTGGGCGGGCTACACGGTCTGCCTGCGCAAGGCCGCCATCTCGGGCATGCATGCCGCCGCCATCGCCGCCGTCGCCTCGCTGCTGGTCTATCTGCCGATCTACCTGTGGCTCCACGGCGGTCGGCTGCTCGCGGCGCCACTCGGCGACATCCTCCTTCAGGCGGTGGTGCAGGGCGTGCTGACGGCGGTTGTGTCGCTCATTCTGTACGGCCGCGCCGTCGAGATATTGGGCGCTTCGAGCGGAGCGGCCTTCGCCGCCATCTGCCCGGTCCTCACGGCCCTGCTCGGCATGGCGCTGCTCGACGAAAGGCCCGAGCCGGCCGAATGGCTCGCGATCGGTCTGATCTCCTGCGGCGTCTATCTCGTCACCGGCGGACCGCTCCCGCGCCGGTCGAGTTGAGCCGCGAAGTCGGTCGAGCTGATCCGCGCCTCTCCGGCCGAACTTCTAATGACCAAAATAGGTGAATGAGTTTGCCGGTGATATAATCCTGTCGAGCCGCAAGCTCTGGGAGCGTAGCGTATGCCCATCACGTCGGACCGTTGCCCGAATCGATCGCGACTCGCCCGATCGGGAGGGGCGCGCGGATCAGCATCGAGGAGGGGGTTTCCGAAACGCGCGGACGCGCGAGCCTCCGATGCCGATGCCACCGGCATTTACCCCGTCCACTCAAGGTGGACGGTTGTGGACGGGGGGCCAGGGAGCGACGCGGCCGATGATCGCCATCGCTCCGGCTGAACTTCTAATGACCAAAATAGGCGATTGGGACCGCGGCAGGTTATGCTGCGACTCAAGCTGGCCAACCGCCGCGGTTACGAAAAGAGACCGTTAAATTTTCCGTTATTTTAACGGTCACTTCCGGTAACTGCCGCTAAGGCTTGGGGGGAGAGACGGATGAAGACCGAACAGCGGCTGAAGCAACTCGGCATCGAGCTCGCCAAGCCCTCGTCGCCGATGGCCAACTACGTCAATGCCGTGCGCACGGGCAACCTGCTCTATGTCGCGGGCAAGGGCCCGGGGCTGCCGGGCAAGCCGATGCCCAGTGGCAAGGTCGGGCGGGATTTCACCATCGAGCAGGGCTACGGCTACGCGCGCGAGACCGGCCTCAACATCATCGCCGTGCTGAAGGCCGAGCTGGGCGACCTCGATCGCGTCAAGCGCATCGTCAAGGTGCTGGGCATGGTGAACGCCATGCCCGAGTTCGGCCACCAGCCCGAAGTGATCAACGGCTGCTCCGACCTGTTCGTCGAGGTGTTCGGGGATCGCGGCCGGCATGCCCGTTCGGCGGTCGGCCTGGGCTCGCTGCCGCGCGGAATCCCGGTCGAGATCGAGGTGATCGTCGAAGTCGACGATGCGCCCTCCCGGCGCGCTGCGGCCAGCCGCCCGGCCGCGAAGAAGATTGCCACGAAGAAGGCTTCCAAGAAGGCGGCCAAAAAGAAAAAGCGTTGAGCGATCTTCGTCTCCCGCCGTCGCCTGCAGCGCTTCTCGCGTCGCTGCCGGCGATCCTGCTGCTCGTGCAGGTGCATCTCACCTGCGGCGTGGTCTACTCCCTCGACGATCCCTACATCCATCTCGCGCTGGCACAGCAGATCCTGCACGGCCACTACGGCATCAATCCCGGCGAATTCGCGGCACCCTCGTCGAGCATCCTGTGGCCCTTCGTGCTGGCGCCGTTCGCTTTCACGCGCCTCGTCGAGTTCCTGCCCCTGGTGGTCAATCTCGCCGCGCTCCTGGTCTCCGTGTGGTGGCTGCTGCGCTGGCTGGAGACCTACCTGTCGTCCTGGTGGGCGCTGGTTGCGACGATGGCACTCGCTTTCGCGCTCAACCTCTACGGTCTCGTCCTGACCGGGATGGAGCACTCCCTGCAGGTCACGCTTGTGGTCGTCGTCGCGGTGTCGCTGGTGCGGGAGCGGCTGGGTTGGCCTTTCTGGTCGTCGGTCGTCCTGTTGCCGCTTGTCCGTTACGAAGGCCTCGCTATCTCCTTGCCGGTATTGGCCTATCTTGTGCTGTCGCCTGGTCGGCGCTTGCCGGCACTCGCTGCGGGCGCAGTCATCGTCGGTGTCGTCGCCGGCTTCTCTCTCTTTCTGCACAGCCACGGCGTCGGCCTGTTGCCGTCGTCGGTGCTGTCCAAGGCGGGGCTGACGTTTCTGCAGAAGTTGCCCGGCGTCGACACGCTGTGGAACAACATCGAGCAGCAGCTCTTCTTCGTTGTGATCGCGCTCTTCGCCGCGCTTCTGTTCGTGCGCGAGAGCAGGGCGCGCGAGGCCGTGCTGCTGGTGCTGGCACCGACGGTGGCCCATCTGCTGTTCGGCCGCTATGGCTGGTTCGGCCGCTACCACATCTACTTCGCCGCCTGGATCGCGATCCTGTTCCTCGACGCCTATGTCCGAGCGGGCCTTGGCCGGGCGAGGTTCCTCACTGCAGCCCTCGTCGTGTGGTTCGCCTATGCCTCGCTCGAAAGCATGATTGCGACCCTCGCCACACCGCTCGGCTCGCGCAACATTGCCGATCAGCAGAAGCAGATGGCGATAGTGGCGCGCGACTACCTCGCCGAGCCGGTGGCGGTGAACGACCTGGGCTTCGTCTCGTTCTACGCCCGGCATTACATCCTCGATCTCGGCGGGCTCGCTTCCTACGAAGCGCTGCAGGCGCGCGCCGGTCCCGCGAGCGACGTCTGGATGTCCGAACTCATGAACCGCCATCGAGTCGAGCAGGCGATGGTCTACGACAAGCTTTATCCACGCCGGCCGGCCAACTGGATTCGCGTGGCGACGCTGACCTTGCCCCTGCCCTGGGTCACGGTCGGCGACGACAAGGTGGCCTTCTATGCAGTAAATCCGGCGGCGGCGGGCCGCTTGCGCGAGGCACTCGTCAACTATCGCAAGAGCTCGCCACAGGCCGCCATGATGCTCGAGCTGACGCCGCCTTAGGCGACCTTTGACCGCTTCCTGTCGGGCTGCTAAGTCCGCCCGGCCCATAGGACCAACATGCCCGATTCGCCCAACAGTTATCGCATCGGCCCCGACGAGCGCGGCCATTTCGGCATTTTCGGCGGCCGCTACGTCGCCGAAACGCTGATGCCGCTGATTCTCGAGCTCGAGCAGGCCTACGGTGAAGCCAAGGCCGATCCCGGGTACCAGGGTGAGCTCAAGCGCCTGCTCAAGCACTATGCCGGCCGGCCGAGTCCGCTCTATTTCGCCGAGCGCCTCACCAGGCATCTCGGCGGCGCCAAGGTGTATCTCAAGCGCGACGAGCTCAACCACACCGGCAGCCACAAGATCAACAACGTGCTGGGCCAGGTGCTTCTGGCCAGGCGTATGGGCAAGACGCGGGTAATTGCCGAGACGGGCGCCGGCCAGCACGGCGTCGCGACGGCGACGGCGTGCGCGTTGTTCGATATTCCCTGCGTGGTGTTCATGGGTTCGGTAGACGTCGATCGCCAAGCCCCCAACGTCTTTCGCATGAAAATGCTGGGAGCGGAGGTACGGCCGGTGACGTCGGGCGCGTCGACGCTCAAGGATGCCATGAACGAGGCGATGCGCGACTGGGTCGCGACCTGCGACACGACCTTCTACTGCATCGGCACCGTGGCGGGGCCGCATCCCTATCCGGCAATGGTGCGCGATTTTCAGTGCGTGATCGGCGAGGAGACGCGCGAGCAGATGGTCGAAGCGGAGGGTCGCATTCCCGACACGCTGGTCGCCTGCATCGGCGGCGGCTCCAACGCCATGGGCCTCTTCCATCCCTTCCTGGACGACAAGGACGTGCGCATCATCGGCGTCGAGGCGGCGGGCCACGGCATCGAGACTGGCGAACACGCCGCGTCGCTCACCGGCGGCCGCCCCGGCGTGCTGCATGGCAACCGCACCTATCTCCTGCAGGACAAGGAAGGCCAGATCACCGAGGCGCACTCGATCTCGGCCGGCCTCGATTATCCCGGCATCGGGCCCGAGCATTCCTGGCTCAAGGAGGCGGGTCGGGTGGAGTACGTTTCGGCGACCGACGAGGAGGCGCTCGACGCCTTCCATCTGCTGTGCAAGCTCGAAGGCATCATTCCGGCGCTCGAATCTTCGCACGCGCTCGCTCATGTGAAGAAACTCGCGCCGACGCTGCCCCAGGACAACCTTCTGGTCGCGAACCTGTCGGGCCGCGGCGACAAGGACGTGCCACAGGTCGCCGCCCGCATGGGGATCAAGGTCTGATGGGCCGGATCGAGAAGCGCTTCGCCAAGCTGAAGGCGGACAAGCGGGCGGGGCTGGTCGCCTACTTCATGGCCGGTGATCCCGACCTGACGACGAGCTATGAGATCCTGAAGGGCATGCCCTCGGCCGGCGCCGACGTGATCGAGCTCGGCATGCCGTTCACCGATCCGATGGCCGACGGCCCGTCGATCCAGCTCGCAGGCCAACGCGCGCTCAAGGCTGGTACTGCCGTGACTGACACCTTCGACATGGTGCAGCGCTTCCGCAAGGACACTGGCGACAACGACACGCCGATCCTGCTGATGGGCTATTACAATCTGGTGTATCAGCGCGGCGCCGAGCGCTTCTGCAAGGACGCTGCGGCGGCCGGCGTCGACGGCTTCATCCTGGTCGACCTGCCGCCCGAGGAAGCCGACGAACTGAAGCCGCATGCCGTGGCCAACGGCCTCGATACTGTGCTGCTGACGGCACCGACGACGGACGATAAGCGCCTGCCGGCGGTGCTGAAATACTCTTCGGGCTTCGTCTATTTCGTCTCCGTGCTCGGCATTACCGGCACCAAGTCGGCCACCGAGGAGACGGTGCGTGGTCATGTCGAGCGTATCAAGCGCCATACGAAGTTGCCGGTCGGCGTCGGCTTCGGCATCAGGACGCCCGAGCAGGCGGCAGCCGTGGCGCGCCATGCCGATGCAGCCGTGGTTGGCACCGGCATCGTCGATCGCGTCAAGGCAGGGCTCGACGCCCAGGGCAAGGTGACGCCCGGGCTGGTGCCCGGTGTGTTCGCCTATGTGAAGTCGCTTGCAGACGGCGTGCGCAGTGTGCGCAAGGCGTGAACGCTTTAGCCTGGAATTGTGATCTTTGGGTGAAGCCGTTCGGCCCGCCATTGTATGGCCGATATTTGCCTCCCATATCGGCTTCTCGTTGTCGTGTAGGGAGAAGCGGATGCAGCGCGCCAGCAGCGAACAGCTCGAGAGGCTTCACCAGGACTTCATCACAGCGCTGAATCTGCTCGATGAGCAGGGACGCGAACCGGATCGCTGGGAAGAGGAATGCCTCTCATACGCGCTGGGCGCGATGGCGTGCGGTCTTCATCTCGCGGCCGAAGTCGAGCTTGCTGCCTTTGCCCGTCCGCCCTCGGAGCGCTCGCCCGAAGAAATCGCCGTCCTCGCAATGAAGCCGAGCCGCTTCACCAAGTCGATGCTGCGCCATGGTCTCGACTATGTGCTGAAGCGCCAGACCGTCGATATGCCGCCGCCGGCAGTGGACCAGCGGATCGTCCGCGCTTTCCTCGACGCGTCGCTCTAGGCCGGGGTCTCTTCGTCGTCGAAGAGCAGGTCGGCGACGTAGGGATTGGTCTTGCGTTCCCAGCCGAAGGTCGACGTCTGGCCGTGGCCGGGCACGAACTGGATGTCGTCGCCGAACGGCCACAGCCCCTTGCGGATCGAGGTCAGCAGCTGCTCATGGTTGCCGCGCGGGAAGTCGGTGCGGCCGATCGAGCCCCTGAACAGGACGTCGCCCACGAAGGCGATCTTGGCCGGCTTGTGCACGAACACGACGTGGCCCGGCGTGTGGCCTGGGCAGTGCACGACGTCAAAGGTGAGGTTGCCGAGCTTCACCGTGTCGCCGTTGTCCAGCCAGCGGTCGGGTACAAACGGCTTGTAGACGGGGAAATTGTACTTGCGGCCCGAATCGGGCAGGCCCTCGATCAGGAACAGATCGTCGCGGTGCGGGCCCTCGATCTCGACGCCGTAGTGTTCGGCCATTGTGCCGGCCGCCGACGCGTGATCGACATGGCCGTGAGTCAGCAAGACCTTGGTCACCTTGATTCCTTGCTCGTCGATCGCCTGCTGCAGCATGTCAAAATCGCCGCCCGGATCGACGGCCGTCCCCTCCCTGGTCTCGTCGCACCAGACGATGGAGCAATTCTGCTGGAAGGGCGTCACGGGCGCGATCATCACCTTGATCATGGAACCGATGTAAAGGCTCCCGCCCGCACTTGGAAGAGCGTATAATTGATGTTTCTCATGCTACGGCGGCAATGAAACGTCTTTGGTTTTGTGTGCTTGGCCTGTTGGCCTTGGCAGCTGTTCCGGCCGCCGCCCAGATCGCCCCGGTGTCCTCGCCCACCGGCCCGGTCATGGCTGGCCCCTATATCGTCATCGATGCGACGACGGGAGAAATCCTGCTGCAGCGCGATGCCGGTGCACTCTGGTTTCCGGCCTCCCTCACCAAGGTGATGACCGCTTATCTCGTGTTCGAGGAACTGAAGGCCGGGCGCCTGCAGCTCGATACACCGGTGACGATGAGCAAGACCGCCCACGATATCGAAGGGGTGAATCTCGGCGTGCCGGTCGGGGGGGCCTTCCCCGTCGAGGTCGGCCTCAAGGCGCTGGTCGTGCGCTCGGCCAATGATGTGGCGGCGGCATTCGGCGAGCGCCTCGCGGGGTCGGGACCAGCCTTCGCCAAGCGCATGACCGACACGGCACGCCGCCTGGGCATGACCGCCACCGAGTTCCGCAACGCCAACGGCCTGCCCGACCCGGGCCAGGTCAGCACCTCGCGCGATCTCGCCGTCCTGACGATGGCGCTGATGCACGATTTTCCGCAGTACTACGGCTACTTCCAGTCCGATCAGCTGAGCTACGGCAAACAGCACTTCAATCATGGCGTCAAATTCGTCGAACTCTATTCACCGTATGCCGACGGCCTGAAGACCGGCTTCATCTGTGCCTCGGGCTTCAACCTGATCGGAAGCGCCCAGCGCGACGGCAAGAGGTTGATCGCCGTTGCCCTGGGCTTTCGCCGCGCCGACCTGCGCGATGAGTTCATGGTTCGCCTGATGGACGAAGCCTTCGCGCTCAAGACCGGCGGCAATCGTCCGAAGGTCTGGCAACTCGCCAATCAGGGCGGCGCACTGCCCAACGTATTCCCCTATGGCGAGTGCGGGCAGATTCGCTACGACATGCCGGGAGACGCTGCGTGGCTCGGCACGTTCGGCGACTGGCGCACGGCGCGCACCGCCTATGACCAGGGGCAGGCCGAGCTTGCCAAGCTCGGTGTCGCGCGGCTCGGCAAGGAATGGATCCTGCCGGTCAGCGTGAACAAGGCGGTGCGCCAGGCCGCCATCATCGCCGACCTCGAGCCTGCAGCGGCAGAGAAGCTCTGCACGGCCTACAGGGCCAGGAAGATGTTCTGCGAGGTCAAGAAACCCCAGGAAATCGTGCAGCCCTTCGCGGCTTTCGCTCGCTGACGGCCGCCATCTTGGCCACTCCGGTCATTCGTGCCATACCGCGCCCATGAACTGGCTGACCAATTTCGTTCGACCGAAACTGCGCGCATTGGTTACGCGCAAGGAGACGCCGGAGAAGCTCTGGCTGAAATGCCCCAAATGCGAACAGATGCTTTTCACGCGCGATTGGGAAGCCAACCAGGAAGTCTGCACCCATTGCGGCCACCACATGCGCCAGCGTCCGCTCAAGCGCCTGCCGCGCCTGTTCGACGAGGGCAAGTACGAGCTCCATCCGCTGCCCAAGGTGGTGGCCGATCCGCTCAAGTTCCGCGACACCAAGCGCTACGACGCCCGGCTGAAGGAGGCGCAGGCCAAGGCCGAAGGCACGACCGATGCGCTGGTCGTGGCGAGCGGCCTGATGGGCAACCGGATGACGGTGATCGCCGCCCTCGACTTCGGTTTCATGGGTGGCTCGATGGGCACCGCGGTGGGCGAGGGGCTGGTGATGGCGGGCGACCTGGCGGTGGCTCGCAAGGCGCCGCTGATTGTCTTCTCCGCCTCGGGCGGGGCGCGCATGCAGGAGGGCATTCTCTCGCTGATGCAGCTCACGCGCACCACCATCGCGGTACGGCGCGTCAAGGAAGCGGGCCTGCCCTACATCGTCGTGCTCACCGATCCGACGACGGGTGGCGTCTCGGCTTCGTTCGCCATGCTGGGCGATGTCCATCTCGCCGAGCCCGGAGCCATCATCGGTTTTGCCGGGCCGCGCGTGATCCAGGACACCATCCGCCAGGAACTGCCGGAAGGCTTCCAGCGCTCCGAGTACCTGCTCGAGCATGGCATGGTCGATGCCGTAGTGCATCGCCACAAGCTGCGCGAGACCCTGATCCGCCTGGTCACGCTGCTGATGGACCCTCGGGTCGTCGAGGGTCGCAGCCTCGCGATCGCCGGCCGCTAAGGCATCTCCGTGACGGACGCGATTCTGGAGCGGCTGACGCGGCTCTATCCGCGCGCCATCGATCTCGGGCTCGAGCGCATCGAGCGGCTGCTGGCCGAGATGGGCTCACCGCACAGGAAGCTGCCGCCGGTCGTTCATGTCGCGGGCACCAACGGCAAGGGCTCGTTGGTCGCCTATCTGCGCTCCATGTCGGAGGCTGCCGGCTATCGGGCGCATGTCTACACCTCGCCGCATCTCGTGCGCTTCAACGAGCGCATCCGCGTGGCCGGCCGGTTGATCGAGGATGACGAGCTCGAGGCCATTCTCGCCGAATGCGAGGAGGCAAATGCCGGCAAGCCGATCACCTTTTTCGAAATCACCACGGTGGCGGCCTTCGTGGCCTTCGCCCGCGTTCCGGCCGACCTCACCATCCTTGAGGTCGGCATGGGCGGCCGGCGCGACACCACCAACGTGGTCGATCCCATGCTGTGCGCGATCACGCCGATCGGCTTCGATCATACCGGCTTCCTGGGCGACAAGCTGGAGGGCATCGCGGCCGAGAAGGCCGGCATACTCAAGCGGGCCGTGCCCGCGGTTGTCGGCCGCCAGCGAGACGTGAGCCTGCAGGTCATCGCCGAGCATGCGGCGCGGCTCGCCGTGCCGCTGTTTCGCATGGGCCGCGAGTGGGAGGTGACGCCGACTCCCGCGGGCTTCCGTTACGAGAGCGACCAACTGGCCCTCGACTTGCCGGCGCCCGCGCTGGTGGGAGTCCATCAGCTCGACAATGCTGCCACCGCCGTCGCCTGCGTCGAGCGCCTGCGTGCGGCGAGGATCGACGTCGACGACGGCGCGGTCCGCAAGGGGCTTCAGTCGGTGGAGTGGCCGGCACGCTTGCAGAAACTGACCCGCGGGCCGTTGCCGGAATCGCTTCCGCCCGGCTGCGAGCTGTGGCTCGATGGCGGGCACAACGAGGATTGCGGCCTGGCTCTGGCGCGCACGGCCAGCGACTGGGCCAAGGAACCGGCGCCGCTGCCGCTCTACCTCATCTTCGGCATGCTGACGACCAAGGATGCCTCGGGCTTCCTCAGGCCGCTCGCCCGTCATGCCAGGGCAGCGCGTGCCGTGCCGTTTCCCGAGGGGCACAGCGCCTACACGCCGGAGGAGGCTTGCGCCAAGGCAACCGAGGTCGGGCTGGACTGTGTTCCCGCAAACGATATCGGCGCGGCCCTGGAAGACCTGTTGGCCACCCAGCCCGCGCCGATGCGTATCCTGATCTGCGGTTCGCTCTACCTCGCCGGTTCGGTTCTCGCCCGCAACGGCTGAGGCCGCCCGAGAGGGTCAGCCGATCGCGGTGTTGATCCAGCTCACCAGCTTCTGCTTGGGCTCGGCGCCGATCTTGGTGGCGGCAACCTGGCCGTTCTTGAACAGCAGCAGCGTCGGGATCGATCGCACGCCATAGCGCGTCGGCGCCATCGGGTTCTCGTCGATATTGACCTTCACCACCTTGAGCTTGCCATCCATCTCCTTGGCAATGTCCTCGAGCGACGGGCCGATCATGCGGCACGGGCCGCACCATTCGGCCCAGAAATCGACGAGCACGGGCGTATCGGACTTCAGCACTTCCTGCTCGAAGGAAGCGTCGGTTGCTTTGACGGTCATGTGTGGGTTCTCCCAAAGACAAATACAGCCGGTCGATGACCGGCGCCGCCCTTCGCCGAAAAGCTAGGGAGCGGAACGCCTCTCGTCAAGATGCGCCAGCGTAAGGCATTGAATCGCCGAGTGTTTTGGAATCGATTTCCATCAGCAACGGCGTCGCTGTCCACAGCAGGAAAGCGCGCACCGTGTGCGACGGATAGATCTCGGAAAGCAGGGCACGATAGAGCGCAAGCTGGCGGCGATAGGCGAGCACCACGCCCGATGCCGAATCGGGCGGCGGCCGGTTGGTCTTGTAGTCCACGATCAGCACTTCGCGATCGGTGACCGCCAGCCGATCGACCTGGCCGCTCACGGTGAAGGAGCCGCGCCTTGTCCGGATCGTGCCGATCAGTGGCACCTCGGCACGCGAACCTTCGGTGAACAGGGCAGCATGCCCGGGCGCCTGGAGGACAGCGAGCGCCTCGGCGCTCCAGTCCG
>CAZHQA010000104.1:0-3316 GCA_964533955.1 uncultured Reyranella sp. | reverse complement strand
TACCAGCAACCGCGGTCGGGCTTGGTTTCGCCGACCCAGCCACCGACATAGAGCCGGTCCTCGGCGCGGGTCATCGCGACGTAAAGCAGCCGGTTTTGCTCTTCGAGCGAGCGGTCGCGGATCTCGGTGCGCCAGCTGCGAGCGTCGTCGCTGGCGTCGCCGGCTCTCGGCAACCACAGCCGCATGTGGCCGTCGACGTCGGTCAGCAGCCGCTCGATGTCGCGCGGCACGCGCGTGGTATCGGGCAGGTAGACAATGGGCGCCTGCAACCCCTTCGACGCATGGACCGTGAGGATCCGCACCTCGGGACGCCGATTGGCATCGAGGTCGCGCTTGATCTCCCCGCCGCCTGCCTCGAACCACCGCAGGAAACCCTGCAGCGAGGCCGCTTCGCCGCGCTGATATTGGAGGGCGCGCGACAGCAGTTCGTCGATCGGATCGGACGCCTCGTGTCCCAGCCGCTCGAGCAACCTCTCGCGTCCGCCTTCGGGACCCAGGGCCTGCGCGAAGAAATCGAACGGCGTGATGAAGTCGGCGCGTGCCAGCCACACCGACAGCCGGCCGTACGCCCTGGCGAAGGCCGGCTCGCCCGCCTTTTCACGCAAGGCCCGCCACAGGTGACTGGTGCGTTTCCAGGCCAGCGCAAAGAGCTGGTCTTCGTCGAGGCCGATCAGCGGCGACTTGAGCAGGCAGGCGAGGTTGAGGTCGTCCTGCGGCAGCAGGACGAAGCGCGCCATCGCCAGCAAGTCCTGGATCGCGAGCTCTTCCCCGAGATTGAGCCTGTCGACGCCCGCGACCTCGATCTGCTCGCGCTTCAGCTCGCGCACCAGCGCGTTGACGAAGGCATTGCGCCGTCGCACCAGCACCATCAGGTGTCCCTCGTGCAGCAGCTCGCCGGAACGCGCGCGGCGCTCCCGGCCGATGAGGCTCTTGGCATGCATCGCGATCTGTCGCGCGAGTCGCTCGTGCGGCGGCCTCGGCCCCTTACTCGTCGCGCCGATTGCGGTGGGGTCGAAGTCGGCTTTCTCGGAGGCGACCAAAGGCCAGAGCTCGACCCGGCCCGGCGCCTCCTTGCGGCTGGCATAGTGTGTGACCGTGGCAGCACCCTGCGTGACACCGCGCGCCGTGTCGGGGTCGCTGAATACCCAGTCAACGGCGTCGAGCACGGCCGGCGTCGAGCGGAAGGATACCGTCAGGTCGACGGGCTCGAATCCCTTGGCAGCATTGCGGCTCCTCTCCTCGAACCACTGGCGCATCTCGGCGAGCTTGCGTGGGTCGGCGCGCTGGAAGCCGAAGATCGACTGCTTGGTGTCGCCCACGGCGAAGATCGTGCGATTGCGGTCGACCGCGCCGGAGCCTGCGAAGAATTCCTCGGTCAGGCTGCGGATCACCTCCCACTGGTCGGGGTTGGTGTCCTGTGCCTCGTCAATCAGCACGTGGTCGATCCCGCCGTCGAGCTTGTAGAGCACCCACGAGGCGGTGTCGGAGTCTTCCAGCAATCGGCGCGTGGCGACAATCAGGTCGTCATAGTCGAGAGCAGCCTGCCGTCGCTTGGCCCGGTCGTAACGCCGCGTGATGTCGAGGCCTAGTCGCAGCAGGGCGATCGTCACGCGCACGAGGTCGACGCCACGCATGCACTCCAGGCGATCGGCCTCGGCCTGCAGGACCTCGACGATGTCAGGCATGCGTCTGATGGCAGCGTTGGTCGCGAGCCGCGACCTCAGCTGGCCTGAGTCGGTGAAGAAGATGCTGCAATAGGCCGGCGACAACGCAGGCCGGTCGGGCCCCATGTCGAGCCATTCGGCCATGGTCGATCCGCGTGGCCCGTCGCTCGTGCTGCCGCACTCGATCAGGGCGCGCGCTGCGCTGCGCAGGGCCTGTTCGTCCATCGGGGGCGGATCCTCGCACCGCAGCCGCCGAGCAAGGCGGAGACGCAGCTGCTCCAGTCCTTCGGCGTTGCCGATGCGTGCCAGCAGCCAGGCGCGCTCGCCCAGCAGCCGGGTCATCAATTCGGCATACTCCGCCGCCGAGACGCGGCCCGAGACGACCGCCAGTGCTTCGCGCAGGTCGGCAGGCGCGTGGTCGCGGGCGAGGGTGGCGAGCTGTTCGTCCTGGGCTTCGCGCAGGATGGCGGCGGCTTCCGCCTCGTCCAGTACATCGAAGCCCGGCGCCACGCCCGCTTCGAGCGGAAAGCGCTTCAGCAGCGACTGGCAAAAGGCATGGATGGTGAGGATGTTGATGCCCCCAGGGGCGTCGAGGACACGGGCGAACAGGCGGCGGGCCGTGATGCACTCTTCCCGCTCGGGCGGCCGGTCGATCAGAGTTGCGATCTCGCCGTCGAGTGCGGCTTGATCGGCCATCGCCCAGCGCCCGAGCTGGCCTGAAAGTCGATTGCGCATCTCTGCTGCCGCGGCCTTGGTGAAGGTGAGGCAAAGGATGCGCTCGGGCTTGGTGCCGGCCAGCAGCAGGCGGGTCACGCGGTCGGTCAGCACCTTGGTCTTGCCGGTGCCCGCGTTGGCCTCGACCCAGGAGGAGTGGGCGGGCGCCGTGGCGCGGCGCTGCTCTCGGCTGGCGAACTGCAGGAGATCGAGCGCGTCGGTCACTCGTCTTCTCCCACGATGGTGGCCCATTCGGACACGCGCTCGAGGTGCTCGTAGTCGTTGAAGTGGGGGCCGAACTGCGGCCAGGGCAGCGCGCTGTAAGGCGTCGTCGGTTTGGCAAAATGCGCGACCATGCTCCGGACCAGCGCCATCATTGCGCGCACGAGTGCGTCGCTGTCCTCGATCTCCTTGACCGCGCCGCCCTCGCCCAGCCCGTTGGCTTGCCAGTAGGAGAGGTGCACGGCGCGCGGGGCGCTGCCGATCGCTCCGAAGCCACCCTGCTCTGCTATCGCCGCCTCGAGCAGGAGTTGCGGCGCAAACAGCGCCTTGAGCTCCTTGGGAGTGGGCGCGCGGCCGGTCTTGTAGTCGATGATCTCCCATCCGCCGGGCTCGATCTCGTCGATGCGATCGGCGACGGCCGTGACGGTGAGAGTGCCGAAGGCGATCTGGCCGCGGGTCTCGCTGTCCAGCAGCCGAGTGCCGGCACCCCGGCGTGCGTTCTCGGTGGCGACGAACCAGCGCGCCAGGCGCTGGAAACGTGGCCACCAGAAGGCGCGCTCTGCCGGCGCCGCCAGGAGCAGGCTGAGGTGCCGTTCGCCCAGCGCCTCGAATTGCGCGAGTGCATCCTCCGGCAGGCGGCCCGACGGATGAGCCTTGAGGAATTCGTCGAGCGCCTTGTGCAGGGCGGTTCCACGATCGGCGGCGCCGAGCTCCGC
>CAZHQA010000103.1:0-16547 GCA_964533955.1 uncultured Reyranella sp. | reverse complement strand
CGGCGCTCAATGTGTCCAGCGCCCGATTCTGTTGTAGGCAAAGTTGTCGGCATAGGCCTTTGGGCGGATGTGCCGCGCGTGCGGTTGCTCGACCGTGTACTGCCAGCCGTTCTTCTCGGCGTGGGCCTTCGCCTCGTCGAGAGTGTGAAACCACAACTGGACCTGCTCCATCGTGTTGCGCGAACCGGTCCAACCCATCAGCGGATCGAGAATCTTGGGCGCAGGCTCGCTTTCGACCAGCCATTCCTTGGTCTTGGCCATTCCGGACTGCATGGCCGTCTTGGCCGGCTTGTAGATGCGAACCTTCATCGATTCCGTTCTCCGCTACGCCATTCTCCACGCCGGGGCCTGGTCGGGGCGGCCGGATTTGAACCGACGACCTTCTGCGCCCAAGGCAGACGCGCTACCAGACTGCGCTACGCCCCGCGCCCAAGCGCCCGATGGCGCGGGCGTTTCTACCAGCGGCCGGGGCCCATCGAAAGATCAAATTCCGTGCTAAGGTGGCTCATGTTCGACCAGACGCCGGAAGAGGGCCGGCCCGGCCGCGCCCCATCGATCAACGTCCTCGGCGGCCCCCTGCAGCCCTGCTCGGCGGAGCCGCTGACCGGGTTCTATCGTGATGGCTGCTGCAATACCGGGCGCGAGGACGTCGGCCTGCACACAGTTTGCTGCGTCATGACCGCCGAATTCCTCACCTTCTCCAAGGCACGCGGCAACGATCTCAGCACGCCCCTGCCCCAATACGGCTTCCACGGGCTCAAGCCCGGCGACCGCTGGTGCCTGTGCGCCGAGCGCTGGAAGGAAGCGCTCGATGCCGGCAGGGCACCCCACGTCGTGCTCGAGGCGACACACGCGGTGACCCTGCAGGTCGTGCCCCTCGAGGAACTGAAGAAGTACGCCGTCAAGCTTCAATGAACTGGTAGCCGGTGCGGATACGGCCATCCGAACCCAGCACCAGGAAATCGAAGCCGACCGAGATCGCCTCGCCGCCGGCCCTGTCGCCGTTAGGGGCCTGCAGCATCTCCCACCTCAGCTTGATGGTGTCGTGGTGGCCGTCCACGCCGTCCCGCAGACGGAAGATATTGCCCTTCTCCTTGACCCATTTTTCATAGGCCGTCCGCACGCGCACCTCGATGCCGTCATGCCCTGTTGCCTCGATGGTGCGGGCAAGATGCCGGGCGTCTTCGTGCCACAGATTGCGGATGGTCTGGCGACGGCGTTCGGCGTCCGGCTCGTTCCAGATGTTGACGTAACGATCGACGAAATCCTTGATGTCGCTCATCGGTGTTCTCCTTGCCCTGTTCGACGCCTGCGACATGCAGCCGAACGTCCCCGGCGGCGATGACATGAGAGGTAATTGAATGAAAAGCTGGCCCAGGATTGATGGCGCGCTGGCCGACTATGTCGACGCCAACTGGCTCCGCGACAGCCCGCTCAAGCGGCGACTGCGCGAGGAAACCGGCAAGCTGCGCCAGGCCGGCATGCAGATTTCAGCCCATCAAGGCCAGCAGATAGCCCTGCTCGCCCGCGCGATCGGCGCCAGGCGCGCGGTCGAAGTGGGCACCTTCACCGGCTACTCCGCGCTCTGCGTTGCCGAAGCCCTCGGTCCCGACGGCAGGCTCTGGTGCTGCGACGTCAGCGAGGAGTGGACGGCAATTGCCCGCCGCTACTGGAAGGAGGCCGGCGTGAACGGCCGCATCGACCTCACCATCGCGCCGGCGGCCAAGACACTGGATGGCCTACTCGCAATGGGACTCGGCGGCCAGGTCGACATGGCTTTCATCGACGCCAACAAGAACGACTACGACGCCTACTATCAACGCTGCCTGAAGCTGGTGCGCAGGGGCGGGCTGATCCTGATCGACAACGTGCTGTGGGGCGGCTCGGTCGCCAACCTCGCCGACAAGGAAGAAGACACCGAGGCGATCCGTGCCATCAACGCCAAGCTCAAGTCGGACGAGCGGGTCGATCTCACCGTGTTCGCTGTCGGCGACGGCATGACCGGCGCTCTGAAGCGCTAGACTAGGTGTTGCCGAAGATCGGGTGCTTGACCTTGTCGCCCGGCTTGATGCCCAGCAGTGCGGCACTGCCGCCATTGATCTCGAGCACGGCGCGAACCGGGAACTGGCTGGGGATGGGATCCGTCGTCTGCGGAACCGCATTGGCATGGATGTGCTTGATGGTGCCGTCCCCCGCGATGAACAGCATGTCGAGCGGAATCAGGGTGTTCTTCATCCAGAAGCTGACCGGCATCTCCTGGAAGAAGTCGAACAGCATGCCGTCATAGGCTCCGAGTTTCTTGCGGAACATCAAGCCGTGCGAGCGATGCAGATCGTCGAGCGCCAGTTCTATGTCGAATTTGATGTCGCGGCCGTTGGCCGCGATGACCAGCGACGAGCGCGGATAGGTGGGCTCGCTTTCCTGGGCGCGAGCGGAAACCGCCGCCAGGGCTAGTGGAAGGCCGACAACCAAACGGCGGCCGATCAACCGGGACGCAGTCGGCCGCAACTGTACGAATGACGCCATGTCCCATAGTTCGCGCGAACTGGCGCGCCGGGTCAAGCCAGCCTTCTCAGGCTGCTCGTATCTCGACGACCTGGAGGCCCTTCTGGCCCTCGGCGATGCGCACCATCACCTTTTGGCCAGGTGCGAGTGAATCCATGCCGTGCCGGCGCAGCACGGCGGCATGGACGAAAATGTCGCCGTCGGCGGCCTCGCGCGTCACGAATCCGTAGCCGCGCTCGTTATTGTACCACTTCACCAAAGCGGCGATGTAATCGCCCATGGCGATGCCGTCGGGTAACGGCGGTGGCTTGGGCGCTGTCGCAACGGCAGTCGAGGAGTCGACCTCGAGCACCTTCATGACCTGCCAGCCCTTGGGGCCGCGCACGCCAGAACACACGACCGTCGCGCCGGGCTTGAGATCGTCATGCCCGGCTTGCCGAAGTGTTGTCACATGCAGGAACGCGTCGCTGTTGTCAGCATCGAGGGCCAAGAAGCCATAGCCCTTTACGGCGTTGAACCACTTAACCTTACCACGCAGCTCAACCGACCCGCTGTCCCCGCCCGTCTCTCCCTGGTGGGTCGTCATTAACCGAACGATCCCATGTTGTTATGCAGAAATCGTAGCAGTCTCGTGGGCGGGCGCAACACCCGTTGTAGTCTCGGAGACGAGAACGACAGGCGACAGTCCGAGTGCAATCTTGGGGGAGTGAACCATGTTCAAGACCGATCTGTTCAAGGGAAAGCGATTCCTCGTGACCGGAGGCGGCACCGGCCTGGGCCGGATCATGATGGAGCGCTTCGTCGAACTCGGAGCGGATTGCGTGATTTGCGGCCGGCGTGGCGGCGTTCTGGACGAGACGGCCAAGCAGGTCATGGCCAAGTACCCCGGGCGGCGGGTCGAAACCCACGCCGTCGACATACGAGTGGCGACCGCCGTCGAGGAGATGATTGAGCGAATCTGGGCGAGCGGCCCGCTCGACGGATTGGTCAACAATGCTGCCGGGAATTTCATTTCCCGGACCAAGGATCTCAGTCCGCGCGCCTTCGACGCCATCGCCAACATCGTCCTGCACGGCACGTTCTACATTACCAATGCCTGCGGCAAGCGGTGGATCGCAGGCAAGCACAAGGCGAGCGTGATCAGCATTCTCACGACCTGGGTATGGACCGGCAGCCCGTTCGTCGTTCCCTCGGCGATGTCGAAGGCGGGTGTCGCCGTGATGACCCAGAGCCTTGCGGTCGAATGGGGACGTCACGGCATCCGGCTCAATGCGATTGCGCCCGGCCCCTTCCCTACCGAAGGGGCCTGGGCTCGCCTCAATCCGCTTCAGGAGGGCGACGACGAGCGCTACAAGGCACGCAACCCGCTGGGCCGCGTCGGTCGGCCGAGCGAGCTAGCCAACATGGCGGCGTTCCTGATGAGCGACGAGGTCGAATACATCAATGGCGAGGTGATCGCGATCGACGGCGGCATGGGCATCATGGGCAACGGTACGTTCTCGAACATGATGGCCTATAGCGACGACGACTGGCGCCGCATCCGCGAGCAGATTCAGGCCACGAACGCCAAGGATCGGGCCCAGCGCAGCTAGGCGCGCGGCACCCCTGCTGGGCCGAGTGCCGCAGTCAACGTCTGGTGGAAGTGCACGATGGCGCTTTCGAACTTGCCGAACGTGAAGGCGTCGTTCGCGCCGCTCGCCAGGCCGCGCTGGATGGCATGAACCACGGCGCGGTCTTCCTGGGCACCGGTATTGCCGACGAAAGACGCATCGCGCTTCGCCTCGGCGAGCGCCTCCGGATCGTCGCCCCCGCCGTTGGTCAGCGTGTAGGTGTACTGGCGTGTCCGGTCGACCGCCAACGGCTCGAGAATCACGACGTTGGTATGCCGTGACAGCACCGTGATCAGCACGTTGGGAAACAGGTGATAGACGTAGGTCAACAGGCCTTCGACCCGCCGCGCCGGCGGCGGCAGCTTGGCCAGCTTCTTGATGCGCTGGAAGGGATAGGTGACGCGGCTGTGGCGACCGAAGATATCGATCACGTTCAGATTGTCGAAGCCGTAGGGCAGGAAGCTCTCGGGATGCGTCGACTTGATGTGATATCCCTCGATGAAGCTCTCGAGAAAGACCTTCCAGTTGACGTCGAAGTCGCGCTCGTTGGTCGCGAACAGGCGCTGGTCCGGACCGATCAGCTTGTCGAGGCCGTCGAGCGAGCGGTCCTCCGGCTCCCTTCCCTCCTGAGACACGAACACCAGCCCGAAGCGCTCGGCCGCGCTCACCGCCACCAACGGATGAGCGTCCTTGTCGAAGCCGGGGAACCCTTCCTCGTGGGGAATATGGCGGAGCTTGCCCTCGAGGTTGTAGGTCCAGCCATGGTAGCGGCACACGAAGGCTCGCGCGCACCCAGAGCCGTCGGCGACCTGCATGCCGCGGTGCCGGCAGGCATTGCGGAAGGCCCGCACCTTGCCGTCGCTGCCGCGCACCGCGACGATTGGAATTCCGGCCGCCTCGCGGGCGACATAGGAGCCCACCTCGGGCAACGCTGCCGACGGGCAAAATGGCGTTTGTGTGCGACGCAGCACGACTTCGATCTCGGCCTCGAGCCGCTGCGGCGAGCGGTAGTTGGCGACTGGCTCGCGCCACACCTGCCGGCCGAGATCGGTCGTGCCGTTGGCGATATGATCGAGGATTCGTTGCGCGACCGACTGGTCGTCCATTGCCGTCGTCATGCCCACGCAGCGTACGCTCGAAGACCGACAAATGATACGAAATCGGCAGTGTGGCTTTTGCGCATCAGTCCCGTAGAATCCGCTGCCTCCCGGACCCCAGATGAGCGGTGACGCCTCAATTGAGCCAAACTGTCATGGTGGTTACGAGGTCCCGGATTTAGCAGGCTAGGTTTCGGACGAGCTCATACGTGGGATCCCGTTTCAAGCTGATTTCTCTCTTGCCGCCCCGCTCGTCCGCGGCGCGCTTGGGCGCCCTTGCCGGCATCTGCCTGATCGTCGGATTCGCAGCTGGCGCGGTCGCCCAGCAAGCCATCGAATTTCGCCATTGGAACGGCACGACGGCGGTGACCCGCCAGCCCGAGCAGGTACTCGCCAACAGCCAGGCCGAATGGCGCAGCCTGTGGAGCCGTGTCGGTGCGCAGCCGCCCGACCATTTCGAACCAGGTCGCATGAGCGCCGTCGGGATATTCCTCGGCCAGCGCTCTGGCACGGGCTACTTCGTCAACCTGATCTCGACCACGCGCAGGCGCGATCGCATCATCGTGGTCTTCGAAGAGCGCGCGCCCGAGGCCGTGATGATGGCCCAGCGCGCTGTACCGCCTCCCCCGCCACCGCCCCGTCCAGTGGCGAGCGGACCGGGCTTCGGCGGCGTACCCGGCGGAGTGCCCTCTTCGAGCTTCTTGGCGCCCGGCAGCGTGGCGCCTGGGACAATGGCGCCCGGCTCGGCAATGGCGCTGTCTGCTGTCCCGACCAGCCGGCCGATGGGCCCGCCGACATCGCCCTGGGCGATCGTGCTGATCCCGCGCGCCGACCTTCCCGTGACCGTCGAGCAGCGCCTGTTTCGATAGGCTCAGAGCCAGGCGCCTCGACGACGGGCAAAGCGCCCTGGCTAGTGGGAATGCCGAGGCACTCCCTTGCTCTGCGCCACCTTCTGAAAGTCGACAGCGAAGTCGAGGCAAGCGCCGGTCGAGAGTTGGCCGACGAACTTGCGCTGCAACTCCTGCCATGGCGTCTGGCTCGGCACGATGTCAGGCTTCCATGCCGCCCTGCGCCGCGCCAGCTCGGCCTTCGAGATCAGCATGTTGGCCGTACGCTTGCCGATGTCGATCCGCACCTTGTCGCCGGTCTTGAGCAGCGCCAACCCGCCGCCCACCGCGGCTTCCGGCGAGGCATTCAGAATTGACGGGCTGGCCGAAGTGCCGCTCTGGCGGCCGTCGCCAACGCACGGCAGCAGGACCACTCCGCCCTTAATGAGACGGTCGGGTGGTTGCATGTTCACCACTTCAGCTGCGCCCGGATAGCCGACCGGACCGCAATTGCGAATGAACAGTATGGCGTTCTCGTCGATCGGAAGCTTCGGATCGTTGATACGGTGGTGATAGTCTTCAGGTCCCTCGAACACGATGGCCGTGCCTTCGAAGGCGTCCTTGTCGCCGCGCCGTTCCAGGTACTTCTTGCGGAACTCGATCGAGATCACGGAGGTCTTCATGATCGCCGAGTCGAACAGATTGCCCGACAGCACGGCGAAGCCCGCCTTGCCCAGCATCGGCTTCGCGTAGGTCTTGATCACCTCGCCATCGGCCGGCCCGGCGTCCTTGAGGTTTTCGGCGTAGGTCTTGCCGGTGACGGTAATCACGTCGCCGTGGATCTTCTTCTTGCGCAGGAGCTCGCGCATCACTGTCGGCACGCCGCCGGCGCGATGGAAGGCCTCGCCCAGATACTTGCCGGCTGGCATGCAATTGACCAGGAGCGGGATGTTGTAGCCGATCTTGTCCCAGTCCTTGTTGACCAGCTTGACGCCGATGTGGCGGGCGATCGCGTTGACGTGCGGCGGGCAATTGGTCGAGGCGCCAAGCGCGCTCGCTGCGACGATCGCATTCTCGAAGGCCTTGCGGGTCAGGATGTCGGAAGGCTTCAGGTCCTCCCACACCATCTCGACGATTCGCTTGCCGGTGGCGTACGCCATCTGGCCCCGCTCGCGATAGGGACCCGGAATTGCGGCGCAACCCGGCAGCGACATGCCGAGTGCCTCGGCCATGCTGTTCATGGAGAGCGCCGTGCCCATGGTGTTGCAATGGCCGACGCTCGGGGCGCTGTCTGAGACCCACTTGAGAAACGTCGGCATGTCGATGCGGCCCGCCGCCAGTTCCTGCCGTGCGAACCAGACGATCGTGCCAGATCCCGCCAGTCCGCCGGCGAAATGGCCGTCGAGCATCGGGCCTCCCGACAGCACGATGGCCGGAATGTTGACCGTCGCTGCCCCCATGATCATCGCCGGTGTGGTCTTGTCGCAGCCCGTCGTGAGCACCACGCCGTCGAAGAAGTAGCCGTACAGACTCTCGACGACGCTGAGGTAGGAGAGATTGCGATCGAGCGCCGGCGTCGGCCGCTTGCCAGTCTCCTGGATCGGATGAACCGGGAACTCGATGGGGATTCCGCCGGCATCGCGGATGCCGTCGCGCACGCGGTCGGCCAGCTGGAGATGGTGGCGATTGCACGGCGAGAGATCACTGCCGGTCTGGGCAATGCCGATGATCGGCCGGCCGCTGTGCAGTTCGGCGAGAGTCAGGCCGAAATTCATGTAGCGCTCGAGGTAAAGCGCCTGCATGGACAGATCGCCCGCGTCGAACCATTCGCGGCTGCGCAGCCGTCGCTTTCCGTTCAATTTCTTGTTGGCCGCCATTCCGAATTCCTCCCGTCGCTTTGAAGCAACCCTAAGCCCTCTCCTGCTCCATCGCCACCTCGGCCTGCAGGCTCGCGACGTCGCGGAAGATCGAGGCGACGGCGAGCGTGCGGCTGCCGAGCTTGTAGCGCACCAGGCAATCCTTGCCGGCTATGTCGCCGTCCACCGCGATCGCGTCCCACTGCTCCGCATGACCGACATAGTTGATCGGGACGTCGTAGTGCTGGCTCCAGAAGAACGGCACCGCATCGAATTTCTGCCGGTAGCCCATCATGTTCAGCGCCGCAACCTGGCCCTGGCGTTCGGCCACGACCCAATGCTCGACCCGGATCGCCTGGCCGCTGTGCGGGTCTGGCCAGCGCGCGATGTCGCCGGCGGCAAACACGCCCGGGGCGCCGGTCTCGAGAAAGGCGTCGACCACAAGGCCGCGCTGCACGGCGAGGCCCGCCTTCTCGGCCAGTTCGATGCGTGGCCGCACACCGACGCCGGTTACCACGAGATCGGCGGCCAAGATGCCGCCGCTTTTCAGTTTCAGGCGGTTCCCGTCCATCCCGATCGCCGCATCCTCGAGGTGGAAGATCACGCCGTGCGCCTCGTGCAGCGAGCGCACGAAATCGCCCATCTGAGGCCCCAGCACACGCTCCATCGGGCGCTTTTCGGGCGCCACGACATGGACCTCCAGGCCACGTGCACGCAACGCGGCGGCGGCTTCCAGGCCAATGAAGCTCGCACCGATCACGACGCATTTCGTGGCGGTCTTCGCTCGTTCGATAATGGCTCTGCTGTCGGCCAGCGACCGAAGGGTCATCAGTTTCGCCGGTTCGGCACCGGGGATCGTCAACCGCACCGGTTCGGCACCGGTGGCGAGCAGAAGGCGGTCGTAGGCGACCTTTTCGCCAGTTGCCAGGGTGACTTCCAGCGCCTTTGGGTCAATTGCCGAAACATTCGCCCGCAGGCGCAGGTCGATGCCGTTCGTTGAGTAGAAATTGTCGTCGCGCAGCGGCACCCACTCCTCCGGCGCGCTGCCGGCGAGGTAGTCCTTCGACAGGTTTGGCCGGTCGACCGGTACGTCGCCGTCGTTGCTGAGCATCACGATGCTGCCCTGGTACTTCTGCCGCCTCAGCATCTCGGCTGCGGCAAAGCCGGCCGCGCCACCGCCGACGATGACGATCTTGCCCGGCGTCTGCGTGCTCGGCGTGGCTGGCTGCGCTGGCACCGGCGCGGTCTGCTTGTTGAGCACGAAAATCTTGCCGTCGCGCTGCTCGACCTTCCAGCAATCAACCGGACTGAGTGCCGGCGCATGCAATGCCTCGCCGGTGCGCAAGCTGAAGCAGGCGTGATGCCAGGGACAGCGGACGGTGTTCCCAACCACCAGGCCGTCGACAAGCGGCCCATGATAATGGGTGCATTCGGCGCCGACCGCGAAGACCTCGGCGCCCTGTCGCACCAGCAAGACCTTCTCGTCACCGACATGACCGATCAGCATGGCGCCATCGGCCAGCTCCGCGGACGCGATCCCTGCCGCCAGATCGGGGCCAGCGGGCTTGGCCTGCTCTTCCGCCATGTCATCCTCCGTCGTTGGCAGTTGTCCGGGGACAGGCACCATGAGAAACCATGGGCGTCATGTCCATATCCCCCGACATCGTCTCGCTCGGCGAGCCCTTGATTGAGTTCAATCGCCCCAAGGAAGGCGACGGCCGGACCTGGCTCCAGGGATTCGGCGGAGACTCGCAAAACGTGGCCATTGCGGCGGCGCGGCAAGGCGCTTCCGCAGGCTATCTGACCAGCGTCGGTCAGGACTGGATGGGCGATGCCTTCCTCGAGCTTTGGCGCTCCGAAGGTATCGACGCCTCGCGCGTGGCGCGTCATCCAACGGCGCCGACGGGTGTCAGCTTCGTCACGCACAGCTCGGCGGGCCACAAATTCGACTACCTGCGCAAGAATTCGGCGGCGTCTCTCATGGAGCCCTCGACGTTGGCCGCCGACTACATCGCCGGCGCCCGCTTCTTCCATCTTTCCGCCATCGGGCAGGCGATCAGCGAGAGCGCGCGGCGGACCTGCGCTGCCGCCATCGACGCGGCGCGGGCAGCCGGAGTCAAAGTCTCATACGACACCAACCTGCGCCTGCGCCTCTGGGATCTCGACGCCGCGCGCAGAACGATCGACGCCACCATTGCTCGTTGCGACGTCGCCCTGCCCAGTCTGGACGATTCGCAGCAGCTCACCGGTCTTTCCGAGCCGGACGCCATTGCCGACTTCTATCTCGGCCTCGGCGCGCCACTCGTCGCGCTCAAGATGGGTGCGGACGGCGCGTTGATCGCCTCGCGCGACAAGCGCATGCGCATCGCGCCCTTTCGCGTCACGGCAGTCGATGCCACCGGCGCCGGCGACACTTTCGATGGCGCGTTCCTCGCCCGGCTGATCGCAGGCGACGACGTCGAGAGGGCGGCGCGCTACGCCAACGTTGCCGCGGCCTTGTCGACCCAGGGCTATGGCGCGGTGACGCCGATTCCGCGCAAGGACGAGGTGATGGCCGCAATGAATCGAGCGAATACCCTCGCCTGCTGAGCGAGCCAGCCGCGGCCGTTGTCGGCATCGATCGCCGGATCATCGACGCCCGTCGGACGCCGCTCATGCCGGAAGATCGCCGTCCCGAAGAGGATGTCCCAGATCGGGAGCACCGGCGAGAAATTGTGATCGTGGATGTGGCGTTCGGTCGGTCCCGGCAAGGCATGGTGCAGGCGGTGAAAGCGCGGTCCCACCACCAGCTTCTCACCAACCCGGCCAAACCCGAAATCGACATTGGCGTGCGACCAGCTCTCAATCAGGCGACCGACCATCAGGATCAGCACGTAGTCCTCCGGCTGCACCCCGACCGCCTGGGAGAAGAGCACCAGAACCAGCGTCACCAGCAGGTCGTCGAGCACGTGGTTGCGGTCGTCGCTCCAGACCGTGACGCGGCGTTGGCTGTGATGGAGGCTGTGCAGGGCCCACCACCACGAGAATCGGTGCTGGGCGCGGTGAACCCAGTAGGCGGCAAGGTCGTAGAGCGCGAAATAGACCAGGAACGAGGCGAACGCATTGTCGCCCAGGCCGGGCACCAGCCGCTCGAGGCGCGGCGGCGCGAGGCCCCACGCGCGCACCATGTGCTCGATCTCGTTCGTGATCGGGTAGGCGACGACGAAAATCGCCAGCGGAACGATGCCGAGCTTGTTGAGCAAGGTATAGACGCGGTCGACCTTGATCAGGCGGTCGTCGCCATGGCGCTCCAGCGGCCATCGCCGCTCGAACAGCCGCATGACAAGGGCGATGATCGCGATTTGCACGATGCCCAGCATTGCGAACTCGACGGCATTGAAGGCCGGCTCGTACCATTCCATCAGGTTGAACCGGTAGAGGATCGGGCTGACCAGCGTCTCGAACAGCCAGGTCTGGACACCGATCCAGAGTTCGATCAGTTCGCGCATTGCGCGTTCTACTTCGAATCGCCCTCGGTCGACGCCGCTCGGATCGGCACGGGGTTCGCCGGCGCCTTGAGGATGAATACCCCGTGCGGCGACTTGCCGACACGAATACCGCCCACGACCTTCAGCGTCGCCATGTCAATGATCGCCAGGCGGCGCAGGAAGCGTTGGGTGACCCACAGCTCCTTGCCATCAGGCGTGATGTCCATGCAGTCGGGGCCGCCGGCAACGCGGATGCTGTCCACGACCGTCATCGTCTGCGTGTCGATCAGGGAGATCGTGCCTTCGACGCGGTTGCTGAGAAACCAGTGCCGGCCGTCGCCCTTGGGAAGGAAATTGTGGGCGCCTTTGCCTGTCTTGAGGCGGCCGGTCACCGAACCATCGGCCGGGTTCAAGACGACCAGGCCGTCTTCGCCGGTCAGTGCCACGAGCAGGCGCTTGTTGTCCGGCAGCATGGTGACGCCGGCCGGCGCTTTGCCGATCTCGACGCTCCACTTGATTGCCTGCGTCTGCAGGTCGAGCGCCACCACGCGCCCGCTTTGCTGCAGGCTGACAAATACGGTCTTGGAGTCCCGGTCGAAATCGAGATGGCTCGGCATGCCCTCGATGAAAATGCGATTTGCGAGCTTGAAGCCGTCGGCCCGGTAGATGTCGACATGGTCGAGGCGATAGGAAGCAGTCGCGAACCACTTGCCGTCGGGGCTGAAGCCCAACTGATAGGGGTCGACGATGTCGCGCACAACCCGGCGTCGCTCGCCAGTCTTGGCGTCGAGCACGACCAGCTCGTTGGTCACCGTGGAGGCGATCATCACCTCCTTGCCATCGGGTGTCGCGATCAGATGATGCGGTTCGCGGCCCAATGGAAAGCGCGCCGTTTCGGCGCGCAGGCTGCGGCTCAAGACACTGTACGACGCCTCTTCCGAATTGAGCACGATCACCGAATCGGCGCGCGCCACAGCGCTCGCGCCTACAACCAGCGCCAGCGCCGCAAAAGCCAGTCTTTTCATGGAGGTGGAACCGAACTCCCTGTCGCAGGCATTGTGAAGCAGCGGCCCGACCGGCGCTACAGCGATTTCCGATCTGATGGAATCGCCTGCCGTTCCCCCAGATCAAAAGTTCAGCACAGAGTGATCGTCGTGCTTCAACGCTTTTTGAGTGCGGCAGCCGCGGCGGCCAGCCGCTCGATCTTCTGCCAGTCTCCTGCTGCAACGGCATCGCGCGGTGCCACCCAGGAACCGCCCACGCAGGTCACGTTCGGCAACGCAAGATAGGAAGCTGCGGTATCCGCGCCGATACCGCCGGTCGGGCAGAACCGGAGCCCGGCCATGGGGGCTGACACCGCCTTCAGCCAGCCCACTCCTCCGGCTTGGTCGGCCGGGAAGAACTTCATCAGCCGGAAGCCCAGGTCGCTCAGAGCCATGGCCTCCGACAGGGTCTGCACTCCCGGCAGGAACGGGACGCCGGAGTTCTCCGCTGCCGCTGCAAGGGCCGGCGTGCAGCCCGGACTGACCAGAAACCGGGCCCCGGCGCGGCGGGCCTGGTCGACCTGCCCGGCATTGAGGACGGTTCCGGCGCCCACGAGGGCCTCCGGGACCTCACCCGCCATCGCCTTGAGGGCATCGAGCGCCACCGGCGTTCGGAGCGTGATCTCGAGCACCGGCAGGCCGCCCGTCGCCAATGCCCTGGCAAGCGGTACGGCATCGGCCAGCCGCTCGACGGTCAGGACCGGGATGACCGGCGCCCGGCTGGCTATGGCAGCGATGCCCACAATCAGACGCTCCAGCCGCCGTCGATCACGTTCACGGTGCCAGTCGTGAAGGAGGCATCGTCGCTGGCCAGGTAGACCGCAAGGGCCGCGATCTCGTCGGCAGTGCCGAAGCGGCCGGTCGGCTGGCGCTGGAGGAAGAACCTGCGGGCATCCGATCCGCCGCCCAGTCCGGCAATGCGCTCGTCCAGGGAGGGCGTCTGGACCGTTCCGGGGCAGATCGCATTGCAGCGGATGCCTTTGCCGACATAGTCGACGGCGATCGACTTGGTGAGGCCGATGACGGCGGCCTTGGTCGTGCCGTAGATGCAGCGCAGGGCTGCGCCCTTCACCGAGGAAGCGGCCGACGACATGTTGACGATCGACCCGCCGCCTTTCGTCAGCATGCCGGGCAGGAAGGCCTGGACCGTCCAGAACATGCTGCGGACGTTCAGGTCGAAAGCGAATTGCCATTGCTCGTCGGTGGCATCGAGCACGGCGCCGTGATGGACGATGCCGGCGCAATTGAACAGCACGTCGATCGGCCCCGTCTCCTTGGCCAGCGCGTCGATGGCCGCCTTGTCCAGCACATCGAGCTTGCGTGGCGTCACGCCAGTCAGGGCCGTGAGCTTGCCCTGGTCGACGTCGGTCGCCCACACGGTCGCACCTTCACGCGCAAAAGCCTGGGCAGTTGCCGCGCCGATACCCTGCCCCGCCGCCGTGACGACGCACGTCTTGCCCTTCAGTCTCATGCTTCCGCCCTTACCGCAGCAGGCCCTTTTCCTTGTAGAACTTCTCGGCGCCGACATGCAGCGGGATGCCGAGCCCGACTGTGGCCGTGTCGAGCCGGATGGCGCGGCCCTTGGCGTGCCCCGAATCCAGCAGCTTGCGGGTGTTCGGGTTCCACAGCGCTGCAGTGATCTTGTAGACCAGCTCCTCGGGTTGCCTGCTCGAGGTGACCCACAGCGCGTGGACGCTGACGGTCTTTACGCCCGTCACGCCCTTGTAGGCATCGTCCGGAATCTCGTCGGCCCCAAAGAAACTGTATTGCTGAAGAAGCTTGTCGGCCTGGGGCCCGTCGATCGGCACGAGATCGATCCCGACGGTCATCGCCAGATCGGCAATCGCACTTTGCGGCCAGCCGCTGACGTTGAAGAAGGCATCGATGGCGCCCTCCTTCAATTTGTCGGCAACCTGCTGGGCCGGCAGATACTCCGCCTTGAGGTCCTTTTCGCTGAGGCCATACGCGGCCAGGATGAGGCGCGCATCGACGAGGGTGCCCGACCCTGGTTCGTCGAGCGACACGCGCTTGCCCCGCAGATCTGCCACCGACTTGATGCCGGAGCCACGGCGCGCCACGAGCTGGAAGCTCTCGGGATAGAGATTGGCGATGGCGCGCAGGATGTCGATCTTGGGCCGGCCGTCATAGACTCCGGTCCCCGTGTAAGCCCAGAAAGCCACGTCCGACTGCACGAAGCCCGACTGCGCCGTGCCGGCGCCGATGGCGGCGGCATTGGCGACCGAGCCGTTGGACGCCACCGATGTCGCCACCAGTCCGGGCACGCCGCACGACCCGCCGTCGTTGCACGGCCGCGAGCCTGGCGGGTTCGAAATGGCATTGGCGATCAGGCCGCCGATCGGGAAATACGTCCCGACCGTGCCGCCGGTCAGGATACGGAAGAAGGTGACATCCTGTTGGGCGCGCAGCGGCAGCGCTGCGAGTCCCGCCACTCCCAGCGCACCGGCAATGGCCGACCTGCGCTTGATCATCCATTTCCTCCTGCCTCGTCGATAAAGCACGCCCTCAGAGGCGCTGCAATATCGGAGGCCTCAATTGACGCCCACGACCCGGCTCAAGGTCGGTCCGATTTCGGCATGAACGACCAGATCGGCTTCGCTGTCCTGGTCGGTCGGGTCCCGGTTCAGGATGACCAGGCCCGCGCCCTTGCGCTTGGCAACGCGCGGGAAGCCGGCCGCCGGATAGACGACCAGCGAGCTGCCGAGCACCATGAACAGGTCGCAGGCCATGGTTTCGTCCTGGGCGCGGGCCATCTGGATCTCGGGCATGGCCTGGCCGAACGAAATCGTCGCCGTCTTCACGATGCCGTCGCATTTCTCACAAATCGGCAGCGTGCCCTTGGCCTGGAAGGCCTTCTTGATCGGCTCGAGCTCGTGGCGGTGGCCGCAGTCGAGGCAGCTGGCATAGGTCGAATTGCCATGCAGCTCGATGATCCTGGACTCCGGGACCCCCGAGCGCTGGTGAAGGCCGTCGACGTTCTGGGTGATGATGGACGTCATTTTGCCCTGTTCGACGAGCTTGGCGAGCGCCCGATGGCCGGCATTGGGTTCGGCCTTCTGCATGGTCTCGTCGGTCGCGAACTTGCGACGCCAGGCCTCGCGGCGCATCTCGTCCGAGGACATGAAGTCGTCGAAGTAGATCGGCTGGTACTTGGTCCAGATGCCGCCGGGCGACCGGAAGTCGGGAATGCCGGATTCGGTCGAGATGCCGGCGCCGGTGAACGCCACGATTCGCTTCGCCGAACCGATCATGTCGCGCAGCCGTTCGATCTCGCTCATCGCCCACCTCGTGACACGCGATCATGGCACTGCCATGGCCGCTTCGCCCATCAGGTTCCTAGGATAGCCAGCGCTTGCGCCGCTTGTAATGCTTGGTGTCGTGATAGGACTTGCGCGAGCCGCCCTCGTTCAGGCCGAGATAGAACTCCTTGATGTCGGAATTGGCGCGCAGCTTGTCGGCCGGCCCCTCCAGCACGATACGGCCATTTTCCATGACGTAACCGTGGTCTGCGACGGCCAAGGCCATGGTGGCGTTCTGCTCGACGAGCAGCACGGAGAGCCTCTCCTGCTTTACCAACCGGCCGACGATGCCGAAGATCTCCTCGACCAGCATGGGCGCAAGGCCGAGCGAGGGTTCGTCGAGCAGGACGACCCGCGGTTTGCTCATCAGGGCCCGGCCAATCGCGAGCATCTGCTGCTCGCCGCCCGACAGGTAGCCCGAAACCTGCGAGCGGCGCTCGCGCAGCCGGGGAAAATACGAATAGACCATATCGATGCCCTGCCGCACCGACTGGCTGTGCTTCTGGGTGTGACCACCTGCGATCAGGTTCTCCTCGGTGGTCAGGTTTTCGAACACGCGGCGGCCCTCGAAGACCTGCACGAGCCCGAGCTGCGTCACCTCGTGGGCGCGCATGCCATCGATCCGGCGATCGCCGAGCTGGATGGCGCCTTTGGTGACCTCGCCTCGTTCGGAGCGCAGCACGCCCGAGATCGCCTTGAGGGTCGTCGTCTTGCCGGCGCCGTTGGCGCCCAGCAACGTGGTGATGCCGCCTTCGCGGACGTCGATCGACACGCCCTTGAGGACCAGGATGACGCCGTCGTAGACGACTTCGATGTTGTTGATCG
>CAZHQA010000102.1:10406-16564 GCA_964533955.1 uncultured Reyranella sp. | reverse complement strand
GAATCGCGGATGCGAGAATTGATGCCGTCGGCCGCCACGACGAGGTCTGCCTTCAGCCGCTGGCCGCTCGCCAGCACGATCGTGCCGTCCGGCTCGGCCGCCACCGCGCTGCTGTCGAAGCAGAGCTCGGCGCCGGCCTTGGTGGCGGCGGAGGCCAGCGCCACGAGCAGCTGCTGGCGGGCGATGGAAACCACGCGCCGCGGCGGATCGGGACTGAACATGACGGAGGCGACGACGCGGTTGCTGTCGTCGCGCGTCTCCCGCATCCAGCCGGGGTGGCAGCCGCGCACCGCCTCGTCGTAGGCGCCCAGCGCGTTCAGCACGCGCAGGCCGTTCTCCCAGACGTAGATGCCGGCCCCGACGGCGCGCAGCTCGGGATTGCGCTCGTGCACGCGCACCGACCAGCCGCGTTGCGCCAGCGCGGCGGCAGTCGCCAGGCCGCCGATGCCGGCGCCGGCTATCTCCGCGTGCCTGGTCATGGCCGTGGCGTCACTTCATGTAGCTCGGCAGGACCAGGACGATGCTGGGGAAGGCGATCAGCAATCCGACGCAGACGGCTTCCCCGGCGAGGTAGGGCAGGACGCCGGCGAATACCTGGCCGATGCGGAGGTCCGGAACGAGGCTCCTGACGACGAACAGCAGCATGCCGAGCGGCGGGTGGATCATGCCGATGCCGATCACCAGGATCATGAAGATGCCGTACCACAGCGGATCGATGCCGGCGGCGAGCACGATGGGCAGGAAGATGGGGACGGTGAGCAGCATCATCGCCGAGGCGTCGAGCAGGCAGCCGAGCACCAGGTAGATCGCCAGCAGGGCGAGGATCAGCTCGACCTGCGTCAGGTGGAAGCCGCCCACCCAGGACTGCATCGCGGTGGCGGCGCCCGATACGGTCAGGAAGTTGGCGAAGAGCAGGGCGCCGACGATGACGATGAACACCATCGACGTGGTGCGCGCGGTGTCGTTGAGCAGGGCGATGAACGGCAGCAGGCGCAGGCGGCGGCGGAGCAGCACCACCAGGAAAGCGCCGGACGAGCCGATGCCGGCCGCCTCGGTCGGCGTGAAGATGCCCGCATAGATGCCGCCGATGGCGACGGTGAACAGGGCGACCAGCGGCCAGACGTCCCTGAGCGAGCGGATGCGCTGCGGCCATTTGGTGCGCTGGCCCTGGGGGCCGAGCTGCGGCCAGATCCTGGCGGCCACCGAGATCGAGGCGAGGTAGCAGACGATCATCAGCGCCCCGGGCAGGAAGCCCGCGATCATCAGCTTGCCGAGGTCGACGTTGGTCAGGATCGAGAAGACCACCATCGAGATGCTGGGCGGGATCAGGATATCGAGGGTCGAGCCGACCGCCACGGTGCCGGCGGCGAAGCCCGGCTCGTAGCCGTAGCGGCGCATCATCGGCACGCAGACGCGCGACATGGTGGCGGCGCAGGCCAGCGAGGAGCCGGAGACGGCGCTGAAGGCGCCGCAGGCGAGGATGGTCGCCATCGCGAGGCCGCCCCGGCGGTGGCCGAGGAAGGCGTACGACATGTCGTAGAGTTCGTCGGCCATGCGCGAATGGGCGAACACGGAGCCCATCAGGGCGAACAGCGGCAGGACGGAAAAGTTGTAGTTGAACACCGTGTCCATGGTGATCTGGCTCACCATGGCGAAGGCGGGGCCCCAGCCGACGACCCAGGCAAAGCCCACGACGCCGACGATGCCCATGCCGAAGGCGATGGGAACGCCGAGGAACAGCAGGACGAAGAGGACGAGGAAGCCGACGAGGGCCGCGGTCATGGCCGTGCCGCCGCGGGATCGCCCACGAGCCGCAGCGATCTGGCGACGCGCAGCAGCAGGACGGCCGTCGAGATCGCCGAGGCGAGCGCCATGAAGTAGACGAACGGCGCCAGGGGCACGTGCAGCACCTGGGTCTGGGTCTGCAGCCCGGCGGTGACGCCGGCCTGGAGCCACAGCCGCCAGGCCAGGACGGCGCAGGCCACGATGCCCGTGAGGTCGACCAGCAGCTCCTTGAGGCGCTTCGCCAGGCCGCGCAGGAAGCTGTCGAACAGCGGCGTCGCCACGTGCTCGCGCCGCTCGGTGACCAGCGGCAGGCCGCCGAACACCAGCACGGCGAGCGACAGTTCGGTGATCTCGTAGGCGCCCTGCAGGGGATGGTTGAAGACGTAGCGGCCGACCACGTCGACGAAGGTGATCCACATCATGGAAAAGAGCGTTGCGGCGATCGCCAGGCCGAGGGTCCAGTCGAGCCAGCCGAACACCGGCGGGGCTTCTTCGTCCAGCTCTGTCTCCATCCTGCTCCCCGCAGCTGCCCGCCAACCGGTTCCCGGTGCTTTACCTCGGCGATCGTATGTGATTTCATATGACATCGCAATTGTGGAGTTGGCGCCATGTCGGTCCTCGACCCTCGCGACCTCACGCCGGAAGAGATCGAAGCGTACGACCGCGACGGGGTGGTGGCGCTGCGCCGGGCGCTCGACCCGGTGTGGATCGCCGCGCTGCGCGACGCGGTCGACGAAGTGCTGGCGAGGCCCGGCGAGCAGGGCAAGAACTATCCCGACATGGGCTCGGGCCGCTTCGGCTACGACACCTTCATGTGGCTGCGCCACCCGGTGTTCCGCGAGTTCCAGCGCGCCTCGCCGCTGCCGTCCTTCGCCGCCCAGATCATGCGGTCGTCGCGGTCGTTCCTCACCGTCGACCTGCTGTTCGTCAAGGAGCCGGCGACGCCCAACCCGACGCCGTGGCACCAGGACCAGCCCTACGGCTGGTACGACGGCTGGCAGGTCTGCTCGTTCTGGGTGCCGCTCGACCCGGTGACCATCGAGAGCGGCGCGCTCGAGTGGGTGGTGGGCTCGCACAAGTGGAATCGCTGGTTCAGCCCGATCGGTTTCGACCCCTCGCAGTACCTGGGATCGCGCCAGTTCGAGCCGATGATCGACGTCGAGGCCGAGCGCGACCGGCACCGGATCGTGCATTTCGACATGGAGCCGGGTGACATCCTGGTGCACCAGCTGCTGACCCTGCACGGCGCGCCGGGCAATGCCAGCAAGGAGCGCCGCCGGCGCGCCATCGCCTTCCGCTACGCCGGCGACGATGCGCGCTATGCGGTGCGCGACATGGGTCCCAAGCCGATCCGCGACCCCGGCCTGAAGGCCGGCGACCGCTTCGGCTGTCCGCTGTTTCCGCAGGTCTGGCCGCGCGAGGGCCTGCAAATCCCGGCCGACGGCGGGATTCAATCGATCGAACGTCCACAGGGAGAGGCATGATGAACTCGAGGTCAATCGCGGCGCTTGCCGCTCCCCTGGCGGCGCTCGCGTCGATCGCCTTGCCGGCGCTGCCGGCGGCGGCGGACGACGTCGTCCTGCGCTTCAATCGCTGGGTGCCGCCGACGCATCATTTCCATGCGCGCCAGATGGCGGGCTGGGCCGAGCGCGTCACCAAGGCGACCAACGGCCATGTCCGGGTGGAATTCACCGCCTCGTCGCTGGGCGCGCCGCCGCGCCAGTTCGAGCTGGCCTTGACCGGCGTGGCCGACGTCACGGCGGGCAACCAGACCTACACGCCGGAGCGCTTCGTGCTGAGCCGCGTCGCCGAGCTGCCGTTCCTGAGCGACGAGGCCGAACCGCTGTCGGTGGCGCACTGGCGGGTGCAGGAGAAGTACCTGTCCAAGGCCGACGAGTACAAGGGCACCAAGCTGCTGGCGGTGTTCAACAACGGTCCCTACCAGATCTTCACGACCAACAAGCCGATCCTGGCCGTGGCCGACCTCAAGAACCTCAAGATCCGGGCGTCGGCCGGCACCCAGAGCGAGATCGGCACGGCCCTCGGCGTGGTGCCGATCGGCGCGCCGGTCACCGAGGCTTACGACATGCTCTCGCGCGGCATCATCGACGGCACCTTCCTGCCGCCCGATTCGATCCTGAGCTTCCGCATGAACAAGTTCCTCGGCTACCAGACCAAGGTGCCGCTCGGCCTCAACAACTCGGCGTTCTTTCTCGTGATGAACGAGGCCAAGTGGAAGTCGCTGTCGAAGGAGGACCAGGACGCCATCATGAGCGTCTCGGGCGAGAACTTCGCGCGCGAAGCCGGCCGGATCTGGGACGACCAGGACGCCATCGCCAACCGCGAGTTCGCCGGCAGCGGCATGAAGATCTCGAACATGAGCCCGGAAATGGCGGCCGAGCTCAAGAGCAAGCTCGCCTTCATCGAGGAGGCCTGGATCAAGGAAGCCAATGCGCGCGGCGTCGACGGCCGGGCAGCGCTCGACATGCTGCGCAGCGGAGTCGCCAGCTACAAGCGGAAGTGAGGGCGACGCAGGCGATGGCGCGGTCGGCGGAAATTGCCGGGGCTGGGCTGGCCGGGCTGACGGTCGCGGCCGCGCTCTGCCAGCGCGGCTGGCGGGTGCGGGTGCACGAGCGCACCGCCGAGATGCGCATCGTGGGCTCAGGGCTGTCGATCTTCGAGAACGCCCTGCGGGTGATGCGGGCGATCGGCGCCGAGCGCGACGCCGTGCGCGGCGCCCGCGAGGGGTTCGAGCGCGAGACGCGCGACGGGCAGGGCCGCACCACCTCGCGCGCCGGCTACGCGACCCGCATGTTCGAGATCACCCGCCAGCAGGTGATCGGCGCCCTGGCCGACTGCGCGCGGCGCTCGGGCGCCGAGATCGTCACCGGCTCGCCGGCGGCGGGCGCCACGCCGGACGGGCGCCTG
Source organism: uncultured Reyranella sp. (assembly GCA_964533955.1). Classification (GTDB taxonomy): domain Bacteria; phylum Pseudomonadota; class Alphaproteobacteria; order Reyranellales; family Reyranellaceae; genus Reyranella. The sequence continues at coordinate 11,851 of CAZHQA010000102.1, read as the reverse complement.
CTGCTCGAGGACGGCCGGAGTCTTTCGGCCGACCTGGTGATCGGCGCCGATGGCGTCCATTCGCGGGTGCGCGAGTCGCTGGCGATCCGGACGACGCACCGCTGGCTGGCCGATGGCGGCATTCGCATCGTCATTCCGCGCACCGAGGCGGAGGCGGCCTCCGCCGAGGGCCGCATGAACATCGAGTACTGGTCGGGCACGCGGCGCATCCTGGTGGCGGCCTGCAGCCGCACCGAGCTCTACGTCGCCCTGACGGCGCTCGAGTCGGACACCGCCGCCAAGGCGATTCCGATCGACAAGGAGCTGTGGAAGCGATCGTTCCCCTGCCTGGCCGGCCTGATCGATCGCCTCGACGGCGAGGCGCGGTGGGACCGTTTCCAGGTAATCCGGGTCGAGCGCTGGTCGAAGGGAAGGGCAGTGCTGCTGGGCGACAGCGCGCATGCCATGGCGCCCAATCTCGGCCAGGGCGGCGCCTGCGCGATGATGAATGCGCTCGGCCTCGCGGTGGCGCTCGAGGAGGAGCGCGACGTCGAGCGCGCGCTGGCGCTGTGGGAGCGTCGGGAGCGCCCGCTGACCGACCACACCCAGCGCCTCTCGACCTTCTACAGCGCGCTCACGACCTGGCCGGACAGCATGCGCGACCTGGTGTTCGGCGCGGTGGCGCGGATCGGCTGGCTGCGACGCCAGTACTTGCGCACCGCGCTGCACGTGCCCACAGGCACCGAAGCCTTTGCTCCCGACGCCGGCTGACCATGGCCGCGAACAGGAAGATCAAGCGATCCTCGCCGGGCAAGATGCGGCCCCCGGCCGCCGATGCGCGCGGCCAGGTGCCGGGCGACCTGCTCATGCCGGGATACCTGCCGCACCATCTCAGCCGGCTGATGAACCTGATGAACATGCAGCTGCTCGAATTCCTGCGGCCGCTCGACGTCACCGGCCAGCAGTTCCGCGTCATGCAGGTGGTCGATGCGCGCGGCGTTTCCAATGTCGGGCAGATCGCCCGCGACGCGGTGATCGAGCAGCCGCTGGTCAGCCGGGTGGTCGACCAGCTCGAGGAGCGCGAGCTCGCGAAGCGCCGCAAGTCGCCCGAAAACGCGCGGATCGTCGAGGTCTCGCTGACCAGCCACGGGCGTGAGGTCTATGCCGCCATCACGCCCTACCGCGAGGCCATCGTGGCCGACGCGGTCAGCGTGCTCGGCGAGGCGGAACGGGTCGCGCTGGTCGACGCGATCTGCCGGATGTTTCGCCACCTGTCGGGCCCGCGCGTCGCCGCGGCAGTCTCCGGCAAGCGGCGCGCGGCAAGGGGTTAGAGGTGATCGGCCCGTCTTCTCGGACCGCTTCAGGCCGAAAGCATGCGAAGCGCGGTTTCCGTCCACGGGCTCGAGGGATTTGCCGCGGTGAGGTTGGTGTCGAAATGCGAGGCGCCGGCGATCTCGAGCTCCTCG
>CAZHQA010000102.1:0-10306 GCA_964533955.1 uncultured Reyranella sp. | reverse complement strand
TGCCGCGGTGAGGTTGGTGTCGAAATGCGAGGCGCCGGCGATCTCGAGCTCCTCGAGGGGCGTGCCATGGGCCCGCAGGGCGGCGGCCATCGCCGCGTTCTGGCGCCGGATGCGCGGGAAGTCCTTCTCGCCCCAGGTCAGGAAGAACGGCACGCGGGCCTGCGCGGCGAAGGCGAGGGGGCTGAACTCGGCCGCCCGGCCCGGCTCGTCGAGCACCTGCGCATGAACGCGCGCCAGGCTCTCTTCCGGATTGGCGGGATCGAGGCGGAGGTCGAGCGGCGCGCTGACCGGCAGGACGGCGCGGATCGCCGAGACGTCGAAGCCGCTGGCGGCCTTCACCTCGTCGGGCTTGAGGCTGACCAGGGTGGCGAGGTGGCCGCCGGCCGAATGGCCGCCGATCAGCAGGCGCGCAGGATCGCCGCCATAGGCTGCGATTTCGCGGGAGATCCAGGCGAGGGCGTGGGCGACGTCGGCGAACTGGCCGGCCATGCGGCAGTCCGGCGCCTTGCGATAGGAGACCGAGACGAACACCGCCGGCGCGCCGACCAGGCTCGGCGCCATGAAGCCCATCCATTCCTTGCAGCCGCTCGACCATGCCCCGCCGTGCATGAACACGAACACCGGCAGCCTGGAGAAATTGCCCGATGGCACGAAGACGTCGAGGCGCTGCCAGTAGTCCGTGCCATAGGCCAGGTCGAGATGGCTGCGGCAGACCCGCAGCGCGCGCCTGGACAACACCGTGCAGCGCTCGGCGTAGGCATAGGCCTCGGGGTGGATCATCTTGGGCAGGGGCGGCAGGTCTTCGAAGGACATCGTCACTCTCGCTTTTCGGCGCCGCCGTGCGGCGGCGCCCGCTCACATGCTGTGGAGGTATAGACCATGTCCGCGGGAAATGCCGTCTTTCGCTCGCGCCGCCTGGGGCACGTCAACCTGTTCGTCGACGATCTCGACCGCGCCACGGACTTCTACAATCGCGTGTGCGGCCTCGCCCTCGAATTCCGCGAGCTGGGCCTCAGGGCAAGCTTCCTCGGCACCGGCAACACGCCGCATGACGTCGGCATGATCGAGACGACCAAGGGCCGCGACCGCTACGGCAAGGACGGCCACCTGCAACTGCCCAAGGAGGCCGGGGCCAGGGTCGGCCTGAACCACATCGCCTGGGAGATCGACAACGAGGTCGAGCTGGTCGAGGGCTACCGGCGGGCGCGGGCGCGCAATGTGCCGATCCGGCGGTTGGCCGACCATCAGGTCGCGCACAGCATCTATCTCGCCGATCCCGACGGCAACATCGTCGAGTTCTATGTCGATACGGTGCGCGACTGGCGCGGCGTCCTGCACGGCGATCTCGACCTGATCACCTCGACCTGGGATCCCGAAGCGGGCGAGCCCTTCGCCGAGCCGCGCTACGATCCCGCTCCCGCGCTGCGCCGCGTGCCGGAGGCGCCGTTCCATCCGCGCCGCCTGACGCACGTCGTGCTGGCGACGCGCGACGTGCCGCGCTTGCAGGCCTTCTACGAGGAGATTGCCGGGCTCGACACGGTGCACCGGTCGGCCGGCGGCGATCTCGTGCTGATGCGCGGCCACGGCGCGCAGGTGCCCTACCATCTCGCCATCGTGCAGGCGAGCGACGGCGTCGTCGGCATGCACCATTTCGCACTCGAGCTCGACGAAGCGGCGTCGCTGCCGCGGAACGACGCAATGGTCGAGCGGCACCTCGACACCGCCGCCAAGAGCAGCACCTTCGTCAAGGACCCCGACGGCTTCCGCATCGAGCTGTTCGTCGCCAAACCCGGCGTCACCGGTCCCGATCTGGCGGCGCCCGCGCCGCTCCATTTTCTGGTCTGACGCTGGCGCTCTGACATCCTGAGCGGAGCGAAGGACATGGCGCGGCCACACTGGCTCAATGGCGGCGGGCCGTGCACTGGCGCAGGAAGTGCTCGATGTCCTCGTGCAGGCGCTGGCGGGCGCCGGGGCGACGCGCGTCGTCGCGCATGCGCGACGAGATGCGCTTCAGCGTCCGGGGCGTCAGCAGCTGCTCGGGGCGGGCGAGGCCGCGCAGCGTCAGCTCGGCGTCGGTGTCCAGGCAGGCGGGCCACAGCTCCTCGCGGCCCTCGTCGTGGCAGCCGCGCCACGCCCTGGCCCAGTCCTTCCGGAGCGCCGCGTCGCTCAGGCCTGCGAACCGGCGGCCGGCCTGGAGGTAGCGGGCGGCATTGTCCATCTCCTCGCTGGCGAGGAAGGCGTGCAGGATCTCGTTCGAGTAGCGCGCGGTCATGGCTTGCGCTCCCGGTCCGGCAGCGGCCGGACGTCGACCTTCCCTTTCATCTCGAGCCCGCGATAGACGATGTAGATCTGGCCGGGATTGGCGAGGCTCTCGGCGCGCAGCTGCGACTGGCGATGGCGCTTGTCCTTGAGGTCGGCGGCGTTGTTGGCTCGGGTGCCGAGGAAGAGGTGGTCGGGGTTGCAGCAGGCCCGCACGTCGCAGCGGTGGCACAGGATCATGCCCTTCGGGATCGGGCCGTTCCTGAGCGTCCAGGCGAGACGGTGAGCCAGCCACTTCTGGCCGTGGTAGCGGATGTGGCCGTATCCGCCGTTGACGCTGGGGCCGTGCCAGATGTCGCAACCCGACAGCGGATCGCGGCTGCTGTAGTAGGCGAGCCGCTCGGCCGGAGACCAGCCCTTGCGGCAATAGGGGACGGGACGCTTCGAACGGGAACGGTGGCTGTTCATCGGGACGCACTCACTTGCGGTTACGCGGACGCTACACACCGCGAGAATAATCCCGCGGGTCCCGATTCGCCTATTCCGGTCATTAGAAGTTCAGGTGGCGCTCGCCAAGGGCGCCGCTTTTCCTCGCCATTCGGACGAAGGAAATGGTTCGGGTCTCACGCTCCCGTGGCCGCTAGTTCTTGCGGGCCCGCCACTGGTCGAGGAAGCGGTTGTAGTTGTCGACCCGTCGTTGCCGCGCGCGTGGCAGGTAGGGCGCGAGGCGGGCGGCTGCCTGCTCCTTCTCGTCGGGCGAGATCTGGTCCTCCGGGCAGGGAATGCCGCGCAGCGACAACTCGGCCGAGACGTCGTCGAGGTCGTGGGCGCGCTCCTGGCGAAGGTCGAGCGAGCTGTCGCGAAACGCCGCCAGCCATTCGGCGATCAGGGCCGGCTCGCCGAGGTCGGCGAAGCGGCGGCCACGGTTGAGATAGCGCGCCGTGTTCTCCATCGCGCAGTGGGCCTCGAACGCCGCCGTGATCTCGTCCGGCTTCTTCTTGGGTGGGACCTTGGCTGTCATGCGTCAACATAGCCCCGCAGGCTGGGGACTGCGTTCTTTTTTGCGCCCCATCCGGATGAGGACGAAGTTTCTGCGTTAGCCGATCAGCTCATACTCGAGCCGTGCCTGGTCGACGATCTTCACCACCTCGGTGAAGCAGCCGGAGGCGAGGTCGGGGAAGCCGGCGATGGTCCAGTTGTGGCCGTTGCGGCTGGTCTTGATCGGCTGGGGAGGCGAGACGCGGCAGCCGAGATACTTCTCGTCGCGCGCCGCGAGCCGGTCGATGCGGGTCTGCAGGTCGGCGTGAATCTCTTCCGCCGTCGCCCGTTTCTTGAGGGTAAGCGGGCTGAAACTGTCGGGCATCCATCGGCTCCTTGTTACGCTGGGCCTTATCGGGGGCGGCCCTAGTGTAACATACGTGTCGGCCGGCCTATGCCTCCCCGGCGCGTGTTGCAACGCCGCACGAGTTGCATGATGCGTGAATAGGGAGTTAGCGTTGCATAATGGCAACACAAGAGACCGTCCCGCCCCACAATCCCGCCCAATTCCTGCTGGCACTCCTGACCGCCGTGCGCCAAGTCACCGGCGGGCGGCCCGCCGGGTCCTGGGCGAAGGTCGACAAGGTGCGCGAGAAGCTCGGCACGACCAACCGCGATGCCGTCGATGCGGCGATCCGGCTCTCCGTGGCGCGCAACTGGATGCGCTCCGACGGCGATCCGCCGTCGTCGATCACGCTCACCGTCGATGGCGTGAAGAAGGTCGAGGCGGCGCGCCCGGCTGCGCCGCCGGCTTAGGCCGACCGCTCCGCTCTGGCGGAGCGGCCTAGTCTGCCGCCAGCTTTCTGTCCTCGGCTGCTTCGAGCGCCGCCAGCATCTTGGGCGGCGAGATCGGCAGGTGGGTCATGCGCAGGCCGGTGACGTGCTTCACCGCGTTGGCGATGGCCGCCATGCCGGGCACCATCGGTACCTCGCCGACGCCCTTCACGCCCTGCGGGTGCTTGGGGTTCGGGATCTCGATGATGCCGCACTCGAGGCGCGGCAGGTCGGAGGCCACCGGCATGCGGTAGTCGAGGAAGCCCGGGTTATCGACGTGGCCGCGCTTGTTGTAGATGTACTCCTCGGTCAGCGCCCAGCCGATCGCCTGGGCCATGCCGCCCTGCAGCTGGCCCTCGACATAGTCGGGATGGATGGCGCGGCCGACGTCCTGGAAGCAGGTCATGCGCACGACCTTGGTCTTGCCGGTGGCGCGGTCGACCTCGACGTCGACGACATGGGTGGAGAAGCCACCCTCGGCGCCGACGGTGTTGAGCTGCACGCCGGCGCCGATCGGGCCGCCGGTCTCGGATGCCTTGGCGGCGATCTGGGCGAGCGACAGCGGCTCGAACTTGCCGGCGTTGTCGCCGGCCGGGCGGGCGTAGCCGTTGTCCCAGGTCACGGCCTCCTCGTCGATCTTCCAGATCTTGGCGGCACGCGAGCAGAGCTGCTTGATGACGTGCTCGGCCGACTGCGTGACCACGATCGCCGAGGCGAAGGTGACGCGGCTGCCGCCGGTCAGGTTCGAGAAGCCGACGCTCGCGGTGTCGCCGATCAGCACGTTGATGCGGCTGGGATGGACGCCCAGCAGCTCGGCCGCGATGTTGGCGGTCGAGGCGCGCGAGCCGCCGATGTCGGGATGGCCGGTCATGACCGTGACGTTGCCGTCCTCGGTGATGTTGACCTGGGCGCTCGATTCGCCGCCGGCGTTGAACCAGTAGCCCGAGGCGACGCCGCGGCCCTGATTGGGCTTGAGCGGCGAGTTGTAGTGTTCGCTGGCCAGCGCCTGGCGCAGCGTCTCCTCGTAGCCGATCACCGGGTAGACCGGGCCGTGCGCGGCCTTGGTCCCCTGCTTGGCTGCGTTCTTCAGCCGGAGCTTGATCGGATCCATGCCGAGCTTCTCGGCCAGCTCATCCATCACGCTCTCGACCGAGAAGGCGCCGATCGGCGCGCCCGGCGCGCGGTAGGCCGCGACCTTCGAGCGGTTGGAGACGACGTCGAAGCCGCGCGACAGCACGTTCGGGATGTTGTAGGGCGCGAAGGCGCAGCCCGCCGCGCCGCGGATCGGCGAGCCGGGGAAGGCGCCGGCCTGCAGGTACCAGGTGCCCTGGCCGGCGACGATGGTGCCATCCTTCTTGGCGCCGATCTTGACCGTGCTCGAGGAGCCCGAGGTCGGGCCCGAGGCGCGCATGACCTCCTCGCGCGTCATGACGATTTTGACCGGACGGCCCGATTTCTTGGAGAGCATCAGAGCCACCGGCTCGAGATAGACGATGGTCTTGCCGCCGAAGCCGCCGCCGATCTCGGCCGGGATCGCGCGGATGTTGCTTTGCGGGATGCCCGACATCAGCGAGCACATGGCGCGCACCATGAACTGGCCCTGCGAGGAGCTCCACACCATGACCTTGCCGTCGGCGTGGCTCACCAGGCAGGCATGCGGCTCAATGTAGCCCTGGTGCACGGCCTCGGTCTTGAAGGTGCGCTCGACGATCACGTCGGCTTCCTTGAAGCCCGCCTCCACGTCGCCCAGCTTGTGCTCGAGCGTGCCGGCGATGTTCGAGGGTTTGTCGGCGAACTTGATGTGGTCGAACAGGATCGGCGCGCCGGGCTTCCTGGCCTCGTCGACGTCGATCACGAAGGGCAGCACCTCGTAATCCACATGGATCAGCTTGCAGGCCTCGGCGGCGATCGCCTGACTGTCGGCAGCGACGGCGGCGACCGGATGACCATGGAACAGCGCCTTCTCGCGCGCCATGACGTTGCGGCACATCCAGCGCATGTCCTGGATGCCCAGCATCACCGGGCCCTTGGCGATCGGGAAGTCGAGGATGTCCTTGGACGTCACGACGGCCCTGACGCCCGGCAGCTTCTCGGCTTTGGAGGTGTCGATCGACTTGATGCGGGCATGGGGGTGGGGGCTGCGCAGCACCTTGCCCCAGATCATGCCGGGCATCGTCGTGTCGGCGGCATAGGCGGCCCGGCCGGTCACCTTGTCGGCGCCGTCGGGACGGGGGGTGCGCTTGCCGATCCACTTGTTGTCCGGATTGTCGACGGTCATGGGGTGATCATCCTGTTGGGGGTGGCTGGAGGGATTTGGGTCAGTCGATACTAGAACGAGCCTGCGCGCGGGAGAAGGTCACTGAGAGCCAGGCATTCCACCCCTCCGGGCGGTTTTGCGCCGCGAACTCGGCGTAGCCGCGCAGATTCACGTCCACATTGACCTTGCCGGCGCGGAACGACCAGCCGAGCTGCGGTCCCACCCCGGCGACGCGCGAGCGGTGCCCGCCGAGGTCGGCCGGCGCGCCCTCGTCGTCGGTCAGCTGGTTGAGGAGATAGCCGACGGCGCCGATGTAGAACGGCTCGGCCAGCGTCCAGGTCGCGCCGACCTCGACATGGCCGTCGACCCCGCTGCGGTAGAGCGTGGTCGGATTCATGAAGTTGTAGGTGGCGCCTGCAGTGATGGAGAATTCCAGTCCGCCGCTGCCCTCCCAGGTGTAGGCGAGGCCGGCGTCGGCGGCCCAGTGGCCGGCCGACACTGCGGCCAGCGAATCCGGGTTGTAGTAGCCGGTCGGCACGTTGCCGGTGGCGTAGACCATGACGTTGTGGGCGTTGTCGGCGCCGAACTGCCACTTGAGCGAGGCGAAGGGCGTGATGTCGCTGAACCCCCAGGCGGTCTCGTCGACCGCCGTCTCGCTGGTCTTGCCCCGACGCCGCGTCAGCACCGCCGACACCGACGTGTCCATCCAGCCGTACGACATGGTGGCGCCGAGATAGAGCTGCGCGCCCAGCACCGGCGTCTCGAAGGTATAGCCCGGCGTGATGTAGTCGTAGCCCTGAACCTCGACGCGGCCGCTCACCCGGTTGCCGCCGCGCGCGGCGACATTATCGCCGGTCTGGCTGGCGCGGCTGAAATAGGACGTCGTCTGGACCTGCCAGCCGACCGGGTTGGGCGAGGCAGCCCAGCTGGCGAACTGGCCGGGAATCCAGATGCTGCCGCCGCCTTCGTCGGCCAGCGCAACCGCAGGATCAATCAGGGCGCCGAGCGCCACCGCCAGCAGCCGTCTCAATGCGGGAGATGCGCCTTCGCCATGCCGCCACTGTCGGTCAAGCCCGCCGCCGACGCAACGGCCGCCGGGCCCGCGCGCCCGACGGCCGTGTCGCGTGCCCTCTGCGAGATGAGGCTTACTGGGACTTGATGCTGTTGCAGGCGTCGCGCGAGGCGCCGGCGGTCTGCGCGGCGTTCAGGCACTCGGTCTTGGTCTTGAAGTTGGACGCATTGAAGCTGCTGCCGGTCGCCTGCGCCTGGTTGGGCGCCGTGGCACCCGGCGTGGCCGCGCCGGCCGAGCTGCCGGTCGCCGAGCTGCCGGTCGCCGCGCTGCCGGTCGCACCGCTGCCGATCGTGGCGCTGCCTGCCGTGCCGGCGCCCGTCCCGCTGCTGGTCGAGGCGCCGCCAGCCGAGCCGCCCACGGTGGCGCCGGGTGAGCTTACGCCCGCACCTGTGCTGGCGCCCGCGCCGCCGGCTGCGCCACCGCTGGCGCCACCCGAACCGCTCTGGGCGTGAGCCGTGGCGATACTGAGAGTGGCAGCCGCGATCGCGACGGTGAGTACGCGTGAAAACATTCGTCTCTCCATGCAAGGGTTGAGCCCCTGGGAAGAAACTCCCTGTGGCCTGCGTGGTTGCAAACCCGTTCCCCGCAGCACCTATTCGATCGTGATGTTGGCGCCCTGAATCACCTTGGCGATCTTGTCGGTGTCGGCGGCAATCAGCGCACCGAGGGCGGCCGGCGTGCCGGGAAGCGGGATGCCGCCGAGCTCAATCAGCTGGGCTGCGAAGGCCGGATCGGCGAGCGCGGCGTTCACTTCCTTGTTGAGTCGCTCGATGACCGGCGCGGGAGTCGCGCGCGGCGCGCCGAGCGCATACCAGGCGCTGAACTCGTAGCCCGGCAGGAACTCCGCCATCGCCGGCACGTCCGGCAGGACGGCCGAGCGGGTCGTCGTGGTGACGGCGAGCGCGCGCAGCTTTCCGGCCTTGATCTGTGGCAGCGAGGAAGCGACCACGCCGAAATAGACGTCGGCCTGGCCGGCGACGGCGTCGCGCAGCGCCTGCACGCCGCGATAGGGCACGTGGAACAGCGAGACGCCGGCCGCCATCTGGAACATCTCGCCGGCGATGTGGGTGCCGGTGCCGACGCCGGCCGACGCCATGTTGATCCTGCCGGGCCGCTGCCTGGCCAGCGCAATGAACTCGCTGACGGTCGTGGCCGGCACCGAGGGATGCACTTCCATGACCAGCGGCTGGCGATAGATACCGGCGACCGGCGCGATGTCGCGCGCGAAGTCGTAGGGCAGCCGCTCCTTGATCGCGGCGTCGACGGTGTTGTTGTTGAGGGCAAGCAGCAGGGTGTAGCCGTCCGCGGCGGACTTGGCGACGAAATCGGTGGCGATGCGGCCGCTGGCGCCGGGCTTGTTGTCGATGACGAAGGGTTGGCCGAGCCGTTCGGACAGCCACTTGCCGGTGAGTCGCGCGATGATATCGGGCGCGCTGCCCGCGCCGTAGCCCTCGACCAGGTGCACCGGCCGCGACGGGTAGGCCTGCGCCCGCACCGCGCGGCCGGGTGCCGCGAGCGCAGCGGCGCCCGATGACAGGAGAAGGGACCTGCGGTGCCAGGGAGTCATGGCGAGCCTCGCTGCGAGGACGCTGCACGCGACGCGACTGGCTGGATCGTAACGTCTTGTTCCTCTCCCCCGCCAGTGGGAGAGCGGGATCAGCCGTGGGCGGCGGCCTTTATCATGTCGGCGCACTTCTCGCCGATCATGATCGAGGGCGCATTGGTGTTGCCGGCGACGATCGAGGGCATGATCGAGGCGTCGGCGATCCTGAGGCCGTCGACACCGTAGACCCTGAGTTGCGGGTCGACGACGTCGTCCACGCCGCGGCCCATGCGGCAGGTGCCGACCGGGTGAAGATTGGACACGCCGGTGGCGCGCAGGTAGTCGCGCAGCGCCTTGTCCCCGGTCACGGCCGGGCCGGGCAGGATCTCCTCGACGACGAAGGGTTTCAGCGCCGGCTGCCGGCCGATCTCGCGGCAGATGCGCATGCCTTCCAGCATCGCCGTCCAGTCGCTCGCGGTCTTGAGGAAGTTGAAGCGGATCTCCGGCGCGGCCAGCGGGTCGGCCGACTTCAGCCGCACCGTGCCACGGCCGTCGGGCCGCAGATGCACCGGCGAGAGGCCGAAGGCGGAGAAGGGCTGGGGCACCACGCCGGTCCGGTCGCGCGTCTTGATCGCCCAGGCGAACATGTTGATCTGCAGGTCGGGCCGCTCGAGGCGCTTGTCGGAGCGCACAAAGGCGCCGACATAGAGGCCCATGCTCGCGAGTGGGCCGGTGCGGCCGAAGGCGTAGCGCATGCCGGCCCAGATGCGTCGCGGCAGGCTGTTCACCAGGTCGTTCATGGTGACCGGCTGGGAGCACTTGTAGGCGATGTAGGTGTTGAAGTGGTCGTGCAGGTTGGCGCCGACGCCCGGCATGTCGCGCACCACGCCGAGGCCGAATTTCCGAAGATGCTCGGCCGGGCCCAGCCCGGAGAGCATGAGGAGTTGCGGGCTGCCATAGACGCCGCCCGACACGACGACCTCGCCCCGGGCGCGCGCCGTCTTGACGCCATCGGGCGTGCGGTACTCGACGCCGACCGCGCGGCCGTTCTCGATCAGCAGCCGCGTGGCGTGCGCGCTGGTGGCGATGGTGAGGTTGCCGCGGTGCTTGGCGTTCTTGAGATAGGCCTGCGCGCTCGACCAGCGGCGCGCGTTGTTGATGGTCGTCTGGTAGTAGCCCACGCCCTCCTGCCGGGCGCCGTTGAAATCCGGATTGTCGGGGATGCCGGCCTCGAGCGCGGCATCGTGCATGGCGCGCGCCAGCGACGGCTGCCAGCGATGGTCCTGCACCTTGAGCGGCCCGCCGGTGCCGTGGAACTCGTTGCCGCCGCGCTGGTTGTCCTCGGCCTTGCGGAAGTAGGGCA
>CAZHQA010000101.1:3376-16635 GCA_964533955.1 uncultured Reyranella sp. | reverse complement strand
GCACCATGGTGGCCACGGTCGTCACCGCGTAGGTCTCGAACAGGTCGGCCGCCATACCGGCGCAGTCGCCGACATTGTCGCCGACGTTGTCGGCGATGGTGGCCGGGTTGCGCGGGTCATCTTCGGGAATGCCGGCCTCGACCTTGCCGACCATGTCGCCGCCGACGTCGGCACCCTTGGTGAAGATGCCGCCGCCCAGGCGGGCGAAGATCGAGATCAGCGAGGCGCCGAAGCCGAGGGCGACCAGCGCGTCAACCATCTCGCGGCTGCCCGCCCCGATGCCCATCTTTCGCAATACGGCGTAGTAACCGACCACGCCCAGCAGAGCGAGCCCCGCCACCAGCATGCCGGTGACTGCACCCGACTTGAACGCGAGATCGAGGCCCTGCCCCAGGCTCTTCTGGGCCGCCACCGCGGTGCGGACGTTGGCCCGCACCGAGACGTTCATGCCGATGAAACCGGTGGCGCCCGACAGCACCGCGCCGATAAGGAAGCCGCCGGCGGCGAGCTTGCCGAGCAGCGCGAACAGCACGATCAGGACGATGACGCCGACAATGGCGATGGTGGTGTACTGGCGGCGCAGATATGCGGCCGCACCCTCCTGCACCGCCTGCGCGATCTCCTGCATGCGCGGCGTGCCGGCGTCGCAGGCCATGACCCGCGATGCGGTGACGACGCCATACAGCACGGCGATGATGCCGCAAGCGATGACGGCCCAAAGAACGGATTGCATGATTGGCTAACCTGTTGGTTTCTTGGCGTTTTTCAGCTCGTTGACGGCCGGCGAAAGAGCTCCCCCCGGCGCAAGGCGGGCGGAAAATGACAGAACGGCCCCCACAGCGCAACACGGCTGATGGGTGAAATCCTCATCGCCTCAAAGGGTTGGCGGGGACCCTGCAGGCCGCGGAGCGAACTTCCGCCTGCGAAATCTAATCCAACGGGAATCTAGCGGACACCAGGAAGGTCGGATGGCTGGCCGTTCAGGCGCGCATCGCGGGCGCCTTCAGCCGGTAGATGGCGATCACCAGGAAAGCCACGCAAACCAGGGCAAACGCGAAGTAGTTCAGCATCGCCCAGCCCTTCACCTCGAGCACCACGGAGGCCATCAGGCTCGCCGTCGCCGTCGTGCCGAAGACCATGAAGTCGTTGAAGGCCTGCGCCTTGCCGCGTTCGGCCGGACGATAGGTGGTGGTGAGCAGGGTCGTGGCGCCGACGAACAGGAAGTTCCAGCCAACGCCGTTGAGGCCAAGCGCCACACGGAAGTTCCAGACGGTGACCCCCATCAACGCGACCGCGACGCCCGCGATCAGCAGCGCAATGCCGGCAGTCATGACGTTGAACACGCCGAAGCGGGTAACAAGGTGGCCGGTGAAGAAAGCCGGAATGAACATGCCCATGACGTGCACGAATATGGTGACCGGCGCCTCGCTCTTGGCGAGCCCGCATTGCACGATCGCCAGCGGCGAGGCCGCCATGACGAACGACATCACCCCGAAAGCGATCATCCCTCCCGCCGCCGCCACCATGTAGGCCGGTTGGGTGACGATCTGGATGAGCGGCCGCTGCGGGCCGGACGCATCCTCGGGCTTGACCAGCGGAAACTCGATGAAGCCCAGCACCACGAACACGATCGCGTGGATCACGATGACCGCGACGAAGCTTGCCTGGAACGTCGGCAGCCAGAGGTCGGGCGTCAAACGCGCCAGGCCCGGACCGACGATCCCGGCGATGACCCCGCCCGCCGTAACATAGGAAATGGCCTGGGCGCGGAATTTTCCGGGCGCCAACTCGACGGCGGCAAAGCGATAGAGCTGCATGCTGGCGACGGCGTAGCCCAGCACCAGCCCGCCCACGCACATCAGCGGGAAGCTGCCGACACCAAGTCCCAGTGCCGCGCACGAGGCGCCGCACATGCCGCCGATCGATCCCGTGCGGAAGCCGACACGTCGACCATGCCGCATCATCAGCATCGAGGCGGGAAATACCGAGAGCATGACGCCGAGATGCTGCAGCGTGACCGGCCCGTTGGCCCACATGCGCAGATCCGCAGGAACGATGGTCAGCACCGCGAGCGCCGAGGAGGCAAACATCAACGTGTTGCTGCTTTGCGTCAGCGCCTGGCAGATCGCGAGCAACGCGATGTTGCGCAGCGAACGCCGCGGCATGCCGGGCGACGCCGCCGCTGCGGGTGCTTCCTCCACCTTGATCGATCCATCCATTGGGCGCGCACTCTAGTCGCGTCAGGGGCGGTAGCCACCCCTAGAAATGGACGTAACCCTTGCGTTCCATGCGGGTCTCGCGGCCTGCGACGGTGAGATGCACACCCGCACCCCGACGAAAACTGCCGATCCGGCTGACTTTAATTCGGGCTGCCCGAGCCGCCGCCACCAGGGCGTCTTGCCTGCGCGACGCAACAGCGATCACCAACTCATAGTCGTCGCCACCGACCAGCACATTCGCCCAGAGAGACGGATCCGACCGGACCGCGCGACGAGCCGCCGAGGACAGCGGCACATGCTCGCGCTCGATGTGGACGGCAAGCCCCGATGCCTCGCCGATGTGTCCGGCGTCGGCCAGCAGTCCATCCGAGACGTCGGCCGTCGCGCTTGCAACACCGACCAGGCGTGGCCCTAGGTTCGTTCTCGGCTGCGGCAAGCGATAGCGCCTCTCCAGGCTCGCGCCCTTCAGTCGTCGGTGCGCGACCAGCAGGCCCAGGGCCGAGTCGCCGATCGTGCCGGTGACCCAGAGTTCGTCCCCGGCCCGCGCGCCGTCGCGCCCGAGGCCCTTGCCGCGGGCGACCTTGCCGAACGCCGTGACGGTGATGGTCGTCGGACCGGGCGAGCTCGTCGTGTCGCCACCGGACATCAGGATGCCGTATCGCCGCTGGTCGGCCGCCAGGCCACGCGCAAATCCCGCGATCCAGCGCTCCTGCCAGTTGCGCGTGAGCGACAGCGCAAGCTGGTAGGCATATGGCGTGGCTCCGCCGGCCGCCAGGTCGGACAGGCAGACGCGCAGCGCCCGCGCGGCGACCAGCTCGGGCCTCTCGTCGGCAAGGAAATGGACGCCGGCGACGATCGTGTCGGTCTTGACGACCAGATCGTGTCGGCGGTCGGCGGCGAGGAAGGCGTTGTCGCTCTTCAGCGACCGCGCGCCCTGGAAGCCCCTGGCCAGCGGCGCGAAGTAGCGGGCGATCAGCTCGAATTCGCCGATGCGCCGGGCCATCGCCGGCTACCCGGCCAGTTCTGCTGGCCGCGCTTGGCGCGCCACGCGATCGAGCACCGAATTGACGAAGGTCGGCTCGCCCTGATCGTAGAAGGCGTGCGCGATCTCGACATACTCGTTGATCGCCACCTTGGGCGGCACGTCGCGCCGATGCACGAGCTCGTATGCGCCGGCGAGCAGGATGGCGCGGACCAGGCGGTCGACGCGGCCCCAAGTCCAGTCCTTGGCCAGCGCCGACGACACGGTCTGCTCGAGCTCGTCCTTGTGTGCGGCGGTGCCTTCCACGACGTCCTTGAACAGCGGTCGGTCGGCATCACGCCGCATGCCACCCTCGCCCGCCTCGCCCGTGCGCACATTCAGGAACTGCTCGATGATCTCGGCCGGGCCGTGCTGCCCTTCCTGCCACTGATAGAGCGCCTGCACAGCGGCCAGGCGCGCCGCCTGACGGCGGGTCGGCTGTGGACCGGCGGCGTTCACGAGTTACGCCAGCGCCTGCCGAGCGCCACCATGGCGAGACAGGCATGTGCCGCGTCGCCGCCCTTGTCGCCGCGATCGGTGAAGGCGCGCGCCTTGGCCTGCTCCATGTTGTCAACGGTGACGATGCCGTAGCCGATGGCGATCTTGTTGTGCACCGACAGGTCCATCAGGCCCCGCGCGCTCTCGCCGCAGACGTAGTCATAGTGCGTGGTCTCGCCGCGGATCACACAGCCCAGCGCGATGAAGCCGTCGTAGCGGCCGGCGGCAAGCGCGATGGCCCCGGGAATCTCGAAGGCGCCGGGCACCACGACGCGCTCGGACACCGCGCCGTTCTTCTCGATCTCGCGCTCGGCGCCGGAGATCAGCGCGTCGGCGATCTCGGCGTAATAGCGCGATTCGACGATCAGGATGCGCGCGCCTTTGACGCCGTCGACCGCAGGTCGCGCCGTGGGGGTTTCCGTCCGGGTCGACATGTCTGGCTCCGGCTATCGCGGCTCGACGTCGCGGGGGATCGGCTTCTGCGCGACGACCTTCAGACCGAAGCCCTCGAGGCCGACGATGCTCTTCGTGGTGTTGGTCAGCAGCACCATCTCCTTGACCCCGAGATCGATCAGGATCTGGGCGCCGACGCCGTAGTCGCGCAGTTCGCCGCCCGCCGGCTGGATACGCTCGCCGCTGCGCCGGCGCTGCTCGCTCAGCATGACCGTCGGCGCCTCGCGGATGAGCACGAGCACGCCCCTGCCCTGTTCGGCGATCTCGCGCATGCAGGCTTCGATCTCACCACCACGACCGGTGTCGCGCTGGCCGAGCAGGTCGGTAAAGATGTTGCCGGCGTGCATGCGCACCATGACCGGGCCGCCGTGCGCCGGATCGCCCTTCACCAGCGCAAGATGCTGGGCCATCGTCACCTTGTTCACGTAGATGACGCAGCGGAACTCGCCGCCATAGGCGCTGTCGAAGGTGTTCTCGCTCAGGCGACGCACGATCGAATCATAGCGGCGGCGATAGGCGATCAGGTCGGAGATGGTGCCGATCTTGAGATTGTGCTTCTGCGCGAAGGCGATCAGGTCATTGCGACGGGCCATCGTGCCGTCGTCGTTCATGATCTCGCAGATCACTCCGGCGGGCGTCAGGCCGGCCAGCCGCGCCAGGTCGACGGCCGCCTCGGTATGGCCGGTGCGCTCCAGCGTGCCGCCGTCGCGCGCCACCAGCGGGAAGACATGGCCGGGCGTCACGATGTCCTTGGGTCCACAGGATGGATCGATCGCCACGGCGACGGTGCGCGCCCGGTCGGCTGCCGAGATGCCGGTGGTCACGCCCTCGCGCGCCTCGATCGACACGGTAAAGGCAGTCTGATGGCGCGTGCCGTTGTTCTGCGCCATCAGCGCCAGGCCGAGCTGCTCGACCCGCTCGCGGGTCAGCGCCAGGCAGATCAGGCCACGCGCGTGCTTGGCCATGAAGTTGATGGTCTCGGGCGTCGCCCATTGCGCGGGAATGACGAGATCGCCTTCGTTCTCGCGGTCCTCGTCGTCGACCAGGATGAACATCCGGCCCTTGCGGGCCTCCTCGATGATGTCCTCGGCCGCCGCCTTGACCTCGCTGAAGGTGATCCGCCAAGCGTCCTTTTCGAGCGCGCTCATGTTTTGTGATGCTCCAACAATCGCTGAACGTAACGCGCGAGCATATCGACCTCAAGGTTGACCCTTTGGCCTACCCTGGCCTGTCCGAGGGTGGTGACCGCCTGGGTATGTGAAATCACGTTCACCCCGAAGCGGTTGCCCTGCACCTCGTTGACCGTGAGCGAGATGCCGTCGACCCCCACCGAGCCCTTGGAGGCGATGAACGGCGCCAGATCGGCCGGCGCCTCGAAGATGAAGCGTACGCTGCCGCCCTCGGGCGTCATAGCCGCCACTTTGCCCACACCATCCACATGACCGTAGACCAGATGGCCGCCCAACTCGTCGCCGAGCTTGAGCGACATTTCAAGATTGAGGCGCGTTCCATCCTTCCAGTCGCCAAGGTGGGTCTTGTCGAGGGTCTCGCCGGAGGCCTCGACGGCGAACCAGTCGGGCCCCTTCTCGATCACGGTCAGGCAGCACCCCGAACAGGCGATCGAGGCGCCGATCGCGACCGGCTTCATGTCATGCCTCGTGCGAATGACGAATCGCCGATCTCCGGCTTGCCCGCCGGGCTTCACGGCAGTGATCTCGCCGATGTCGGTGACGATTCCCGTGAACATGCCTGCTCCTTATGTCGCTCGCCGCCAGGTTTCCAGCGTGTCGCCGCCCACGACCCGGCTCGAGATGGCGGAGAACCGGGGCGCGAAATCGAGCTTTTGCAGTCCCAGCGGCCCGACCGCAGAGCGGCCGTCGGCACCCAGTGTGAGGCCGCCGCGATAGATACTGAGCCGGTCGACTAGGCCGGCTTTCAGGAAGGCGGCCGCAACCTGGCCGCCGCCCTCGATCAGCACACGGGTCAACTGGCGATTGCCGAGCTCCCGGGCAGCCGCGGCAACATCGACGCGACCGGCATCGTCGGCCGCCGTCTGCATGATCTCGACACCGCGAGCCTTCAGCGCCGCTCTGGCCGAAGGCGGCGCGGCGGACGTGCACAACAGCCACACCGGGACCTTGTGTGCGGTAGCCGCGAGCCTGGAGGACGGCGAAAGCTGTGCCATGGAGTCGAGGACGATCCGGACCGGCGAATAAGGGCCGAGACCCGGCAAACGGCTGGTGAGATCGGGATCGTCGGCCGCGGCCGTGCCGCTGCCCACCAGCACAGCGTCGTGCGTGGCGCGCAGCCGATGCACGTCGGCGCGGGCCGCCTCGCCGGTGATCCACCTGCTTTCGCCCGACGCCGTGGCGATTTGGCCATCGAGCGACGTCGCGAGCTTGAGATGGAACAGCGGCCGCCCGTCACGGATGCGCAGCAGGAATCCGGCATTGATCTCCGCCGCCTCGGCCGCGCCCTCGCCCACTTCTACCGCAATACCCGCCTCCCTGAGGCGGGCATGGCCGCGGCCGTTCACCTGGGGATTGGGATCCTCCAGCGCCGACACGACCTTGACGACGCCAGCCTCGACAAGCGCATCGGCGCAGGGAGGCGACTTGCCGAAATGCGAGCAGGGTTCGAGCGTGACGTAGGCCGTGGCGCCACGTGCTGCGTCACCGGCCAGACTGAGCGCATCGACCTCAGCGTGGGGCCGCCCACCGTCGCGCGTGCGACCGCGGCCGACCACCTTGCCATCCTTGACGATCACACAACCCACGGCCGGGTTGGGCCAGGTGCGCCCGAGTGACCGGCGCGCCAGCGCGAGCGCCGCGCGCATCATCGTCTCAGTCCTTCAGGTTTGTCTCGGCGAGATCGGAGATGAATTCCTCGAAGTCCTTGGCCTCGCGGAAGTTGCGATAGACCGAGGCGAACCGCACATAGGCGACCGGATCGAGCGCGCGCAGTGCGTCCATCACCAATTCGCCGATCTGCGTCGAAGGAATCTCGCTCTCGCCGGAGCTTTCGAGACGCCGCACGATGCCGTTGACCACCCGCTCGACCCGCTCGGGATCGACCGGCCGCTTGCGGCACGCCACCGAGATCGATCGCGCCAGCTTGTCGCGATCGAACTGCACGCGCTGGCCGTTCTTCTTGATGACGGTGAGCTCGCGCAACTGGACACGTTCGAACGTAGTGAAGCGCGATCCGCACGACGGACAGTAGCGCCGCCGGCGGATCGCCGAATTGTCGTCGGTCGGTCGCGAGTCCTTTACCTGGGTATCCTCGTGACCGCAGAATGGACAGCGCATCTAATCCCCCTGTTTTCTTGGCCGCGTTCAGTCGCGGTAGATCGGAAAGCGGCCGCACAGATCGCGGACCTTGGCGCGGACCTGCGCCTCGACCTGGGCGTCACCGTCCGGACCGTTCTTGGCAATGCCGTCGAGCACGTCGGCGATCAGGTGGCCGACCTGGCGGAACTCGGCGACCCCGAAGCCGCGCGTGGTTCCCGCCGGCGAACCCAGCCGAACGCCGGACGTGACGGTGTATTTCTCCGGGTCGCCCGGAATGGAGTTCTTGTTGGCGGTGATGCCGGCGCGGTCGAGCACCTTCTCCGCCGCCACCCCCGTCGCCTTCTTTGGCCGCAGATCGACCAGCATGACGTGGCTGTCGGTCCCGCCCGACACGATCTTGAGTCCGCGCTCGGTGAGCGACGAGGCAAGTGCGCGGGCATTGTCGACCACGCGCTGGGCATAGATCTTGAAGTCGGGCCTGAGCGCCTCGCCGAGTGCCACAGCCTTGGCGGCGATGATGTGCATCAAAGGGCCGCCCTGCAGGCCGGGGAACACCGCCGAATTGATCTTCTTGCCGAGCTCGGCGTCGGTCGAAAGGATCATGCCGCCGCGCGGGCCGCGCAGGGTCTTGTGCGTCGTGGTCGTCACGACATGCGCATGCGGCAGCGGGCTGGGATAGACCCCGGCGGCGACCAGACCGGCGTAGTGCGCCATGTCGACCATGAAGAGGGCACCGATTTCATCCGCCACCTTGCGAAAGCGCGCCCAGTCGATATGGCGCGAATAGGCCGAGGCGCCGGCGATGATCAGCTTGGGCTTCTCCTTGCGGGCCACCGCTTCCATCTGCTCGTAGTCGATCAGGTGCGTGTCCGGCTTGACGCCATAGGACACCACCTTGAACCACTTGCCCGACTGGTTGGCGGGCGAGCCGTGCGTGAGGTGCCCGCCCTGGTCGAGCGCCATTCCCATGAAGGTGTCGCCGGGCTTCAGGAGCGCCATGAACACCGCCTGGTTGGCCTGCGCACCCGAATGCGGCTGCACGTTGGCAAAGCTGCAGTCGAACAGCTTGCAGGCGCGATCGATGGCAAGCTGCTCGGCCTTGTCGACCTCCTCGCAGCCGCCGTAATAGCGCCGGCCTGGATAGCCTTCGGCATACTTGTTGGTGAGCACCGACCCGGCCGCCTCGAGCACGGCACGCGAGACGATGTTCTCCGAAGCGATCAACTCGATCTGCTCGCGCTGGCGACGCAACTCGCCCTTGAGGACCGCATCGACCGCGGGATCTGCCTGCGCCAGGCTCGTGGTGAACATGGGCAGCGGAGCGTCGTTCATGTTGGCGACGGCCTGACTCATTTCATTCAACCCTTTGAAAGCTTGGCGACGCGGCTGGCGTGACGGCCGCCTTCGAACGGAGTCCCGAGGAACACCTTCAACGCTTCGCGCGCCACTTCGATGCCGATTACTCGCTGACCGAAGGCAATGACATTGGCGTCGTTGTGCGCGCGCGTGAGACGGGCCGACGTGACGTCATGGACCACCGCCGCCCGGACCTTGAGATTGCGATTGGCGGCGATCGAGATGCCGATGCCGGTGCCGCAGACCAGCACTCCCCGCTCCACCTTGCCCGAGTCGATGGCGTCGGCCATGGCCCGGCCGAAGTCCGAATAGTCGACCGAAGCGGTCGAATGGGTGCCGAGATCAAGCACGTCGAGACCCGCTTCCTGCAGGTCCCGCTTCAACAATTCCTTAAGGTCGAAGCCGGCATGATCCGACGCGACCGCGATGGTGGCCCCCGCCATCTCGACGATCGATCCCCTCTAGCGGTTGAGCCCCCGGATACCATATCCGGGGCTGCGATGTCACGGTTCCGCAAAATCGTGGAAGATCCGCCACAAGACCTTGATTGGCCAAGAGAAAGGCCCGGCGCTTGGCCGGGCCTTCATCCTCGCCGTCCTGTCGCCCGCTACTTGGCGGGGACGGGCATGTAGTTGCCGTCTTTCCAGATGTAGATGTCGTAGACTGGCTGCTTGACGTCGCCCTTCTGGTCGAACTCCAGGGGGCCCACGGTCGAATCATACTTGCTCCCGCGCAGCGTCGCCGCGACCTTGGCAGGATCGATCGACTTGGCCTTGTTGGCCGCATCCGCCCAGGCCTTCACGGCGGCGTAGCTGAAGAGCGTGTAGCCTTCCGGGTTGTACTTGCCGTCGCGGAACTTCTTCACCAGGGCGGCATTCTTCGGATCATCCTCGGCCTTGGGCGGGAACGACATCAGCACGCCGTTGGTCGCACTGCCGCCCAGCTTGGCGAATTCGTCGGTCGCCAGCGCGTCGAAGCCGACCATCTGCGACGTCAGGCCCTGCTCACGCGCCTGCTTGATGATGGCCGCGCCTTCGGGGTGGTAGCCGCCCAGAATCATGATGTCGACCTTGGCCGCCTTCATCTTGCTGATCAGAGCAGTGAAGTCCTTGTCGCCGCGGTTGATCGCTTCATACATGACCTCGCGCACGCCGCCGGCATTGAGCGCCTTCTTGGCCTCGTCGGCGACGCCCTTACCGTAGGCCGTCTTGTCGTGGATGATCGCGATCTTGGCGTTCTTGCTGGTCTTCAGCAGGTACTTCGCCATCGCCGGGCCCTGGATGTCGTCGCGGCCGACCGTGCGGAACACCGTGGTGTTGCCTTTGGCGAAGGCGTCGTCGGTGAGCTTGGGATTGGTCGAGGCCGGCGTGATCTGCAGGATCTTGCCTTCCTTGTAGATGTCGGAGGCCGGGATCGACGAGGACGAGCAGTAGTGGCCCGCTACGAACACTACCTTGTCGGTCACCATCTTGTTGGCAACAGCGGTCGCCTGCTTGGGATCGCAGGCATCGTCGCCGACCACCAGCTCGAGCTTCTGGCCGTTCACGCCGCCTGCCGCGTTGATGTCGGCAACGGCCATTTCGGCGCCACGCTTCATCTGCTCGCCGAAGACGGCGTCCGGTCCGGTCATCGGTCCAGCCGCGCCGATCTTGATCTGCGCGAACGCCGGAACGGCCGCAAAAGCGACGGTTGCGACGGCGAGCGTGCCGAAAATCCTTCTCATGGAAGTCTCCCTTAGAACACCCTCCCCACGGACGTGGAGCAGGAAATCGAGCTTAGTGCCGCTCCTCCCAGCCCAGCAAGCCTTTGCGCTGGTAGAGCCACGGATATTGCCGTGCCATCTGGCGTGCGCGCGTCAGCCGGTAGGCAAAGGCCGAGACCGCCAGCTGCACCAGCCAGCCCAGCAAGAACCCGGCCAACGACCAGAGCTCGCCGCCGGCAAGCGCGTAGTCGAGAAATCGCAGCCCCGCCGAAAGAAGCCCCGAATAGAAGACGATGCGGTGCCACGGGCGCCAGGTGACGGCCATGGCGTGCCCCATGGCGAAGGAAGCAGGACCGACCAGCATGAGATTGAACAGAACGACGTTGAACAGCGTGTCGCCCAGCCAGTCGAAGGAAAAGACGTCGACCGGATTCATCCGTGGCCGCCTTCCAAATAGGCGGAGCGGATCTCGGCGTTGGCCAGCAGTTCGCGGCCGCTGCCGCTCAACCTCACCCGGCCATTGACCAGGACGTAGCCGCGGTGCGCGAGCCTCAGCGCGTGGTAGGCGTTCTGCTCGACCAGGAAGATCGTCACCCCTTCGTCGCGGGCGATTCGCCCGATCGCCTCGAAGATCTGCCGCACGACCATGGGTGCGAGGCCAAGCGACGGCTCGTCGAGCAGCAGCAGCCGCGGCCGGCTCATCAGGGCGCGCCCGATCGCCAGCATCTGCTGCTCGCCTCCCGACAGGGTGCCGCCGCGTTGCTCGCGGCGCTCGGCAAGCCGGGGAAACATGGCAAACACCCGGTCCAGGTCGTGCTGGAAGTGTGCGGGATCGGCGATGGTGGCGCCCATCTGCAGGTTCTCGAACACGCTCATGCGCGGGAAGATCCTCCGACCCTCCGGCACCTGCGCCACGCCACGCTGCACGATCTCGTGCGTCGCCATTCGCGTGATTTCCTCGCCTTCGAGCTTGATCGAGCCCGAGCGCGCACGGGGATTGCCGCAGATCGTCATCAGGAGCGTCGACTTGCCGGCACCGTTGGCGCCGATCAGGGCGACGATCTCTCCCTGAGCGACATCGAGATCGACGCCGTGCAGCGCCTGGATGGCGCCGTAGAACGTCGCCACGTTGCGCACCTCAAGCACGGGCCGCCTCGTCCTCGTCGGTACCGAGATAGGCGCGGATTACGGCGGGGTCGCGCTGGACCTCGAGCGGCGAGCCTTCGGCGATCTTTCGCCCGTAGTCGAGCACAACGACGTGATTGGAGATCTGCATGACCACGCTCATGTCGTGCTCGATCAGCAGCACGCCGATCTGGTCGCGCTCGCGAATTGACACAAGAAGGTCATTAAGTTCCGCCGATTCGCGCGGATTGAGCCCGGCCGCGGGCTCGTCGAGGCAGAGCAGCCGCGGATCGGTACACATGGCACGCGCGATCTCGAGCCGTCGTTGCGCGCCATAGGGCAACTCGCCCGCCGCCCGGTCGGCATCGGGAACAAGGCCGATGCGTTCGAGCCAGCCCCGCGCCTTGTCGACCGCCGCCGCTTCCGCCGATCGATAGCGCTGCAGGCCCAGCAGGCCGAAAACGCTCATGCCCGAGGCCTGCATCAGCTTGTTGTGCTGGGCGACCATGAGGTTCTCCAGCACCGTCATGCCGGGGAACAGGCGAATGTTCTGGAAAGTCCGCGCCACCCTCGCCCGCTGACCGATCTCGTGGCCAAGCATTCGCTCCAGCAGATACTCCCCGTCGCTGCGCAAGGTCAGGCGGCCGATCGTCGGCTTGTAGAACCCGGTGATGCAGTTGAAGACCGTGGTCTTGCCCGCGCCGTTGGGACCGATGATGGCGGTGATCTCGCGCGGACGAGCGCTGAAAGATACGTCGTCGACCGCCAGGAGGCCGCCAAAGCGCATCGTCAGGTGCTCGACGTCGATCAGGGGCACAACGTCGCTCATGGCGCGCCGCCTCGCCGGACCGGATGAAGCCTGAGCGACGGCTCGCGGTGCGCGATCAATCCGCGCGGGCGGAACACCATTATCAGGACCATGGCGAGCCCGAAGGCAATCATGCGGTAACTGCCGAGCTCGCGGAACCATTCGGGCAGGCCGATGAGAAGCGCTGCCGCCAGCACGACGCCGATCTGGCTGCCCATGCCGCCCAGCACCACGATGGCGAGAATGATCGCCGATTCGATGAACACGAAGCTTTCCGGACTGATGAAGCGCTGCTTGGCGGCGAAGAACGAGCCGGCGAAGCCTGCGAACATGGCGCCGATGGCGAACGCGGTGAGCTTGGTGCTGGTGGGGTTGATGCCGAGCGCGCGGCAGGCCGTCTCGTCCTCCCGTAAGGCTTCCCAGGCGCGGCCGACGGGCAGTCGCCGCATGCGCTGAGTGAAGAGGTTGGTGATCAGTGCGAGCACCAGGATGATGTAGTAGAGGAAGATCAGTCGCTGGGTGGGGCTGAAGGGCACACCCATCATCTCGGAAAACGTCTGCCGGCCAGCCGGCGCGGTTTCCGCGAAGACCGCGCCGAAGAAGGTCGGGCCGGGAATCGAGCGGATGCCGTCGGGACCGTGCGTCAGGTCGACCCAGTTGATCAGCACCAGCCGGATGATCTCGCCGAAGCCCATCGTCACGATGGCAAGATAGTCGCCGCGCAGCCGCAATACCGGGAAGCCGAGCAGGAGGCCGAACGACGCGGCGATCATCCCGGCGACCGGCA
>CAZHQA010000101.1:0-3276 GCA_964533955.1 uncultured Reyranella sp. | reverse complement strand
TGGGTGGCCCACGGCCAGAGCGTGCGGCCGATGATCAGCAGGCCGCCCAGCGTCATGAACCAGTGCAGGAATTCCGACGGCAGGGTGAGCGGCGAGGCGCCGATGCCGCCCAGCGCGGCGCCGAGTGCGAGCGCCGGCCAGCGCAGGCCGTCCGCCGCCAGCAACAGGCCGATCCGTCCGACGAAGATCGTGACGACGGCAATCGCGAGGTCGGTGAACTGGTAATCGAAGACGAGCCCTTTGCCAGACGCGTCGTAGGTACGGAAGCCGACGATGAAGAAGCCCAGCGCCGCGGCGACGAACGCCGTCACGCCTGCGTCCTTCAGCAACGAGGGCAAGCGGTTGGCCATTCGCTCAGACCTTCTCGATCTCCGGCTTGCCGAGCAGGCCGGTCGGCCGGAAAATCAGCACCAGCACCAGGATCGAGAAAGCGGCGACATCCTTGTACTCGCTCGAAAAATAGCCCGCCCAGAAGACTTCGATCACGCCGATCAGCAGTCCCCCCAGCATGGCGCCCGGCAGCGATCCGATACCGCCCAGCACCGCCGCCGTGAAGGCCTTGATGCCCGCCAGGAAGCCGATGAAGAAGTCGATGATGCCGTAATACATCAGGTAGAGCATGCCGGCGACGGCAGCGAGCGCGGCGCCCATGACGAAGGTCAGGGAGATCGTGCGGTCGACGTTGACGCCCAGCAGCGCCGCCATGCGCATGTCCTGCTCGCAGGCGCGCTGCTGGCGGCCGAGCGAGGTCGTCGCGATCACCCAGCTGAACCCGGCCATCAGTACGACGGTGACGATGACAATGATGATCTGGAGCCAGGTCACCCGCACGTCGAATCCGTCGAGACTGAATAGCGTGAAGCCGCCCTCGACGACGCGCCCACCCGGCTTGGGCCGCGCGCCCTGCACCAGCTGCACGTAATTCTGCAACGTGATCGACACGCCGATCGCCGAGATCAGGGGCGCCAGCTTGAACGAGCCGCGCAGCGGCCGGTACGCCAGGCGCTCGATCGACCAGCCATAGACGGCGGTGAAGGCCATCGAAACGAGCAGCACCAGGACGATCGCCACCGGCGCCGAGCCGATGCCCGCCATCGCACAAATCATGAATCCAATCAGCGAGATGAACGCACCGATCATAAAGACTTCGCCGTGCGCGAAATTGATCATGCCGATGATGCCGTAGACCATCGTGTAGCCGATGGCGATCAGGCCGTAGATGGCACCGAGCGTGATGGCGTTGATCAGCTGCTGCGAAAAATACGCCATACGCCTGCCTGCCCCCTGCCGTGCGCTCGGCGGCGCTCGTCAGCGCAGTCTATCGCGGCAACTGCGCTTGTGGGGAGGATGAAAATGGACCACCACATGGTGGCCAGTGTGCAAATCGCGGACCACCTCCTGCGTCGCCGCGAGCCAACTCAGTCGGACATGGTCAGGCGAGGGCTGCGCGCTTGCGGTTTCGTCGCCACATCGCCGCCAGCCGCACGATCCCTGCGGCGAGCACCAGCGCAGCCATCGGCCAGTAGAAGCGGTCGAGCGGCACCCGCTTGCCGACCGCCACGGCAAAGCTGATCCAGATGTACCAGCCCCCCACCAGGTGAAGCAGGCGCCATTTGCGCGAGCCCAGCCATGCGGCGGTGCGGTCGAACGACGTTGCGGCCATGGCGGCGATGAACAAGTACGCCGCACCTGCCAGCACGATGGTGCCGAGGTTGGTAAGCCTCCAGAACAGCGCTTCGTCGAGCCGGGCAAGCGATACGATTGCGACCAGGTGGATGAAGTGCGAGACGGCAAACGAGACGCCGAGCTGGCGGCGATTGCGTCGCTGCCAGCGCGTCGCCTCGCTCGGCATCAGCTCGACCATGGCGCTGGCGGTGAACGCCAGCACGAACAACACCAGCGAGGTCCGCGCGGTGGCCCGGATCACGAGGCGGACGCCGTCCGCATCCCAGCCCGAGGCGCCGAGGAAACAAAGAGCCATCGCCACCAGCAGCAGCGAAAGTGTTGCGGTCAGGCGCCAGTGGCTCATGTCGACCTCGTCAGAATGGCCGTGCGTCGCAGGCGCCGCCCGAACTCGACCACGTGGAACGACAAGAGCCCGATCAACGCGATCTCGCACGCTGCCGAAAGCAGGACGTGCAAGGGCGCTCCGTCGACGAAGAGACCCGCGCGCACGATCCCTGCAAC
Source organism: uncultured Reyranella sp. (assembly GCA_964533955.1). Lineage (GTDB taxonomy): Bacteria > Pseudomonadota > Alphaproteobacteria > Reyranellales > Reyranellaceae > Reyranella. The sequence continues at coordinate 1,089 of CAZHQA010000101.1, read as the reverse complement.
GATCGAAGCGGCGAGGGCCGCGAGGCAGACCGCGAGCGGCAGCAGGGCGCGGCGGAAAGCCAGCCATCCGACGAGCGCAACGGCAAGGGCCGAGACGAAGGCATAGCGGTCGACCAGCGGCAGCAGCGCCGACAGGCTGTCCCCGGCCCCATTCAGCCACACGACGCGCAGCCGCATGGCGACGAAGGTCATTGCGACCGTCGCCAACAGTGCAAGCCAGGTGCGCCGGGCCTGGCGGGTGATGGCGTCGCTGGCGAATTGTCCGGCGATCTCCCGGGCAAAACCGAACCGTTCGACCGCCCGCCGCTCGGCTTCCGTCGAAGGCCAGGCAGGATCGGCCTCGGCGGCATCCCGCAAGTGGGCCTCGACTTCGTCGGCGATGCGGGCTGCCAGTGGCCGGTCGAAGTCGAGCTCGCGCCGCAACTGCGCGACGTATTCGTCGATCATGCCGGCCATGCGCGCGCCCCCTTGAGCAACGCATCGACCGCCGTCGCGAAACGGCCCCAGGCCTTGCGGCGCTCGGCGAGCGCCGCGGCGCCGTTCCGGGTCAAGGAATAGACACGGCGCTTGCGGCCGCCGAGCGGCATGGTCCAGCTGCTCGCCAGCAGTCCTGCCAGTTCGAGGCGATGCAGCGCCGGATAAACGGTGCCCTCCGGCAGGTCGAAGGTAGCGGCGCTGCGGTTCTTGATCGCCTCGATGATGGCGTAGCCGTGCGCCGGTCCCGCTTCGAGAGCCGCCAGGACGATGGCATCGAGATGCCCTTTGAGCATTTCGGCTTCCATACCTAGCAATACTAGGTATGGAAGCCAGCCTCGTCAACCCGCTTGCGTTCAGCGCCGTGAATAACGATTAGTGCCCCAATGGATGCTCCCTCCTACGACGTCATCGTCATCGGCGCCGGGCCGGCCGGCCTGACCGCTGCCACCGACGCTGCCCGCGCCGGCCTGAAGACACTTTGCCTCGACAAGCTCGCGCCAGGCGGCGCGCTCATCAATCTCGGCGAACTCCACGATTTTGACGAAATCTGGAACGGACCCGACATGGCCTCGCGCATGACCGACGATGCAACCGTCGCTGGCGTCGAGATCG
>CAZHQA010000100.1:0-16663 GCA_964533955.1 uncultured Reyranella sp. | reverse complement strand
TAGAGCTTCACCTTCGCCGGCGGCAGCGGGAGGCCGGGGACGTCGACGTGGGTCACGTAGATCGTGCCGCAATTCTCGTGCGGACCGCCGCGCGAGCCGGTGACGACGTAGAGGTCGCGCAGGTCGTCGCCGCCGAAGCACAGGCTGGTCACCATGGGCAGCGGCACGGGAATGTCCTGGCGGTGGCTGCCGTCGGCATTGAACACGGCGATCCGCCCGCCATGCGCATCGGCGACCCAGACCGAACCGTCGCTCGCCACCTTGAGCCCGTCCGGCACGCGATCCGCGCCGAGCGAGGCGAACTTGCGCCACGGGCCGACCGAGCCGTCGGCCTTCACGTCATAGACACGCACCAGCGGGGCGCGGGCGTCGCTGTGGTAGAGCAGCTTGCCGTCGGGCGAGAAGCCCAGGCCGTTGGTCAGCAGGATGCCATCGGAGATGGTGCGCATGCTGCCGTCGAGATCGATCACGTGCAGGTGGCCGGGCTTGGGCGGCTCGCCGACGAACACCTTGTAGGCGAGCGAGCCGACATAGATGCGGCCCGCCGCATCGGTCGTGAGGTCGTTGAAGCCGGTGGCGCCGGGAATGTCGGCGAGCGCCAGCAGGGTCTTCGACACGGTGTGGTCCTTCAGCGACACGCAGGCGATGTCGCGGCCGCCGACCACCAGGCCGCCATCCTCGTGCAGCGCCATGCCGCCGATGCCGCGGCGCTTGGGCACCACCGACTGGATCTTGCCGGAGCGATCGAGGCAGAACGCGCCGCCGTTCAGGACGTCGCTGAAATAGAGCCCGCGCAGCTTGTCCCACACCGGGCCCTCGATCAGGCCGTAGCCGGTGGCCACCTGTTCCATCGCGCGTCCTCCCTGTCTTTCTTCCTCCTCTCCCGCGGGCGAAACGCCCAAGGGAGTGGGCAACATGAGCGCACGACTACCAGCGTTCGGCGACGGCCACCAGCCGGCTGCCCTGCTGCACGATGCCTTCGGGCGGAATGATCGCCTCGAGCCGCCGCCGCACGGCCTCGCGGGCCAGCGGCTTCAGATCGTCGGGCAGGTGGCCGAAGGCATTGCCGAATGAGCTCGCCTCGGAGAACCGGATCACGCCCTCGGCCGAGTGGTGCGTCTGCTCGGTCGGGCGCAGTTCGATCAGGCTCGGCACGAAGCCCGTGGTCTCGAACAGCGCGCGCATCTCCTCGGCGTCGACGCGCCAGGTGATGCCGGCGCGCCGGCGCGGATATTCGTCGAACGGCGGCTCGCCCAGCACCTCGCGCAGGACCTTGTGCACCGGCCAGACGTGGCCTTTCACGGCGGTGCTGATGCCGATGCGTCCGCCACGGCGCAGCAGGCGGGCGAAGTTCAGCAGCGGCACGGTCTTCTCGGGCAGCCAGTGGAACACCGCGTTGAGCACGATCACGTCGCAGCTCGAATCGGGCAATTCCTCGAGATCGTAGGCGTCGTCGACCTGGAAGCTGAGGTTGGGCCGTACCTTGGCGAGGGCCAGGCCGATGCGCAGCGGCAGCGGATCGATGCCGAGCACGCGGCCCTCCGGCCCGACCAGGCCGGCGAGATGCTCGGTGAGCAGGCCGGTGCCGCAGCCGACGTCGAGCACGCGCTCGCCCGGCTGGATGGCGAGATCGGCAACCATGCGCTTGCCCGCCAACAATTGGCGGGTGGCGCTGATCTGGTCGTAGTCACGGGCGAGAGCGGTGTTGTCGAGCGCGAGAGAAGGTCGATCGACGAAACGCGGATGCAGAGCGAACGCCATGCTGTCCTCAATACTCATTTACTCTAGGGGCACCCATTCTACTCCTTCGCACCCACTGGAGACTGACGCCGTTTGTCGCGATACTCCCATGCACAAGTGCGGGTTCTTAGGAGTGGCATGCGAGTCGAAATTCTCTGCACCGGTGATGAGATCCTGACCGGTAAGACCGTCAATACCAACTACAGCCACATGGCCCGACGCCTGGCCGACTTCGGCATGGACGTGCACTGGGGCACGACGGTCGGCGACGACCGCGCCACATTGTTGGCGTCATTCCGGCAGGCGGGCGAACGCGCCGATGCGGTGATCGTCAATGGCGGGCTCGGGCCCACCGTCGACGATCTCAGCCAGGAGGTCGCGGCCGAGGCCTGCGGCGTGAAGCTGGTGCTGCACGAATACTGGCTCGAGCGCATGACGCAGTCCTACGCCCGGCGCGGCCGCGTGATGCCGGCCAACAACAGGAAGCAGGCCATGCTGCCGGAGGGCGCGGAGTTCATCGACAACCCGATCGGCACGGCCTGCGGCTTCGCCGTCACCATCGGCAAGGCGCGCTTCCTGTTCACCCCCGGCGTGCCGCGCGAGATGCGTCGCATGCTGGATGAACAGGTCATTCCGCGGCTGCTCAAGCTGGGTGGTATCACCGGTGTGACCAGGCTGAAGCGCTTCCATTCCTTCGGCATCGGCGAGAGCCGGGCCGACGAGCTGCTGGCCGGCATCCCGGGCCTCGCCATCGACGGTGACATCAAGCTCGGCTTTCAGGCGCACTATCCGCAGCTCGAGACCAAGCTCGCCGCCCGCGGCGCCGACGAGGCCGATCTCGCCCGCCGGCTGGCGCCGGTCGAAGCCGAGGTGCGCCGCCGGCTCGGCAACTTCGTGATCGCCGAGGACGAGCAGACGATGGAAGGCGTGATCCTCGCCAAGCTGACCGAGGCTGGCCACACGCTGGCCGTGGCCGAAACCTTCACCGGCGGCAATATCGCTGCCCGCATCGCCCCGCTGATCGGCGCCGAGAGGGTGTTCAAGCGCGGCGTGGTCACGCGCGATGGCCAATGGCCGGTCGAGGCGCTGCGCAAGGAGGCGGACGCCAGCCTGGCGCTCAGCGTCGGCGTGCAGCTCGACGACGGGCCGGACCGCCCCGATTTCGGCGCCACCGTCTCGATCGGCATCGCCGATGCGCAGGGCATTCTCTCCCGCCAGGCCCGCCTGGTCGGCGGTCGCGACTGGGTGAGAGTCGGCGCCGCCGAGCTCGGCCTCGACTGCCTGCGCCGCCACCTGCTCGGCCTGCCCGTCGACGAGCGCATCGACTTCGAACGGCGCTGACGCGTAGGTCGTCTGCCCCCTCACCTGGCCTCTCCCCCTCACGGGGGAGAGGGACATGAACCTCATGACCTCCTCCGTCAGCGTAAGACGCGGACGGAGGGGGTCATGGATTGGCCTCTCCCGACCGCAGCCCGCGTCGGGTACCATCGCGCGATGACGCGACCGGTTGTCTACGAGAGCCCGCAGCTTGCACCGCGCGACGGCGAGGCGATCGTCACCAGCACCTGCGGCCACAATTGCGGCGGCCGCTGCGTGGTCAACGCGCACGTCAAGGACGACCGGATCGTTCACATCTCGACCGATCCGCGGCCGTGGAATGCCGAGCATCCCCCGCTGGCCGCCTGCGCGCGCGGCGTCGGCCAGATCGAGCGGACCTACCATCCCGACCGCTTGCGCCACCCGCTGCGCCGGACCGGACCGCGCGGCTCCGGCCAGTTCGAGCGCATCTCGTGGGACGAGGCGCTGGGCGAGGTGGCCCGCCAGCTGCTGCGCGTGCGCTCGACCTACGGCAATGCCGCCATCCTCGACCTCGGCCGCTCGGGCACCCTGTCGATGCTGCACGGCTGGGGCGCGGCCAAGCGCTTCCTCTACAAGTTCGGCGGCTGCACCGACCTGTGGTCGAACCTGTCGGCCGAGGCGGAGATCTTCGCCCTGCGCATGACCTACGGCACCGAGGCGCTGAGCAAGGTCTCGGGCCGCGAGCCGACCGACTACGTGAACTCGAAGCTGATCGTGATGTGGGGCTGGAGCCCGCTCGACGGCACGTTCGGCACCGCGACGCCGCAGTACCTGAGGCAGGCCAAGCAGAACGGCACGCGCATCGTCTGCGTCGACCCGCGGCGCACGCGCTCGAGCGTGGCGCTGGCCGACGAGCACATCTTCATCAAGCCCTCGACGGACGCCGCGGCCCTGATCGCGATGGCCCACGTGATCGTGAGCGAGGGCCTGCACGACAAGGCCTACTGCGACCGCTTCGTGCTGGGCCTCGACGAGGATCACCTGCCGCCGGGAACGCCGTCCGGCGCCTCCTACGAATCCTACCTGCGCGGCGAGAGCGACGGCATCCCGAAGACCCCGGAGTGGGCGGCGGCGATCACCGGCATCCCGGCCGAGACGATCCGGCGCCTCGCGATCGAGATCGCGACCACCAGGCCGACCGCCCTGCATGGCGGCTACGCCCCGGGACGCACCGCCTTCGGCGAGCAGTACCATCGTGCGCTCTATGCGCTCGCCGCCCTCACCGGCAATGTCGGCATCCCCGGCGGCAATTCGGGCACCAGCAACGGCGTCACGGGCTCGAGCGGCATCAAGAGCCTGCCGACCGGGACCAACCCGACCGGCGCGCGCGTCTCCTCGCCGCTGCTCGCCGACCTGCTGGCACGCGGCAAGGCCGGCGGCTACCCGGCCGACATCAAGCTGATCTATGCGGCGGGCGGCAACCTGTTCAACCAGTGCCCCAACACCAACAAGATGATCGAGGCGCTCTAGCGCGTCGAATTCTTCGTCGGCCAGGACAATTTCCTGACGCCCACGGTGCGCTACGCCGACATCGTGCTGCCCGCCACCACCTTCTGGGAGCGCAACGACGTGCACACGCCGTGGGCCGGGGCGCTGCACTACGCGATCTTCATGAAGCAGGCGATCCAGCCGATGTACGAATGCCGCAACGACTTCGACATCTTCGCCGAGCTGGCCGCCCGCGTCGGCGTGGAAGGCTACAGCGACAAGAGCGAGATGGGCTGGCTGCGCGAGCTGACCGGCGAGGCCATTCCGGACTTCGAGACGTTCCGCGAGAAGGGCGTGGCGCGTTTCGCGCCGCCCGACGACGCTGTGGCCTTCGCCCGCCAGATCCGCGATCCCGACACGCACAGGTTCTCGACGCCGTCGGGCAAGATCGAGATCTACTCGATGAAGCTCGCCGAGACGCCCGATCCCTACGGCCTCGGCCGCATCGCGCCGATCCCGACCTGGATCGCGCCGGTCGATCCCGATTCGCCCTACCCGCTGCTGCTGTGCTGCGCCAAGTCGCGCGCGCGCACGCATTCGATCCACGGCAACCAGCCCCGCCTCGCGCGGGTCGATCCCGACGACGTCTGGATGAACCCGGCCGACGCCAGCCGGCGCGGCATCGCCGACGGCGATCTGGTGCGCGTCTACAATGCGCAAGGCGAGAGCCGGCTCACGGTCCGCGTGACCGACCGCATCCTGCAAGGCGTCGTCGCAATGAAGGAAGGGGCGTGGTTTACGCCCGGCGACGGCGGCGCCGACCGCGGCGGCTCGACAAACGTCCTGACTGCCGACCGCTCCGCACCCTGCGGCGCCACGACCTACAACACCAACCAGGTCGAGATCGCCAGCGTCAATTCGCTGGGTGGTGACCCCCTCGCCTAACCTCTCCCCCTAGCGGGGGAGAGAAACATGAATGAATTTCTTCCCCCTCTCCCCCGCTAGGGGGAGAGGTTGGGAGAGGGGAAATCGACGAGATCAGACCAGCGCCCGGTGAGCGCGGCGACGAGGTCGTCGATACGGGCGGCCATCAGGCGCTCGCCCTTGAACGAGGTGGCGCGACGCGGATCGCCCGTGGCAGCGGTCTGCTGGAACGGGCCGGCGAGCGCAAGCTGGTCCATGCGCACGCTGCGCGGTTCGAGCGCCAGCATCACCGAGGTCTCGCGCTCGTCGGCATGGCCGCCTTCCTTGTGCTCGATCAGCGCGTCGGCTTCGCGGCCAAGCTCGCGCATGTGCAGGACCAGCACGTCGCCCCGCTCCTTCGCCACCTCGTCGAGCGGCTTCTCGGTCGAGACGCCGGTGTTGATCAGCGCGATGCGGCTCACGCCCTGGGCCTGGAAGTCGGCCACCAGCTCGCGCACGACGGCCTTGAAGGTATCGGCCGAAAGATGCTGGCTGCCGGCGAAACCGGTGAAGGCGGGGTAGAAGCCGAAGCCCAGGACCGGGGCGGCGATCACGGCCAGCCGCTCGATCAGCCCCTGACCGAGGGCGCGCGCCGTGAGCGCGTCGGTCTTGAGCGGCAGATGCGCGCCATGCGCCTTGGCGGCGGCACCGATCGGCACGACCACGACGGGATCGTCCGCGAACCGTTCCCTGGCCTCGGGCCAGGTGAGGTCTTCCAGCCAGACGCCTTTCATTTCTTCACTCTCATCTCGTGCTCCCCCCGCGAGAGGGAGAGGCATCATGACTCTCTTCCCCCTCCCCGTCTTCGGGGGAGAGGAACATGAGTTCAGGATTCCCATGGCAGCTTGACCGGCTTGGGTGGGGTGCCGGGTGGGCCCATGACGATCATCTTGCGCCATCTGGCCGAGGGCGCGCCGTCGTCGAGCACGATGCGGCCGCCGACCTCGGCAACGCCGAGTTCCTTCCACAGCGCCTCGAGGTCGACCGCCTGCGTGCTGCGGTAGTAGCGATCGACCAGCTCGGTCATGACGGTGGTCCCGGCGGCGCGATCGCAGGCGGCAGCATAGTCGCTCACCTGCACGGTCTGCGGCGCGTCGAGTCCGCTCCACAGCGCGCCCGCCAGGCAATCCTCCAGCCCCTTCGCGCCGTTGCTGGCGCGACGCATGCCGATGTCGGCCATCAGCATGAAAGTGGCGCCCGCCCAGTAGTTCTGCTGGCCGGAGGCGTTGGGCAGGCCCGAGGCGAAGGCCGCCACGCCGCGCGGCATGTTGTCGACCCATTCCTTCCAGACCTCTTCCTCGGTCTTCCAGCCGGCGCGCGCGCGGATGATCGGCTCGATGTAGGTCGCCGCACCCTCCATCATCCAGGTGCCGCGGCCGCGCACATAGGGCATGCCGGTGTGGATCAGCTCGTGCACCAGCACCCAGTCGTTGAACAGGCGGCGCCGGTCGACGCTGGTGCCGACCTCGACCATCACCGTGGCGCCGCCGCCCGATACGGTGCGGCCGTAGCCGACGCCGGCGCGTTGCACCGGCACCAGGCCGACCATCATCTGCCGCGCCGTGAAGCCCTGCCAGTAGTTGGCCTCGGCCTGGGCGGTGCGGCGCACCCAGTCGACCAGGTCGGCCGCGGCCTCCTTGGAAAAGCCGTCGAGGATGGCGAGCCGCAGGACGCCCGGTTCCCCGGCCTTTCCCGGGCGCAGCGAGCCAGGCGCGGGCACGGCGATCTCTTCCAGGGTGAAGCGGCCGATGGCGCTGTAGCCCGCGAAGCCGACGCGCGTGCCGGCGAGCCGCCAGGCATCGCCCACTTTCGGCAGGCCGGCCGCGAAGGAAAACCCTTCGGGCAGCTGGGCGCGGATGTCGATCACCGGCAGATGGTCAAAGCCGCGCGGCTCGAGCAGCCAGCCGGGGATCGGCGCCAGCACGGTATCGCCGCGCTTGATGCCGGCCGCCGGCGAATTGACGGCGCGCGCGTACTCCGCGAGGTCGTAGCGGTAGCGCTTCTCGACAATGCCGTTCACCGGCTCGATCCGGGCGCTGCTCGAGCTCGACACATTCGAGGCAACGTCCTGGTCGTCGGGCGCGAAGGTGAGCGCCGCGGTCGAGCGGCAGCGATAGACGACATCGAGCCTGAGGTTCTTCGCGACCGCCACATCGACCGTGCAGTCGGGGACAGGCACGGCCTGCTGGCCAAGGACCGGCAGCGCCACAGCCATCGTCGCCAGGAAGCTGCGCAGGAACATGTCCGACGCTAGCGCGGCCCCGACCTCGTGTAACCCCCTCTCTCCTCTCCCCTTCTCTTCCCATCCCCGTCTTCGGGGGAGGGCATGGTTTCCTTTCTCCCCTCCCCTGCGGTGGGAGAAGTCGGGACCAGGACAATCGACGGCTACCGGTTGCTCCGCGCGATCGCGCGTCCGGCGATGTAGCCGAAGGTCAGGCAGGGGCCGATGGTGGTGCCGGCGCCGACGGCCTTGGTGCCGATCGGATGGGCCATGGCGATGCCGGCGCAATAGAGCCCGCCGATCATGCTCTTGTCCTGGCGCAGCACCTGGCAATGGCGGTTGGTGCGCGGACCGCCCTTGGTGCCCAGGCTGGCATAGAGAAAGGGCGCGGCGAAGAACGGCGGCTGCTCGACGGTGCCGAGCGCCCTGTCGCCCGGGCCGGTGTAGTAGCGCTCCCACGCCGTCTCGCCGCGATGGAAGTCGCGATCGACGCCTTCCTTCGACCAGCCGTTAAAGCGCTCGACGGTGGCGCGGAGCTTCTGGGGATCGAGATCGATCTGTCCGGCCAGGGCCTCGAGCGTGTCGGCCCGGCGCACGAAAGCCGGATCCTTCGCCGCATAGTGCATGCCGAGCGTGTGCTTGTAGCGCGCATCGAAGATGCGCCAGACCGGCAGGTGCCGCGGCTTGCCGTCGGGTCCGCGCTCGTCGAGCGCGGAGCCCAGCGCGGCGCTGCCCTCGCTGACGAAGCGCTCGCCGTGCTGGTTCACCAGGATGCAGTGCGGCGTGTAGGTCTCGTACAACGGCTGGGCGTGACGATGGCCCTCGTAGGGCGTGAAAGTTACCGGCGCGATGTTGGCCTGGTCCATGTGGTCGAGTTCGGCGCCGACCTCGGCCGCCATGCGCTGACCATCGCCCGTGTTGCTGCGCGGCGCGCCGATCAGTTCCATGCCGGGAAAGTGCCGGGGCATGTAGTCAGCCGCCCAGTCGAAGCCGCCGGTGGCGAGGATCACGCCCTTGGCCGCGCGGATCGTCCGGCGACTGCCGTCGACGAAGGCCTCGACGCCGGCGACGCTGCCGCCGTCGAGCACGAGCTTCTTCACATCGGCCCGCAGCACGATGCGGCAGCCGTGATCGAGGCAGCCGCGCGCCAGGCCGACGACCAGTCCGTTGCCCAGGCCGACCTTGCCGGTGACGAAGCGCCAGGCGAGAGCCGGCCCCATGCGCAGCACGCTGCGCCACGGATCCTTGAGGATCCCGCCCACCATTTCCTTGTAGGTGAAGTACTGCGGCTTGACCGACGGCCGCACCTTGTTCCACCAGCGGCCGAGCTTGTAGCGGCTGATCAGGGTGGGCGACACCATGCGGCCGAACAGCTTGCCGCCCGGCGCCTCGACGTAGAAATCGGGATGGTTGACCAGCTCGAAGCGCAGCGGCGTGTGGCTCTCGAGGAAGCGCAGCATGGGCGCCGAGTTTTCGGCCAGCGCCTGCCACAACTCGTCCTCGGTCTCGGCCCAACCGGGCGGCGCGGTGGCGCGCAGGTAGGTGAGCGTTTCGTCGGCCGAGTCCTCGAGCCCGGCGGCCACCATGTGGTGATTGGCCGGCACCCAGGTGCCGGCCGACGACATCGCCGTCGTGCCGCCGAGCATGGCGGTCTTTTCGAGCACGACGACCCTGGCACCGTGGACAGCCGCGGCCAGCGCCGCCGCGAGCCCGGCCGCGCCGGAGCCGACGACGACGACGTCGCAATCGAGGTCAGGCATGGCGCGCCCACAGGCGGCGCCACAGCGGCGTGAACAGGCTGGCCAGGCCTTCCATGCTGAAGCGCATCAGCAGGATGACGATCAGCGCGAAGATGGCGAGGTTCCATTCGCCGTATTTCTGCAGCCAGGTCATGACGACCTGGACGGGCTCGGCGCCGATGATCGGGCCGAGGAAGGTGCCGAAGCCGCCGATCACCACCATGATCACGATCTTGGCCATCTCGCTGAAATCGACCATCTGCGGGCTGAGCAGCACCGTGTAGTGCCCGTAGACGCCGCCGGCGAGGCCGGCGATGGCGCTCGAGATGACGAAGATCGCGACCTTGACCCGCGTGGCATCGATGCCGAGGCTGCGCGCGCGCAGCTCGTCGTCCTTGATGGCGCGCATGAAATAGCCGAGCGGCGAGTCGATCAGCGCGCGCATGGCGATCAGCAGAACCGCGGTCAGCCCGAGGAAGGTGTAGTAGTAGGGCAGCGGATCGATGTTGCCGTAGAGCGGCTTGACGCTGAGGCCGAGCTCGCCGCGGGTGAAGGCGTAGTCGGCGGTGAGATAAATGTGGACCGTCTCGGCGAAGGCCCAGGTGGCGATGGCGAGATAGATCGCCCGCATGCGCAGCACCAGCCGGCCGAGCACGAACCCCATGGCCGCCGACAGCAGCACGCCGGCCGGGATGCCGAGCCAGGGCGAGACGCCGAGGTGATAGCCGAGCAGGCCCGAGGTGTAGGCGCCGATCGCGGCGAAGGCATGATGGGCCAGCGAGAACTGGCCGGTGTAGCCGGCCAGCAGGTTCCAGCTCGCCGCCAGGATCACGTAGTAGAATCCGATCGCCATGACGTGCAGCGCGAAGCCACCGGCGACCAGCGGCAGCGGCGCCAGCACCAGGGCGGCGACCAGGATGGCGATCGTCGATTGGCGGAAAGGCGTGCTCATCCCAGCAGGCACTCCTGGATGAGCGTGCGCACGCGCTCCTCGCCGAATTCGGCGACCGGGCCCGCCGCCTTCACCCGGCCGAGATTCATCATCACCACGTCCTCGGCGTGGCGCAGCGCGTCGCTGACGTTCTGGTCGACCAGCAGGATGGTCGTCGGGATGGCGCGCCGCGCCGTCTGGAGCAGCTGGTAGACCTGCTCGGCCAGGTTGGGCGCCAGGCCGACCGTCGGCTCGTCGACCAGCATCAGGCGCGGCTCGGTGATCATCTCGCGCGCGACCGAAAGCATGCGGCCCTGCCCTCCGCTCAAGGCGCCCGCCTTGTCGCCGCGCCGCCCGGCCAGCACCGGAAAGATCTCGTAGATGCGCGCGATGCGCCGGCGGAGCCGCGCGCCGTCCTTGCGCAGCGTCCAGCCGCCGACCCGCAGATTTTCCTCGACTGTAAGATGCGGAAAGGTGTTGAGCTCCTGCGGCACATAGGAGACGCCGAGCCGCTTCACCTCGTGCGGCGCGAGGCCCACGATGGCCCGGCCGTCGAGCACGATCCCGCCCTTGTGGGCGCCGAGCAGGCCGAAGATGGTCTTGAGCAGCGTCGACTTGCCGGCGCCGTTGGGCCCGATCACCAGCACGAAGCCGCCGGCCGGCACGGTCAGCGACATGCCCTGCAGGATGTCGACGCCGCTCTGGTAGGCAGCGAAGACATCGTCGACGGCGAGCAGGGGCGTCGTCATTCCAGCGCCTTGCCGAGATAGCCCGCGACCACTTCGGGCAGGCGTGCGACCTCGTCGAGCGTGCCCTGGGCGGCGACGCGGCCCTCCATCATCACCGTGACCTGCGGGCAGAGCCGGCGAATGACCGCCATCTCGTGGCTGACGATCAGGAAGGTGGCGCCGGTCCGCCGGTTCACGTCGACGATCATGTCGATCATGGCGTCCTTGATCACCGGATTGATGCCGGCGAACGGCTCGTCGAGCACGTAGCAGGTGCCCGGCACGACGAAACCGCAAGCCATCTGGAGCAACGCACGCTGGCCGCCCGACAGCTTCTTGGCCTGGGTGTCGGCGAGCGGCCGGAGCGTGGTGACGTCGATCAGGCGCTCGGTCTCGGCGGCGCCGTTACCCGGCCGGCGCCGCGCCAGGAACGCGGTCATCAGATTCTCGCGCACCGTCATGCCGCCGAACAGCCGCGTCACCTGGAAGGAGCGCACCAGCCCGAGCCGAGCGATCTCGTGCATGGCGAGCCCCGACAGGCTCTGGCCGGCGAGCTTGACCTCGCCGGCGTCGGGCTCGTAGACCCCGGTGACGAGATTGACCAGGGTCGTCTTGCCGGCGCCGTTGGGGCCGATCAGGCCGCGCACCTCGCCCCGGCCGACGCTCAGGCTGACATCATTGGTCGCCAGCAGGCCCCCGAAGCGCTTGCGCAGGCCGTGCGTCTCGAGGGCAGCGTCCATCATGCCTCGCGGCCGCGCTCGCCGAACAGGCCGGTGGGCTTCAGCACCAGGATCAGCAGGACCAGGGCGAAGCCGTAGATGTTCTGGTAGGCCGAGTCGACGAAGGCGGCGCCGAACGATTCGATCAGGCCGAGCAGGACGCCGGCGATCAGCGCGCCGGGGATCGAGCCGAGGCCGCCGATCACCACGATCTCGAAGCCCTTCACGGTCGTGATCAGGCCGTTGGTCGGGAAGACCAGGAAGACCGGCGCCAGCAGCGCGCCGGCCAGGCCGGCCAGCGCGACGCCGATGCCGAAGGCCACGCGGTCGATGGCGAAGACGTCGATGCCGGCGGTCTGCACGCCGACCCGGCTCTGCGAGGCGGCGCGCAGCGCCAGCCCATACCAGGTGTAGCGCAGCACCGCCCAGAACAATCCGAGCGCCACCAGCGCGAACACGAAGGCGGCGACCCGCGCGCCGGCGAGCGGCATCGGCCCGACCATGACGATCGGCAGGTCCGAGCCGGGAGTGAACTGGTTGGGCCCGGCAATGCCGGTGGCGAGGCTGCGCAGCAGCAACAACAGGGCGAGCGTCACCACGGTGGCGTAGTCGTTGCGCACTTCCGGCGGCTTGCTGAAGATCGGCTTGATCAGCGACCACTCGGTCGCCAGGCCGAGCACGAAGACGCCGGCGGCGGAGAGCGGGATGGCGAGCCACCACAGGTCGGGCCCGAGCAGGAAGGCCACCAGCATGTACTGCAGGTAGCTGCCGATCATGTAGAACTCGCCCATCGCCCAGTTGATCATGCGCATGATCGAGTAGATGAACGTGATGCCCAGCGCCATGAGGGCGTAGAGCACGCCGATCATGACGCCGGAGATCGCGGTCTGGACGACGAGTTCGGTCGAGAACATCCGCTAAGGCCGAAGCATTTCCTCCCCCGTCATCGGGGGAGGTGTCGGCGTGGCACGCCGACGGATGGGTCATGAGCCGCGGACCGTGGCTCATGACCCCATCGCCCGCGCACGACGCGGGCACTTCCCCATCTGAATGGGGAAGGAAATCCGATCCGACCTGTCCTCGTCATGCCCCGGCTTGCGCTACTTGGAATACGAGACGACGACCGTCGCTTCCTTCCAGTCCTGGTCGGGCTTGGTGTACTGCAGGATCAGCACCGGCGGCACCCAGTTGTGCCAGTAGACGCCGTCCGCACGCGGGAAGGTCACTGTGGCGTCGGGCCAACTCTTGAACTTGCCGTCCTCGAGCGCCTTGATCAGGGCCTTGGGGTCGGTGCTGTTGGCGGCCTTGATGGCCTGCTGGAAGATCATGATCGCGCCGAAGCCGTTCAGCGCGCCGTACACCGGATCCTCCTTGTACTTCTCCTTGTAGATCTTGGCGAAGGCCTGACCGAGGTCGCTGAGCGGCGCCTTGGGCGAGTAGTAGGCGATGAAGTAGATGCCGTCGCCGTTCTTGGCATGGAGCTTCCAGTATTGCGGCCGCGTCGGCGCATCGTAGGAGATCAGCATCGGCGTCGCCGGCAGGAGTCCGATGGTCGTGGCCTGGTCCATGATCAGGTCGACCGGCTGGCCGACCGCGATGTTGAGCACCAGGTCCGGCTTGAACGCCTTGACCTGCAGGAGCTGGGGCGTGAAGTCGGTCGCCTTGTTGTCGACCGTCAGCTTCTGGATCTCGAGGCCGAAGTTGCCCGCCTTGTTCTGGGCGATCGTCTCGTCGGCGAGGCCGATACCGTAGTCGGTGGTCTCGGCGATCATCGAGATCTTCTTGAATCCCTTCTTCTTGATGAAATCCATCCAGGCCGCGACGCGCACCGGATCGACGGCGTGGGTGCGGAAGGCGATGTCGTAGTGCTTGGCCGTGATGTCGGACGCCGAGGCCTGCACCGACAGGGTCGGGATGCCCATCTCCTTGGCGACCTCGTTGATGCCGAGCGCAACCGAGCTGTGGAAGAAGCCGGTCACCGCCACGACCTTGTCTTCGCCGACCAGGCGGCGGTAGTTGGCAACGCCCATCGCCGGCGTGCTCTGCGAATCGGTGACGAAGAGCTTGAACTTCTTGCCCAGCGCTCCGCCCGAGGCATTGGCCATGTCGATGCCGATTTCGGCGCCGCGGCGAATCAACTGACCGCCCGTCGCGTCACCCGGCGCCGAGAGCGGAATGTCGAGGCCGATGCCGATGTCCTGCGCCCGGGCAGACGGACCGGCCGGCAGGCCGGCGAGCAGCGCCGCCGCGATCAAGAAGCCGAATTTGCCCATCGTGGAACCCCCTTTGAGCCGCATCCCCTGCAGCGTTTTCACGCCGCGACTATCGCAGCAAATAGAGGGCCAGTCAGCCCAGCCGCTTCCGAAAGTCGCGCAACAGATCGAGCACGTCGTAGACCGGCACGCCCAGTGCACGTTTCAGGGCCGCGCCGTAAGGCGGCAGGTTGGTGCATTCGAGCACGATCGCCTCGATTCCGGGATGACGGGCCAGCAGGCTCCGGCCGGCGGCGACGGATTCCTGCTCGACCGCGTCGCGATCGAGCGTCGTGCCGTTGGCCAGGAAGGTGGCGGCGAAGGAGCCCCCCTCGGGCATGCCCTCGACCGGCGTATCGGCCGGCGCCCCGACCGCCACGAGATGGGCGGACGTGAGGTTGCGGGCCGACGCGGTGATCACGCCGACTTTCCGGCCGGCCAGCGTGGGGATCAGCATCAGCGCCGAGGTGGCGACCGGTACGGGCGACATGCCGGCCAGTTCCTGCTGATAGAGCGCGAGGAAGCCGCAGCTCGTGCCGATGCCGGCGGCGCCCGCAGCCGCCAGCTTCTGCGCATTGGCCGACAGGGCCGCCATGACGCGCGGGCGGTCCGGATGGGCAGCCACCGCAGCGGACGGGCCGATGCCTTCGAGCCGCTGGTAGATCACCGGGAAATCGAACGATGCCGGATTGCCGATATCGCCCTCGATGCGCGGGAAGCGCGTGTCGAGCATCAGGATGCCGAGCGGTTTCATGGTCTTCTGGATCGCGGGCCTCCAGGCCCGCTCATGATCATGATGCGGGCCTCGAGGCCCGCGGTCCAAAGGATCATGAGGGGTCGGGCCATTTCTTCTGCGGGCCTCTCGCGGTCTCATACCAGCGCGACAGCCGCATGACGCCGAGATCGTCGAAGCGGTGGCCGGCGATCTGCAGGCCGATCGGCTTGCCCTCTCCGGTGTAGCCGCAGTTGATCGAGGCGGCCGGCTGTTCGCTCATGTTGTAGGGCATGGTGAAGGAGATGTGCTCGAGCGGCCGCTTGACGTCGTTGGTCGGTGTTTCCCACTCGGCGGGATAGGTCGGCACGGGCGACACCGGCGACAGCACATAGTCGAACGGCTGGGTGGCCTTCACCGCGGCGGCGCGGATCGCCATGTAGTTGTTGACGCCCTTGATCACCGTGGCGCCCGAGGCATCGGCGCCGCCGCGGCACCAGTCGGCGATGAAGGGCAGCACGCTCGCCTGTCGGGCATGGCTCATGCCCGAGAAATCCACCCAGCTGCGCACGCGCCAGAACAGGTCCTGCAGGTGCAGCATCTCAGGCGACAGGAAACCCTCCATCGGCTCGACGCTGGCGCCTGCCGCGGCGAACAGCTTGGCGGCCGCCTCGATCGCAGCCTTGACCTCGGGATCGGTCGGCAGGCCCGAGCCGGCATCGACATGCAGGCCGATCTTCAGTCCTTTCGGCTCGAGCGGACCGGCCTGCCAATCGATCGCGGCCGGCGGCAGGCTCATGTGGTCGCGCCAGTCCGGTTTCGAAATCTCGGCCATCAGCAGCGCGCTGTCGGCCACGCTGCGCGTCATCGGCCCGACGACGCGGCCGAGGAACGGCGGATCGACCGGCACACGGCCGAGGCTGGGCTTCAGGGTGAAGATGCCGTTCCAGCAGGCCGGCAGGCGCACCGAGCCGCCGATGTCGGTGCCGAGATGAAGCGGACCGTAGCCCGCCGCCGCCGCCGCGCCGGCGCCGGCGCTCGAGCCGCCGGGATTCCAGGCGAGGTTCCAGGGATTGCGCGTCAGCGGATGGAAGGAGCTGCGGCCCGACGACAGCATTCCGTAGTCCGGCATGGTAGTCTTGGCGAGGATGATGGTGCCGGCCTCGCGCACCCGCGCCGCCGCCGGCGCATCGGCCGCCGCGGGCACCAGCTCGGTCGCCGCCGTGCCGAGCGGCACCGGCACGCCCTGGGTCGCGATGTTCTCCTTAATGGTGATCGGCACGCCGTCGAGCGCGCCCTGCGGCGTGCCCGCCTGCCAGCGGCTCTCGGCCTGCCTGGCGGCCTTGCGGGCCCCTTCGAAATCCGGCGCGTAGAGCGCCTTCAATTTGGGCTCCCAAGCCTCGATGCGGCGGATGACGGCGTCGGTGACGTCGACGGGAGAGAGTTTCCTGCTCTTATAGGCGCCAAGGATCTCGGTCGCGCTCATGTCGTGGATGGCGGTCATGGCATCACCCTATACCGCCGAAACCATCGGCCAAGCTACAACTACTGGACCAAGATACACGCGTAGTGTATAATAATGAACTATATACGTTCGGACTGATTGGCGGGTGGGAAAGCGTGTTTTCCGTTATTCGAAGGGTTACCCGAAAGCAATCACCCGATCCCAGCTAGGGCTTGGCCGAGGGGACCCCCGTGTTTTTTTCGTTTTTATAAGCGTTACTTTTGGTAACTGCCCTATCTCGCCTCAGGGTCCCGGCCCGGCGGTTTTTCGACATCGAAGCTCGGCGCCGGGTTGGTGTGCAGCACGATGTATTTGGTCAGCACCGGCCCGATGAACAGCACGGCGATCATGCGGACGGTCTGCATGG